>JALEGB010000008.1 GCA_022760355.1 Neomegalonema sp.
GACGGAAGAAAAAGCGCCGGTGGAAACCGCTGAGCCGACGGAAGAAAAAGCGCCGGTAGAGACCGCTGAACCGACGGAAGAAAAAGCGCCGGTAGAGACCGCTGAACCGACGGAAGAAAAAGCGCCGGTGGAAACCGCTGAGCCGACGGAAGAAAAAGCGCCGGTAGAGACTGCTGAGCCGACGGAAGAAAAAGCGCCGGTGGAAACTGCCGAGCCGACGGAAGAAAAGGCGCCGGTAGAGACCGCTGAACCGACGGAAGAAAAAGCGCCGGTAGAGACTGCTGAACCGACGGAAGAAAAAGCGCCAATCGTTGTTGATGCGCCGACAGAGAAAGAAACTAAAGTCGCTGTCGCAACGCCTGAGGAAGAAAAAGCGCCGGGTGAAGAACGGAAACCGAGCGATGATAAGCTTGGTACAATTCGCACCTCGCCGACCGAAACCAAGCGCGCCTGCGCAGACGGCTTCAAGTCCGGCGTCTGGAGCTATCGCAGTGATCGCGGCCGCGGCCGCGCCGTTGCGACCCCCGTCACCAAAAGCGGCGCGCGGGTGGTGTTCGTGATTGAAAAAGAAGCGATCTCTTGGCGCTTCGAGGTCGTGATCACCGATACTGTGTATCTGCAATCCTTCGTCGATTCGTCGAAGTTTCTGTTCCTGCGCACCGACACTGGCACGACGTTGGGCTTTGCTGACGTCGCGAAGTTCAAAGGCGTTCGGCTGACGATCCCAATCGGTCCGGCGAACATCGTCCCGATGTTGGGCAGCGACATCTTGACCATCGCAGCGTCGCCGCGCTCAGGCGCGTCTGGCCCAAGCGCGCTCAAGCAAGTCGCTCAGGTCAAGACGGATGGTCTGAGCCGCGTGCTCAGCTGCTTCTAAGCAGCTGCTCCAATCCGGCGGCGACGGCGAGGATTCGTTCGTCGTCGCCATTTTTTTGCGCGATCTGCAGCCCAACGCTTTCCTGATCATTGAGCGGCAGCGGCAGAGAAATCGCGCACAGGTCGAACAGATTTCCAAATGTCGGATTGCGTAACAGAAGCCCGTTCGCGGCGAAGTAGGCGTCATCGCTTTGCTGCAGGCTCGCGATTGACGGTGCAGCAATAGCGACCGTCGGCGAGAGCACCGCGTCAAACCTCGCAATCTTCGCGTTGACCTTCGCGATCAGCTGCGCGCGGGTTGCGCCGCCGCGGATATAGTCGACAGCGGAAGCGTCCATTCCGAGCTGAATTCGCGCGGCGATGCGTGGATCCAGCTGCTCCGGATGGTTGCGCATCGTGTCCCAATGCACAGCCGCCGCCTCAATCGTGACCATCGGGGCTGGAAAGGCCGACAGCATCGCATCCCATTCCGCATCCAACGATAGGTCCTGCAACGCCACGCCAGCGGCGGCAAGCCGGGCCAGCGCCGCCTCGTAGGCCGTGACAACCGCCTCTGGCGCCGCGTCTAAAAACTTGCCCCTCAATATGGCGAGCCGCAATCCGTGGGGCGCAGCCGCCATCCCCGCCCACTCGCGCGCGCCGGCCAAGACGCTGAACGCGTCCGCGCAGGCGGCGACGGAGGGCCCCAACGGTCCGATCGAATCAAGGCTGGGCGCAAGCGGAAAGCAACCCGCCGCTGGAACTCGGCCATGGCTGGTTTTCATACCGACAATCCCGTTCAGCGCCGCGGGAATGCGGCAAGAGCCGCCCGTATCGGTGCCAATGGCGATGTCCGCGAGGCCTGCGGCCACGGCCACGGCTGCGCCCGAAGATGATCCGCCGGGGATCCGTGACGGATCGAGATGATTGCGGAGCAGCGGAAATCCCGCATTGAGCCCGAGGCCGGAGAAGGCGAACTCGCTCATATGCGTTCGCCCAAGAATAACCGCGCCAGCTTCACGCAAGCGGGCGACGATCGCTGCATCCGCTGTCGCTGGGGCGGCGGAAGCCCGCATCGCGGCTCCAGCCTGTGTGACTTCGCCAGCGACGTCGAAAAGATCTTTAACCGGGATCAGCAGCCCATCGAGGGCGCCGCGCAAGCGTCCCTCCGTCCGGCGGCGGTCGGCCGCATCGGCCGAAATGCGAGCCGCCGCTGCGTCAAGCGCGACGAAAGCCGGATGGCGCGCGCCGCCGCCTTCTATATTGGCCAGAATCCTTTCCAGCCGATCACGAACGGTCGAAGACATGCGGGACTCCTTGAAGCGCGAAAATCAGATGCGTCGAAAATCAGACGCGTCAAGGAACACCCACTTTTTCAGAGAAGCCAGCGCCATATCAGCTTGGCGCCGCGCCGATGCTTAAATGCCGCCGGTTTCGGCGTTGAAGCCTGACCCGAATGACGGCGCCGGCGCGAACTCGGGCTTCACCGGCGCTGGACCGTCAATATCATCTTCGGCGGCGCGCGCCAGCCCAGGCGCCGCGGCCCGGATCTTCGCCAGAACCTCGCGATGCGGGCCAGGGTAGAAGGCGAATGGCTGTTTGACCGATTGCAAATTTTTCGCGACGTCCAGAATCCCTTTCCAACCGAATGCTTCGGTGTCGAAGTAGAAACGAAGCGGGTTCATCGCGGCGCCGATTGGCTTGATCGTCGTGTGCATCTGCATCGCATCCAGCTTCTGACGCGACAGCCCGTGCTGATCCGCGAAGCGCTGGAGCCGCGCTTTTTCCTCCGCAAAGCTTTCTTCACTGCGCTGGCGCTCCAGCTCATTGAGGCAGCTTTTGAAGAATTTATGCGGCGTCATTGAGAAGGGCAGGCCGAGTTCGGCGAGCAGCAGGCTGTAACCGGCGGCAACCCATGGCACATGCAGGCTGGAGGTTTGGAAGTCCTCGAACATGACCTTGAGTTCAGGGTTTTCGATCTTGAACTCACGGACTTTCTTCGCGGCCGTGCCGGATGCCGTGAGGCCAGCCGTATTGGAATGGCCACATGCGCCCATAATTGTCACATCCCAATGGTATTGCAGGAAGTGCTCAATGAAGGTGGCGTTGGTAATTGCTGACGAATAGTCGACTACAAAGTTCAAGAAGTAGCGGCCATACAGCTTGCGCGTGATGTCAACAATCGACCGGTGGACCAGCCCATGATAAACGGACGGGCCGGCATTTGGCCATTTGTCATCCGTCACCCAATTCATATGGTTTTCAAGGTAAGTCCGAGTTGGCGCAACAGACATCCCGGTTTCACCGTAGTTGATCGTCAGTAGGCCGTGATCAACTTCAGGGAAGCAAGGCCATTTATAATAGATCGGCCGCCAAGTATAACATTTGGCGACATAGTTGTCGGTGAGGTAGTCGAGAATTTCAAAGCTATCGATCCGGAAGCCATCATCATCACCGATATAGGTCAACCATTCGCCGGCGAAATGATCCAACGCCCGCTCCCAGTTCTCCTTCATCGGCAAGACCTTGCCGGTGCTTGGCAGGAGCAGCACCCGATCATCAACGCCAGCTTCTTTCAGACGGCGCGGCAAATCCTCGCCGTCATCTGAGTTGTCGCAAATGATTACCTGAACGTCGTCCCGCTCGCCAAGCAGCGCCGTCTGCGCCGCCTCCACGCAGTAACGCTGGCGATTGCGGCTGGGAATGACGACGGTGTATTTATAAGCGCCGCGTTCGGCCATATGCGTTCTCCTGCGATGAACCATGATAATGCGCAAGCTTTGCCGTTATAATGACCGATTGTGGTTAAGTTTGATTTGCCATGACTTGGTTGCTGACGAAAAATGCCGCGGACCTCTTGTTAAGCACTTCTAATGTTGCCTTAAATTCTAAGGCTTTGTTTAACCGGCCTGCCGAAGGAAAACCGATTTCACCTTTGGAGCTTGAGGCGCTAAACACGGCGCGGCGGCGGAAAGCGCGCGACGGCCAAGGAATGGATAGAGGGTGAGCATGGAGCAGATTTCGATGCGTGCGACGCGTGCTTTGACTGTCGCCGGCGCGGCGATTGCTGGCTTGGCTGCGTTGCTGGGCGCGGCGCCGGCGGCGACCGCGGGCGGATATGAGGATTTGAAGCGGTGCGCAGCGCTGGCGCGCTCAACCGATGCGGAAGGCAGCGTAAAAGCCTGCACAACGGCGATTGCGGCGAAGGATCTCAGTAAAGCAAACCGTGCGATCGCCTATTACAATCGCGGCAACGCCCATCGCCGACTTGCGCGCCATGCGGCGGCGGAGTCGGACTACACCAAGGCGATCGAAATCTGGCCGGAACTGGATATGGCCTGGAACAACCGCGGCAGCGCCCGCGCCAAGCTGTGCCGGCCGGATGCGGCGCTTGCCGACATTAAAAAAGCGATGGAGCTGAACCCGGAGTGGGTCAAGCACTATCAGTCGGCTCTCAGCCGCGCAGGCGTTGATGTGGGGGTCGTGGACGGCAAAATGGGGCCAAAAACTGAGGCTGGCTTGGTGGCGCTGATCCGCGCTCAGTGCAAGAAGTAGTCGTCAGAATGCAAACGCCCCGGCCGTCAAGCCGGGGCGCAGATGTGAAGTCTTTAGTTGTCCAGGAAGCTGCGCAGTTTCCGCGAGCGACTCGGGTGTTTGAGCTTGCGGAGCGCCTTCGCCTCGATCTGACGAATACGTTCGCGCGTCACCGAAAACTGCTGACCAACCTCTTCGAGCGTGTGATCCGTGTTCATGCCGATGCCAAATCGCATCCGTAGAACCCGTTCCTCCCGCGGGGTCAGAGAGGCCAGAACGCCCGTCGTCGTGTCGCGCAGGTTCGAGTGGATCGCACTGTCGAGCGGCAGAACGGCGTTCTTATCCTCAATGAAATCGCCGAGCTGCGAATCTTCCTCATCGCCAATCGGCGTCTCGAGGCTGATCGGCTCCTTGGCGATTTTCATCACCTTGCGGACCTTATCGAGCGGCATTTGCAGCTTGGCGGCCAGCTCTTCCGGCGTCGGCTCGCGCCCAATCTCATGCAGCATCTGCCGTGAGGTGCGCACCAGCTTGTTGATCGTCTCGATCATATGCACCGGAATACGGATTGTCCGCGCCTGATCCGCAATCGAGCGGGTGATCGCCTGGCGGATCCACCATGTCGCATAAGTCGAGAATTTATAGCCGCGGCGATACTCAAATTTATCAACCGCTTTCATCAGGCCGATATTGCCCTCCTGGATCAAGTCCAGGAACTGCAGGCCGCGATTGGTGTATTTTTTAGCGATCGAGATCACGAGACGGAGGTTCGCCTCGACCATTTCCTTCTTCGCGATCCGAGCTTCTTTTTCGCCCTTCTGCACCGTCTGGACGATACGACGGAACTCAGGGATATCGAGGCCCGTCAGCTGGCCGACTTCGGCGATCTGGCTGCGGATTTGCTCAACGCGGTCCGCTTCGCGCTCCGCGAACTTCGCCCAGCCTTTGCCCGAGAGTTTCGACACCCGCTCTAACCAGCCTGGCTCCAGCTCGAAGCCCCGATATTCATCAAGGAACTTCAGGCGCGGCACCCGGTGGCGATCTGCGAGCTCAATAAGCTGGCTTTCCAGCTGGATGAGCCGGCGGTTGATGCCATAGAGCTGGTCGACGAGGGTTTCGATCCGCTGGTTATTAAGGTGCAGCCCGTCCACCAGCTCCACCAACTGCGACTTGAGCCGCAAATAGGCGCGCTCCTGATCGGCGGAGAAGGTGGTTTTCTCGCTGAGCGCCGCGGCGATCCGCTTGGATTGCTGTGCGCGCAGCTTCTCATACAGCTCCGCAATCTGCTCAAGCGTTTCGAGAACTTTTGGCTTGAGCTCAGCTTCCATCGCCGAGAGAGAGAGGCCTTGTTCGTCCTCTTCCTCCTCGCTGGCGCCCTCTTCACCGCTCTCGCCTTCGCCTTGGGCTTGCTCACCGTCGGGCCGGTCGGCGGCGTCCGACGTCACTTCGGTTGGCTTGGCTTCGGTTGTCTTGGCTTCAGCTAGCTTGGCCGCAGCGGCTGGACGCGCAGCAGGCTCTGGCCGAGCGGATGCGGCTGGCGTTTCTGCTTCGGCGTCGTCCTCAATGTCTTCGTCAACTTCGCCGGCTTCGACCTGCGCGCTGGCGACTTCCGCGCCGAAGGTGGCGTCGAGATCGATCACCTCGCGCAACATGATCCGCTCTTCGAGCAGCTCTTCGCGCCAGACGATGATCGCTTGGAAGGTCAGAGGGCTTTCGCACAGCCCCCCGATCATGGTCTCGCGGCCAGCTTCGATCCGCTTGGCGATCGCGATCTCGCCTTCGCGCGACAGCAGTTCGACCGAGCCCATCTCGCGGAGATACATGCGAACCGGATCGTCTGTCCGGTCGAGGCTTTCGCTCTCTTTTTCGCGGGTTACGACTTCACGACCAGGTTGCGCTTCCGCCTTCTGGTCGTTTTGCTGCTCTTCTTCGTTTTCTTCAGCCTCGACGACGTTGACGCCCATCTCAGAGAGCAGCGACATTACATCTTCGATTTGCTCGGAAGAAACCTGATCGGAGGGCAGGGCCTTGTTCAGCTCGTCATAGGTGATGTAGCCGCGGGCCTTCGCCTTGGCGATCATCTTCTTCACAGCGGCTTGGCTCAGGTCGAGGACCACACCTTCGCTGCCGGACTGTTCTTGCTCTTGGGTTTCTTCGACGTCTTTAGCCGCCATCGTCGTCGATCTCATCCTATCTTGCCGCTAATGCGGAGGGTTAGGGTCAGAAGGCCTTAAAAAATCCGCCGCCCGCTATGCTTAACTGCTGCGGTTGCGTTTTTTCTTCCATGGTTCGCTGTCAACAAAAGATTTAAGCAGGCTAGAATATTCCGCTGTTTCATCGTTGGTTGTGGCCGAGCGTCGCAAATTAGCCGCGCGTCGCGCTTCATAGAGCCGAACGGCGGGCGCATCCTCCCCATCGCTTTCCAGCTCTGTCTTGTACGCCTCTACCTCACGCCGCCAGCTTTCTTCGGTTGCGTGACGCGCAATCATGGCCTTGAACGTCGTATCTATCTCGTTCGCTTCAGCATTCGCGCCAGACGGCGCACGCCCACCAGCCAACCGCATGACGCGCAACAGCGTCTCCTCGCCGACGCGCTTCGCGACTTCGGCAAAAACATGTTCAGATGTCGCGATTGCGTCGGATCCGGGCTCCTCATTATGCAAAGTCGATGCGATGCAAAGAACTTCAAGTAGGGCTAAGCGGATTTTTTCCAAATCGGGATGTGAAAACTCCAAATCGCTCCAATCCGCCTCGCACCGGAGGGCGCATTCAGGATGGCGCAGCGCGAATACGATCACGGATCCCTCGCGCAACCAGGCGGGGCTTTGCTCGGACGCGCCAACCGCCGCCGCCGCAAGCGCGTTCGCGCGCGTTTCGCTGGTCGGTCCGGCGGATAGAGCGCCGCCGCGCGGCCCGCCGCCACGTTTCGGCGCCGAATTGGCGAACAAATGTTCGCGCATTTTTCTCTTAAAATCAAAAAAGTAGTTCTTTCGAACTCCCTCATCGGCAATCCGCGCGCTCAGCGCCTCCAGCCGAGCGGTCAGCCCGCTTTTGCGCTCCGGCGTATCGAGGGGACCGGCCATCAGCTCCCGCCGCCAGAGCAGCTCAAACAAAGGCGCCGCCGCATCCAGTTGCGCCTGCATCGCCTCCGGCCCATGCTTTTTAATCAGGTCGTCCGGATCTTGGCCTTCCGGCAACAGTACAAAAGAAAGCGAACGGTCTGGCCCAATCTTCGGCAACGCGCGATCCGCGACCCGGCGCGCAGCTTCCAGCCCGGCGCGGTCGCCGTCCAACGCCAGAACCGGGGTGGGAGCGACCTTCCAGAGCAAATCAAGCTGATCTTCGGTCAAGGCGGTGCCCAGCGGCGCAACCGCGGCTTCAAAGCCCGCCTGCGTCAGAGCGATCACGTCCATATAGCCTTCGGCGACAATCAACGGCGCATTGCGCGCCGCGGTGCGGGCCGGCCCTAAATTGTAGAGCAGCTTACTTTTGGAGAAGAGCTCCGTCTCCCGCGAGTTAAGGTACTTCGCCCGCGCATTGGGATCGAAGGAGCGCCCGCCAAAGCCCACGCACCGCCCGCGAGGATCGCGAATTGGGAACATCAAGCGGCCATGGAACGGATGATAGGGACCGCCCTTGTCCGATGGACGCGCCAAATCCGCGGCCAGCAACTGTTGCGCGTCAAAGCCTTCGCTGCGCAGCGCTGCGAGCGCGTCCGCACCGCGCTCAGGAGATAATCCGATCTCAAACCGCTCGATCATCGCGGCGGAGACGCCGCGGCGGGCCAAATACGCCATCGCCTCAGCGCCGCGCGGGCTCTGCAGCTCAGTCCGAAACAAAGCGACCGCCGCTTCGGTGCAGTCCGTCAGGGACTTCCGCTTCGCTTCCCGCGCCGCCATTTGCGGATCTTTTGCGGGCAAGGGCAGCCCGACCTCCGCGGCGAGACGCTCGACAGCTTCAGGGAAGCTCAACCGCTCAATCTTCATCAGAAAATCGATTGCGCCGCCGCCTTCATGGCAGCCGAAGCAATAGTAGCGTCCGGTCCGCTCTTCAGCATGGAAGCTCGGCGTTTTTTCCCCATGAAAAGGGCAACACGCCCAATAGTCGCCTTTCGCGAAGTTGCTGCGATCACGCCGCCAAGTGACGTGCCGGCCGACCACGTCCACAACCGAGACCCGGTTGCGCAACTCTTCTAGAAAGCTCTGAGGAAACGCCATGTCTCAATATCCAAGCCTTCACGTCGCGGCGCAAGCGTCGAAACGCATTGCACGCATCGATTGACGCTCGACGCGACGAGTGGGCCGCATACTTTTCACGGGTTTCTTTGCGCCGCCATGCGGGCGCTGGCGCTGGAACGCCTGCGGCCACCCGTCGTTTCGGCTGAACCATGTGAGGGCCAACAGGCGCTGCCGTCGAGTTTTCTAAGCCGGCTCTCTCGCGCGCTCATCCACGACTTTCACGATATCGGCCATGATACGCGTAAGCTCAAAGTTTTTCGGCGTATACACCCGCGCGACGCCGGCTTTGATCAGCTCCGCCTCATCTTCCGGCGGAATAATTCCGCCGACCACAACCGGAATATCATCAATACCCGCGGCCTTCATTCGCGCCATTACATCTGCGATCAGCGGCATGTGGCCGCCTGATAGGATGGAGAGGCCAATTACGTGCACATCCTCTTCGAGAGCAGCGTTAACGATTTGCGCTGGGGTCAGGCGGATGCCTTCATATACAACTTCAACCCCGCAATCACGCGCCCGGACGGCGATCTGTTCGGCGCCGTTGGAATGCCCATCGAGGCCAGGCTTGCCGACCAGCATCTTAAGGCGGCGCTTCAGCCGGTCGGAGACGGCCTCAACCGAGGCGCGCACCGCTTCGATATCGCCGGTTGAGCTGGCTTGCGCAGCGCCCACCCCGGTTGGCGCGCGGTACTCCCCGAAGACTTCCCGCATCGTTGCGCCCCACTCGCCAGTCGTGACCCCCGCCTTCGCCGCCGCGATACTCGCCGGCATAACGTTGCGGCCTTCCGATGCGGCGGCTCGAAGCTCTGAAATCGCCCGCTCGACTGCAGCTTGATCGCGCTGCTCGCGCCATGCCTTCAGCGCGGCGATACGTTGTGTTTCGACCGCAGGATCGACCGTCTGAATCGCGCCGGTTCCGGACGAAAGCGGACTTGGCTCGCTCTCGGTGTAAGCGTTTACGCCGACCACTGTCATGTCGCCGCTCTCAATTGCGGCGACGCGCGCCGCATGGCTTTCCACCAGCCGCGACTTCATATGGTCGATCGCCGCAACAGCGCCGCCCATTCCGTCGATGGCGGCGAGCTCGTCCTTTGCTTTGGCGATCAGCTCGTCGACCTTCGCGTCAATTACCGGCGAGCCGTCAAACAGATCGCCATATTCCAGCAGGTCCGTTTCATAGGCGAGGATCTGCTGCATGCGCAGCGACCATTGCTGATCCCATGGCCGCGGCAGGCCCAGCGCCTCATTCCACGCCGGCAGCTGCACAGCGCGGGCGCGCGCATTCTTGGACAAGGTGACCCCGAGCATCTCGATCAAGATCCGCGCGACGTTATTTTCCGGCTGCGGCTCCGTGAGGCCCAGGCTGTTCACTTGAACGCCATAGCGGAACCGGCGCAGCTTTGGATCTTGAACGCCATAGCGGTCGCGGCAGATTTCGTCCCAAAGCGAGACAAACGCCCGCATTTTGCACATCTCGGTAACGAACCGCATGCCGGCATTCACGAAGAACGAAATCTGGCCAACAGCCGCGGGGAAATGCGCCTCAGGGATCTCGCCGCGGGCCTTGACCGTATCCAACACGGCGACGGCGGTGGCGAGCGCATAGGCGAGCTCTTGCTCCGGCGTCGCCCCCGCCTCTTGCAGATGGTAGGAGCAGACATTCATCGGGTTCCACTTTGGCGCATGGTCGTGCGCATAAGCGGCGATATCCGCGATCAGACGCAGGCTTGGCTCTGGCGGAAAAACGTAGGTCCCGCGTGAGAGATATTCCTTGATGATGTCGTTCTGAACGGTTCCGCGCAGCGCGTTGGTTGGGGCGCCCTGCTCCTCCGCCACCGCGATATACAATGCGAACAGCCATCCGGCCGTCGCATTGATGGTCATCGAGGTGTTCATTTGCTCGAGTGGGATCCCCTCGAACAGCGTGCGCATGTCGCCAATATGGGCAATCGGCACGCCCACCTTGCCGACTTCCCCGCGAGAGAGCGGATGGTCCGCGTCATAGCCGGTTTGCGTCGGAAGATCGAAAGCGATGGAAAGCCCTGTTTGGCCCTTGGCCAAGTTGGCTCGATACAGCGCATTGGACTTGGCCGCGTCAGAATGCCCCGCATAGGTGCGGAACAGCCAAGGCCTATCGTTCGTCTTCGCAGCAGCCGCGTTGGCGGCGTTCTTTTCACCGGTCATCCGTCACCCTCGCGCATCGGCGCCCAACACACTATCATCTTGCAGCGCAGCGTAGCGCACCATGCGATGAAACGACAAGTCCTCGCAAGATTATTTCGCATTTAACCACTCATGCGCACGTATCGTGCGCACAAAAAGTCGCCTTGCCCGCTCCCGCCCCGGCCAGGATCTTTGCCGAGGGCGCTCCTCCCACGACGCGCAAACAATGTGAGCGGCCGACTAAAGATCGGAATTTTGTATCGACGGCCGCCAGAATTGCACGCAAGTTGCATCCGCCTTCATCGCCGCCGGCAGCCGCCACGCGGCGCGTTTGTCACGCTCCGCAGGTCAATCAACCTCCGTGATTCGACGCGCCCCAACTCGGCTGATATAGGAGCGGCTGTTTTTGCCAGCTCTTATCGTGGATCTGCCGTGGCCGTAGTTACTTCAAATCTCGATCAAGATCGCCGCTTTTGGACGCTCGTTCTCCGCTTATTCAAGGAAACGGGCGTTAAATATGTTGGCAGCTACTTCCTTGCATTGGGGCTCAGCGCGATCGTCGCAGCAACGACGGGCGCCATCGCTTATATGATTGAGGATGTGATCGACGAGATCTTCATCAAGAAGAATACGGCGGCGCTCTATGTGCTCGCGGGCGCGGTAATGGCGATTTTCGTCACGCGCGGGCTGGCCATGTTCGGGCAAGCGGTGGTTCTAAGCAAAATTAGTAGCGCCATTACCTTGGAAGTTCAGGTAAAACTATTTCGCAAACTTTTGTGCAAGGAGCCGAGCTACGTCGCAGCGACGACCACCGGTGAATTGATGACGGTGATCAGCCGCGGCGCCACATCCGCAAGCGGCACGCTGCGCAGCGTCGCGAATGCGGTCGGACGCGACGTCTTCACCCTGATCGCGCTCCTGGCTGTCCTGCTGATGCAGAACTTCGTGTTGGCGCTCGGGCTGCTGATCGCAATCCCCGCCATTGGCGTGATCGTTTCGATGGTCACCAACCGCCTCCGCGCGATCTCTCGGCGCCAGCTGCAAGCTTCGGCGCTGCAAAATGATCGAATCCGTAATGGCATCCAGGGAATCCGGGTGGTGAAGGCCTTCGGAATGGAGGGAGCCTATGGCGAATTGATGGAGCGGAACGCGGAGGATCTGCGGCGCTTCTCCGTCAAATACGCCATCGTTTCGAACCGGATCGCCCCGTTTATGGAGCTGGTCGGCGGCATCGCTGTCGCCGCGGCCATCGCATTTGGCGGCTGGCGCGTCATCTCTCTCGGCGAAAGTCCCGGCGAGCTGATGTCCTTCATCGTATCCGCCATGCTGGCCTATGAGCCGGCGCGCCGGCTGGGGCAAGCCCGCGCCACGATTGAATCGAGCCTGGTTGGCGTGCGCGTCATGTATGACTTCCTCGATCAAGATGATGGCGAACAGCTCGATCGGCCGCACGCGAAAGATCTGGCGCTCGACAAGGGCGAGGTGCGGTTCAACGATGTCAGATTCGGCTATGAGCCGACAAAACGCGTTCTGAATGGCATGAGCTTTGTCGCGCCTGCGGGCAAGACGACGGCGATCGTCGGACGCTCCGGCGGCGGCAAGACGACGATCGCCAGCTTGCTGATGCGTTTTTGGCGCGTGGAATCCGGCGTCATCTCCGTCGATGGTCAAAATATCGACGATCTGACAGCAGCCTCGCTGCGGCGGAGCATTGCGTATGTCGGGCAGGACGCGTTTTTGCTCGATGGCACAGTGCGGGCGAACTTGCTGGTGGGGGACGCCAGCGCCGATGACGCCGCCCTGGAGGCCGCATTGCGCGCCGCAGGGGCCCACGAGTTCGTTATGGCGCTGCCCAACGGGATCGACACCTCTGTCGGCGAGCTGGCGACGAACCTGTCCGGTGGTCAACGGCAGCGGATCGCGATCGCTCGCGCGCTTCTGCGCGACAGCCCGATCGTGCTGCTGGATGAGCCCACCTCGGCGCTGGACGCGGAGACTGAACGCGGCATCCAGGCGTCGCTCGCCGAGCTGGCGAAGGGACGCACGACGATCATCATCGCGCACCGCCTCTCAACCGTCCGCAATGCCGACCAAATCCTCGTGGTGGAGGGCGGGCGGGTGCTCGAGGCCGGCTCCCATGAGGAGCTGATGGCCCTGGGCGGCGCTTATTTCCGCCTCTATGGGGAAAGCGAGCCGGTCGCGCCCGAAGGCGAAGCATAGCGCTGCGGCGGAGCTTCGCCGCGACGGCGTCTGGCGCACGCTCTAGCCGCCGACCGGCGCCTTGGTTCTGAAATGGGCGCGTAGAGACGCGAAACCCGAAAACGCAATCAATACCAAACCGAGCAGGGACAGCAGGTCGGGCCAATCGCGAAAGACCACAACGCCGAGAATGGTCGCCGAGAAGAGCTGACTATACACCAGCGGCGCAATCAAACTCGCCTCCGCCTGCCGGTTCGCGATCACGAGAATATAGTTGCCCACAGCGGAACCAAGCGCGCTCACCGCGATCAGGAAGCATAGATACGGAGTGAGTTCCGGGATCTCTGCGCTGGCGCCGATCGGGGTCAGCGCCAGCGCGCCGATGATCAGCTGCGAAATCAGCAGAAAGCGGGGGCGATAGTCGCCAGCGACCAACCGGGTCATCGCCAGATAGGCGCCGTAGAAAACGCCCGCCGCCAACGCGAAGAGCATGCCGACGGAAACGCCAACGCCCGGCTTCACCACCAGCATCACCCCAGCAAAGCCAATCGCCAACAACGCGCTGCGCGTGGCGGTCGGACGCTCGCCCAGAAACAGCGTCGCCAAGATGTAGGAAACGATTGGACCGACAAAAAAGGCGCCGAACACATTCGCGATCGGCTCGGTTTTTAGCGCTGTGAGAATGCAGAAAATCCCGCAGCAGATAAAACCGGCCCGCAACGCGACACGCCACCGCAACAGATGCGGCAGCTCGTGCAACCTGACCCCGCTAAAAGGCGCCAAAATCAGCGCCGCGAGCAAAAAACGCGTCCAGGCGACGAAAGCCGGATCAACGCCGCCAGCTGTCATCAGCTTTCCCGCGGTATCGCCAACAACGACGGCCGTGACCGCGACAAAGACCAACGCCGCCAAGCGCCACAATGCGGGGGGAAACATGGAAAGGGCCACCGTAAGCTGAAAGAGGGAGGGCTACGCGGACGCGCTCCCCTGTTTCGGCGACGCTTATCGCAAATACAAACTGAAAATGGGCTGAGCCGCAGGCTTTGCGCCGCTCAGCCGCGCTGCAAGCCTAAGTTTTTTTGGCCGTCAGTTTCGGCCGTCAGTGGCGACGCACGCAGTGCGGCCGACATTGACACAGCCAACAAGGGCCCACGGTCCGGCGCCTTTTAACGCTGTACACCGTTATTCACGCGCAGCGCGTCCGCGCGCCGGCGCAGCCTTTGCCGCGTCAGCCCCAAACCTTCCAGCCTTTCGTTCGGGATTGCGAGCAGCGCCGCGCGCTCAGCCTCGCCATCCGCCGCCCAAGCCGCAAAGTCAGCTTCCCGCCGCAGGGCCGCCGCGGCGTCCAGCTCGGCGACGCCATCCGTGCTGTCTCGTTGGGTATGCGCAGAATCCGTCGGCGCTGTCATAATCGCCTCGCCTGTTGAAAACTCGACCCGCCGCATCGCCATGTTCTGACTTATTGGCTGATGCTTGGGTCGAACACTGTCGCCTCAAGCGCCCGTTTCAGCGTCGCTGCTCGGGCATTCTGTCTCGGCCCCGCCTTATGGGGCTGGACCTCTATTGAACCTCAAACGGCGGACATTGCCAAATGATTAACATCCGCCGCGAGGCGCCTATTTGAAGCGATTATCTTTCGGAAAACCGCGTGGGGCGTCGACGCCTTGCGTCGCCCGCGCCGCTTCCCAGGCGCTCATATCCGCCTCGGTGCGCGTGCGCCCCGCCGGATCTTGCCAGGAGAGCCCCGCGGCGCCCTGGTAGCTGGCGACATCCGATAGGCCGCCCTGCTTATAGCGTTGCAGAATGACGCCCTTGCCCCGGTTCATCTCCGGCAACTCAGCGACCGGGAAGGCCAGCATCTTGCGGTTCTCTCCGACAATCGCGACCATGTCGCCTTGGATCCGGGCGCTGGCGCGTGCGGTCGCTGGCGCTGTTGGCGCGAGCACCTGCCGGCCGGCCCGCGTCTGCGCCATGACCTCATCCTCAAGCGCGACAAAGCCGCGTCCGTCCGAGCTGGCCACAAGGCGTTTGGCGCCTTTCTCCGGCACGAACAGGTCGACGATGTCGTCACCCTCGCCCAAATCAATGGTCAGGCGCAACGGCTCGCCCATCCCGCGTCCGCTGGGCAGCTTATCGCAGCCGATGGTGTAGAACCGGCCGTTGGTGGCGAACAGCAGCAGCTTGTCGGTCGTTTGCGCGTGGATCAAGAAGCGTTCTTCATCGCCATCTTTGTATTTGACCTCCGCGTCCGGGGCCAAATGGCCCTTCATGGCGCGGATCCAGCCTTTTGCGGAGCAGATGACCGTGATCGGCTCACGTTCAATCATCGCCTCCAGCGGCATTTCCTCAAGCTGGGCGACGTCGCCGAAGGTTGAGCGCCGCTCCGCCCCGGATGCGCCCGGCCCGAACTTCTTCTTCACCTCTTTGATTTCGCCGCCAACCCGCTTCCATTGCCCCTTCTCATCGAGCGTCAGCGCGGTCAGCTCCGCTTGTTCATCCAACAGCGATTCACGCTCCTTGCGGATCTCCATTTCCTCAAGACGGCGCAAAGACCGCAGGCGCATATTCAGGATCGCCTCAGCCTGGACATCCGTCAGCGCGAACTCCATCACCAGGCTTGGCTTGGGCTCATCTTCGGTCCGGATAATCTCAATGACGCGGTCCAGATTGAGATAGGCCTTCAGATAGCCTTCAAGGATCTCCAACCGCCGGGCGATCTTGCTCAGCCGATGGCGCGAGCGGCGCAACAGCACGTCGCGACGATGATCCAGATAGATCTGCAAGGCGCTTTTGAGCGATACGACCTCAGGCGTTTTGCCATCGACCAACACGTTCATGTTCAGCGAAAAGCGCGTTTCCAGGTCCGTCAGCTTGAAGAGCGTTTCCATCAGGATGTTCGGATCGACCGTCTTTGACTTCGGCTCGATGATGATGCGGACATCCTCCGCCGATTCATCGATCACGTCGCCCAGGATCGGCACCTTCTTCGCCGTTACGAGCTCCGCCAGTCGCTCAATCAGCTTCGACTTTTGAACCTGATAAGGGATTTCGGTGATGACGATCCGCCACAAGCCGCGGCTCAGATCTTCTTTCGCCCACCTGGCGCGCAGCCGGAAGGCGCCGCGACCGGTGGAATAGGCCGAGACAATGCTCTCGCGCGGCTCGATGAGGATGCCGCCGGTTGGGAAATCCGGTCCCGGCACAAGCTCGACCAGCGCCTCAATGTCGATCGACGGCTTTTTGATCAGCGCAAGCAGCGCATCGCAAATCTCGCCAACATTATGCGGCGGGATTGACGTCGCCATGCCGACCGCGATGCCGCTGGCGCCGTTGGCCAATAGATTCGGAAACGCCGCAGGCAATACGACCGGCTCTTCCTCCAGCCCGTCGTAAGTCTCTTTGAGGTCGACCGCGTCTTCATCGAGCCCCTCAAGGAGCATCCGAGCAACCTCGGTCATCCGGCTTTCAGTATATCGCATCGCCGCGGCGCTATCGCCGTCGATATTGCCGAAGTTCCCCTGGCCGTCGACGATAGGGTAGCGAACCGCGAAATCCTGCGCGAGACGAACCAGCGCGTCATAAATCGCCTGATCGCCATGGGGGTGGAACTTACCCATGACGTCGCCAACGATCCGGGCCGACTTCTTGAACCCGGAGCCAGGATCGAGTTTCAGCTGCCGCATCGCGTACAGCAGCCGCCGATGTACAGGCTTCAGCCCGTCTCGCGCGTCCGGCAACGCGCGATTGGTGATCGTCGAGAGCGCATATTGCAAGTAGCGCTCGCCCAAGGCGCGGGAGAGCGGCTCGTCTAGCAGCCTCTCACCGCCTACATCATCTGGCGTTGTCAAATCGGTCATGCCCGACATTTAGCAGCGAGCGCCCGCACGGGAAAGCAGTTTCCGCGTTTCGCCGTTCGCTCGCCGCGAGACTGCGATCCTGCGTCTACTCCTCGTCGCCGACTTTGCCCGTCTGCGACAGCAAAATCGCCAAGGGGCGGGTGCTGTCCAACTGGCTCAGCACGATCGCCAAGACCATCATTATCGGCACCGCCAAGAACAGGCCGGCGACACCCCAGATTGCGCCCCAGACGGTCAGCGAAAGAATGACGACGAACTGACTGAGATTAAGGCGATTTCCCGTCATTCGCGGCAGCAGAATGTTGCCCATGACAAACTGGACGACGCCGAGCGCGACGATGAAAGCAAAAATCGATTCGACATTCTCAAACTGCACCAGCGCATAGGCGGCGGGGAATAGAACGCCAAGGAATGAGCCAATCGTTGGGATGTAGTTCAACGCGAACGCCAAGAAGCCCCAAAAAGCCGCGCCTGGAAGCTCAAAATAGCGGGCGATAGCGTACGTAAACAGACCCACGCCAACACTGACCACGGTCATGATCCAGACATAGGCGCGCGTGTTTCTGCCGATACGGTCTAGCAGAACACGAATTCGGCTCTGACGTTCTGGATCAGGAAAAAGAGCTCGGATCTTAGCGCCGTAAAAAGGCTGATCCATTAGCAAGAACAAGACATACATCAAGGTCAGCAGAGTAGTATTGGCCGTCGAGCTAATCGGTGTAACAATCAGCTCCAGATAGTCTGATACTTTTAGATTATCGAGCGTTGACTTCACATCGACATGAAAGCTGATTCCTACCGTTTTTTCCACGGTCCCCACCAGCTCAGCTGCGCGAGTGCTGAAATGCTCAAAGCCGGTCGTCAGTTCGGCGACGTTCGAAACGACGATCTGCCCGGCGAGATAGACCACGCCCAACGTGATCAACGTGCCGAAAATGAGCGCTACGCCCTTGGGCAGCACCCACTTTAGCCCGGGCAAGGAACGCAACCCATGCGCGATCGCATTGATCAGGAACCAGATCAGCACCGCTAATACGATCGGCACCAGATAGTTCGCCGCGGCGTTCAGCGCGTAAATCGCAAGTGTTGTGAGCCCAACAGCGAAAAAAATCTCTCGCACGCCAGGCTGGCTCTTCGACGCCTCAGGCGACGTTTGCAGATCGTCAAGTTCCGACATGGGCCCCTTCCCACCTTTCCGTTCAGCGCGCGCCCTAAGGCTTCACATCAACGGACGCGAAGATCCGCGACGTTTCAACTCTTTGCGTTCCGCACTGGCGCCGATACCCCGGTTAGAGCACTTTCGAGCCGACTGCGCGACCAGCGACTCGGATACTGCGACCAGTTAACGGCTTAGCGCTCTCTCGGAAACCCGCCTGTCCCCAAGACGCCAGGAACAACGCATATCTAAAGTCGCCCCCGTTGGCGAGACGCAGCGACGGCGCATTTCACGTGGCGGAGGCGCATTCACTTAGCAGGGGCGCATTCACTTAGCAGGGGCGCATTCACTTAGCGGAGGCAATGTGAACGAATACACCGACTCGAAGGCGGAGCGTTCGATTCTCATCACCGGATGTTCGTCCGGCATCGGCTACGCGGCCGCGCGCGACCTCAAAGCGCGCGGATGGCGCGTCTTCGCCTGCTGTCGGAAGGAAGCCGACCGAGCGCGGCTGCTGTCTGAGGGATATGAGGCGCTGTTGCTGGATTACGCCAACGAAAGCAGCATTCATGCGGCATATGATCAGGTTCTGACGGCGACCGGCGGTCGGTTGGACGCGTTGTATAACAACGGCGCGTTCGCTGCGCCTGGCGCCGTCGAGGATCTGCCAACCGATGCGCTGCGAGCGATTTTTGAGGCGAATGTCTTTGGCTGGCACACGCTGGCGCGCCGCGCCGCGGCGACCATGCGCGCACAAGGCGGCGGCCGCATCATCGGCTGCTCGTCCGTGCTGGGGTTTGTTTGCTTGAAATATCGCGGCGCGTACCAAGCGACGAAATATGCGACTGAGGCGCTGATGGATACGATGCGGCTGGAGATGGAGGGATCGGGGATCAAGGTGATCAAGATCCAACCCGGCCCGATCCGCACCATGATCCGCCAAAACGCCTATGCGCATTTCAAGCGATGGATTGTCTGGGACGGATCCGCCCATGTCGCCACTTACCCGAAGATCGATGAGCGACTGTCGGCTGAAGAGGTGAAAAGCACGTTCGAGCTGCCGCCCGAAGCGGTGGTGCGCAAATTAATCCACGCGTTGGAGAGCGACAATCCGCGCATCGCCTACAAGGTGACATTTCCGACCTACTTTATAGCAGTATTGAAGCGTTTGCTGCCGTCGCGGCTGCTGGACCGGATCTTGATCGGCCAGTCCTACTAGCCCCGCCTCGACCGAACGCGGCGAAGCCAAGGAGGCGTTCATGTCGAACTTTTTGCTGTTTCTTCTACCTGTTGTGCTGGTGGGCGTGCTGGGGTCGCTTGCGCTCGGACTCAAATCTCTGGCGGGCGAAGCCGATGAGGATCGCCGCCGCTCCAACCGTATGATGCAATGGCGTGTGGGTCTGCAGGCGCTGGCGGTGGTGATATTGATGGCGCTGCTGGCGCTGGGATCATAGGAGTGTCGACCTCTCATGGTCACGTTGAACAAGATTTACACCCGCACCGGCGACGCCGGCGAAACGGCGCTGGGCGATGGAACCCGCATCGCCAAACACGCGCCGCGCGTTGAGGCCTACGGCGCCGTGGATGAAGTGAACGCCACGGTCGGGCTGGCCAGGCTCCACGCCACGGCCGCGGCCGACATCGACGCAGCTCTGGCCCGCATCCAGAATGATTTGTTCGACCTTGGCGCGGATCTGTGCCGCCCCAACATGGCGAAGGATGGCGAGGCGGGCTATTCTGTGCTGCGCATGGTCGCGAGCCAAGTCGAGCGGTTGGAGAGTGAAATCGACAGCTGGAATGCGCATCTGCAGCCGCTGAAGTCCTTTATCCTGCCTGGCGGCAGCCCGCTGGCGGCGCATCTGCATCTATGCCGCACTGTTTGCCGCCGCGCAGAAAGGTTGGCGGTTGCGCTGGCGGGAATCGAGGAAGTGAACGAGCACGCGGTGAAGTATCTGAACCGGCTCAGCGATTGGTTCTTCGTGGTCGGCCGCGTCGGCAACGATATGGGCGCGAAGGATGTGCTCTGGGTTCCTGGGGCGAACCGATAGAGGCGCGGCGCGCTTCTATCGACCGAACGAAATAGGCGCGCCCGCCACTGCGAAGGGCTGATCGGCGCTTCGGAAGAAGCTGGGCAAGAAGCCGGGCAAGAAGCTGGCTAGGCCGCCAATTCATCCTGTCGGGCTCAGCCCATCTCGCTCCGCCAGGTAGCAAAGCAATGCTTCCGGGCGGTCGGTTTGAATGGCGCTGACGCCCGCCTCGATCAACGCGCCCCAGACCGCCTCCGGCGCCTCGAGAGCGTCGCGATCGCCCATGCCATCGCAACACATTGCAAAGTCGAGACTGTTCACCCAGACCGCCGCGCCAATTTCCGCCATCCGCCCCGACCAGCGGGCAAGCGCATCCAGATCCGCCGCCGTTGCTTCGACCATAAAGGGGCGAAGGCGATCCAACCGGCGCAGCAATGTTTCATCGAGAGCGTCGTCAAAGTGGACCTTCGCCATCACCTCAACTGACGTTCCGCGCCGAATTCGCTCTGCGCGCTCAACCGCTTCATCGGAATGGAGGCTCAGCTTGACATCCACGATCTCCGCCGCGCCCTGCGCTGCGGCGGCGGCCGCCACCTCTTCGATCAGCTCCTCCCGCTTCACATCCAGATCGAGATAGACGCCGGCCTCCGACGCCGCGCGGAGCAGCGCCGCCAGGGACGGAAGCGTCTCGCGCGTCGGGCGGCAAGCCGCGCCGCCCGCCCGCTCAAATAACCGCAGCGCCGTCAGCTCCGCCGCCTCCAGCGCTTCGGGCGGCCGATCGAGGCCCGTCATCCGACGCAGACTGTCATCATGATGAATGATCAGCATGCCGTCGAGGCTCCTGCGCACGTCGGTCTCAACGATCGACACGCCTAACGCCGCCGCTTCCCGAAGCGCCGCGACGCTGTTTTCCGGCGCACGCCGCCATGCGCCACGGTGCGCGACGACTGCGCATCGACGATCCGACCGTTCGATGTATTTACGATAGCTCGCCATGGTCGCCACTCCTTCGCTACGCGTCAGCTTGCGCCTGGACGGGATTGGTAGCGGTGCTGTAGCGTCGATGTCGTCGATTGAGGGGAGGAACGGCAAGTGAAAGTTTTTGTAAGCTACGCCAGTGAGCAACGCGCCATCGTTGAGCCCATCGCCGCCGCGATTCGCGAGCGGGGACATTCGGTTTTTTTCGACCGTTCCGATTTGCCGGAGGGGAGCTCATACCATGATCGCATCGCCGCAGCGGTAACGGCGGCGGACGCGCTGGTGTTCGCTGTATCGCCCGAATCAGTGCAGGAAAAGCGCTATACGCTGACTGAACTCCTCTATGCGGAGCGCAAATGGCCGTCGCCTGGCGGTCGGGTGTTGCCGGTTATCGTGGCGGAAACGCCGATTGACGATCTGCCCGCCTACCTGAAGTCGGTCAATCTGCTCCATCCGCGAGGGAATCTGGCGGCGGAGACCGCGTTTGCGCTGGACCGGATGCGCGCATCCCTACCGAACAAACTCCGCGACGGCGTTCGGAGCTTGGCGGCCCCCGCCGCTTTCGCCGTCACCTTCATTGCGGGTCTCTATGTTGGCGCGTTCGTCTTAAATGACGGGCTGAAATCCGCGCCGACATACGCTGATCGGGCGATGAAAGAATATGTGGAGAAAAGCCCCGAAAGCCCCGCAGAGTTGATCGACTTCATCAAGCGGTGGGGAACAAAGGCGCCAGCAGGCAGAAATGCGCGCGCGGCGCTGGCTGAGCGCGAAGCGGATTTGTACACAGCCTGCAAGGGGCCAAGAATGACCGCGGCCGCCGCCCGGCTCCCGCTCGAATTCCCGAAGTTTAACCACACGCTGGAAGGCGCGAGTGAGAAAGCGTGCAAAGAAATCGTCGCCACATTTAAAGGCGCGCCGGCCCTGGTCAATCCCAGCGTGTACTCGATATCGGGCGAGCGGGTTCGAAGTTTTGACGCGGAGCGCGCGGATGTTGCGAGCTGGCTGACCTCAGCCCGGCATGTAATCAAAGAGCTTGGCGCAAATACGTCTCAACTTGACGCCCAGCTCAAACGCGCGGCGGGATTGACGGGCGGCGCGGCGATAACCGCGCAAGCGCTCGAGAAAATGGCGCGATCGGAGATGGTGGCGCTGGTTGAGAAGACGAACGTAACGGTTCGAGGCGTTATCAAACGCGCCCCGCTGGACAATGTGAAAAAGCTGCTCGCAGCCCGCTCCGGCTCGCTTCACAGCGGCATTGAGCGGCTGCTCAATGACATCGGTTAGTCGGCTAGGGTGCTGCAGCCGGCAGGATGACGGTTGGCGACATAGCGCCCAGCCCAAATAAAGAGCCAGGGTGGGCGCGCACACATCGAGCCGCTGTCGACCTGAGCGGCGGCTATTGACGCGGCTCCTGTACCCGACTTCAGGGCCTTGAGTGAAGGATCGCTCCGCCCTGCGCCCTATTCGCAGCGAGAAAGTCGCCGCCAAGCGCAGACGTCACTATTATCGCTATTGCGGCCGAGATGCGAGAAGGCTTACTTGATTTTGCCTTCTTTGAACTCGACATGCTTACGCGCCACCGGGTCGTATTTACGCACGACCATTTTTTCAGTCATGGTGCGCGAATTCTTTTTGGTTACGTAGAAAAAGCCGGTGCCCGCGGTCGAATTCAGGCGGATTTTGATCGTGGTCGGCTTCGCCATAGCGGTGTCTCACTTTACTATGAGCCGGAAGCGCGACAGTCGCGGTCGTCCAGGCAAAGCCGGCTCGCACATAATAGGGAAAAGCGC
Source organism: Neomegalonema sp. (assembly GCA_022760355.1). Classification (GTDB taxonomy): domain Bacteria; phylum Pseudomonadota; class Alphaproteobacteria; order Rhodobacterales; family Rhodobacteraceae; genus JALEGB01. The sequence continues at coordinate 22,801 of JALEGB010000008.1, forward strand.
AGTCGCCGCGCGACTCCGCCGTCGGGCGAACAAAAGCCATTCTTTTGCGCCCAGGTCAAGCGCGGCGGGTCCCGGAGCGCCAAATTACCAGCGAGAAATACATCGTCGCACCAATGCCGACCGCCCAAAGCATGCCGTTCGGGCCAAACAGCGACATCGCCGCGCCGACGGAAATCGGGCCGAGAAGAGCGCCCACCCCGTAACCGACGACAATCGCTGAGTTCGCGGCCGCGAGATCCGCGCCCGCATATCGGCCGCCGAGCGTCGCGAGCGAGATTGAATAGAGCCCGACGGCGACGCCGCCCCAGACGAGCATGACGACATAGAGAGCAGCGGGCGTCGTGCTGAGCATCGCCGCGCAGAGCGGCCCGATCGCGCAGGAGGCGGCTGCGGCAAGCAGCAAAGGGCGCGGAGAGAGGCGGTCGATCGCCGCGCCGATCAGCGGTTGGAACGCCAAGGAGCCCGCAGCGAGCGCCACAACAACCCCGATCGCTTCATGCTCCGCCAATCCAACGCCTGTCGCCCAGCTCCACATCAATCCAAACGCGCCAGCCTCGACAGCTCCAAAAAAGACGACCGCCCACAGCAACGAAGGATCCGTGAAGAAAAAGCGCAGCAGGCGCCCACGCTCGGGGGGCGTGGCGTTGGCGGGCGGCGCGCTGCGCCACGCCAACGCTACTCCTATCAGGGACAGCGCCATTAATCCGCCGCAAACCAGAAAAGGCCAGACGCCGTCGACCCCCGTGAACCAGATCAGCGCCGGACCCGAAGACATGCCCACGGCGACCGCCAAAGCGTAGAAGCCAACCTCGCGTCCGCGCCGCTCCGGCGCAGCGGCGGCGACGACCCAATACTCAACCGCAAGAAAGCTTGCGCCGGAGCCAAAGCCCAATAACAGCCGCAGCAGCGTCCACAGCGCGTAATCTGATGTCAGCGGAAACAGCGTCACCCCAAGCGCGACCGCGACGATCGCCGCCAGCATCAGATGATTTGCCGAGATGCGCGCCAATATGCGCGGACCGAGCGCGGCGGCGCCAATCAACGCCAATGCGGCCGCCGCCCCGTTCAAGCCGATCCAAAACGCGTCATAGCCCGTACGCTCCATCAGAGCTGCGATCAGCGTAAAACTCATCGCGCCGGCGCCTGCGATCGGGCCGATCATCAACAATACCGGCAGGCGGCCGGGCAAAGCGCGCCCCGCCGGCTCGCCGAGCGTTTTCGCACTCATAGAGACGTGATCACGCTGCGGCTGGTGGCTTGATCAACGAATGGGACCGGGCGCTCCGGCTGCATATGCGCGCCGGCCATCACCTCCGCCAACGCCAGTGCGGTTGGAAATGGCATTGGCGTCGGCGCCGCTTGAGAAAAGGTCAGCCAGCGCAGATCCTCAAGCTCGCCCGACGCGCCGGAGAAATCGTCCAGATCCACACCGAACCGATCCGCGTCCACGGCGAAAATCCGAGCGTCGAACCGGATTTTCATCTGCGGCGGCGTAATGGCGCGCAGCACGAAAAACACGCCGCTGAGCGCTGGCCGCATGCCGGAGGCGGCGAAGGCGCGCCAGCTCTCGCCGCCATCATCCAGCGTTGGCGGCTCCGACGCGGCGACGCCAATGCGAACGCCAGTTTCTTCATAGGTTTCCCGGATCGCGGCCAGAGCCATCGTTGCGCCGTCGGGCGCTCCGCGGCGGTCCAGCGCCAAGCGATCATCGCATTCCCGAGGGAGAGCGTCGCCCGGCGCCAACAGCGCCTTCGCAGCTTCGTCTTCCGGATCCACCGCGCCGCCCGGAAAAACCCGCGCATCCGGCATGAAACGCGCCGTCGAGAGCCGCTTGCCCATCAGGATGCGCGGCTCATCCGTGCTCGCGCCGCGGATCAGGATCAGACTGGCGGCGGAGGCCGGAGACTTGGGCGCAGCGACGTCTGACATGGGGCGCTCCGTGAGTTGGGACGGTGGAAACGCGCGGGAGGCGCGCCCTAGCCTGTCGGCAAATCGCGCGTAAACGTCAAGCGTCAGCGCGCGGCGGTTTCCTCTTCGGCCGGTCCAGGCGCCGGTTGCTCCGCCCACCCGTCGCCTTCGCCAAACCCATGCATCCCGTAGGCCCATTGCAAGCCGATAACAGCGCCCTTTATCCGCGGCAGCAGCAAAAGTGACAGGCAGGTCGCGACGACTGACCAAAAGGCGATGCTGAACATGGTCGACATCGCATAGTTTTCTTCCATGAACAAAACGCCTGCCGTCAGCACATGGCCCACAACCAGAATGGTCAGGTAAGGCGGCAAATCATCGGCGCGATGGCCGCTATAGTCCAGCCCGCACGATCCGCATGCGCCGCGCACTTTGAGCAGCCCGTGGAACAGATGGCCCTGACCGCAGCGCGGACAGCGTTTCATTGCGCCACGTTTCAGGGCGTCGATCAGGCTCCGCGATTGTGAGCCTACCGCCGTTTCCGCCGGGCCGCCGATATGTCGTTCTTTCATAGTCATCCCGCGCTGCTTAGCCGTTGTTCGTCAAGATAACCCAAATTGTCGCAATGACGCCGCCTTGCGACGGAACGCGTCGTCGCAGCCGTAACAGGTGGGACGATGGCGGAAACGAGTTCGACTGCGCCGCGTCAACCCGGCGGAGCGGCGCGCAGCCCCGCCGGATTGTTGGATCGACAGCCGGATCGCCTTTGTCGGCCGGCTCAGGGAGATTGACCATGAAAAAATGGCTTATTGCAACTACCGCCAGCATCGCCCTTGTCGGGGTCGCCGCGGGCGTCGCGATCGCACAAGGCGGCTGGCGCGACCACGGCCGTCACCACGGCTACCACCATGAGTATGGACGCCATGGCGAGCATGGCGCTCGGCGTTGGGGCCGCCATGGCGGGAAATGGCGCGGTCGTCACGGTATGCGCCGCGGCGCGCGTCTTGGCATGCTGTTCGATGAGCTCGATGCGGATGGCGACGGCAAGCTGACCAAAGAAGAGATCGGCAATGCAAAGGCGCGTCGGTTCTCATTGATGGACGCAAACAAAGACGGCGCCGTCGATGCTGAGGAAATCATGGCCTACCGCATGAAGCGTCGGGCTCAGATGATGGTGAAGCGGCTCGACAAGAACGGCGACGGCAAGCTTTCGGCGGATGAGATTCCGTTCCGCGCGCCGCGCCTGGAGCGGTTCGACCTTGACGAAAACGGGGTGATCACCAAAACCGAGATTGAGCAAGCTCGCAAAGGTCGCGGCTGGCGCCGTTCGTGGCGTCGCCCGAGACCGGACGCTCCTGCGAAAGACGGTCCAGCGCCGAAAGCGCCGGCTGCTGAGTAATGAGCGTGAGCGCGCAAGCCAGCGTGCAAGCGCGCCCCTTCGCGTCGCCTTCGGGCGGCGCGACATCGCGGCGGTTCGGAAGTGGGGTAGTCGACGCGCTGCGTCGGAAAGGCGGGGGAATGCGCGAAGACGTCCAGGCGTCAAAGCATCGAACTCAAGCGGCGAAGCTGAGCGCAGCGGCGAATGGCGCCAGCGCGAAGACCGCCGATGCTGAGTTGATGGCGCGTATCGCTGCTGGCGATCCGGAGGCGGCAAAAGAGGCGATTGACCTACACGCCGGCCGGTTGCACGCCCTCGCCTATCGAATGCTCAACGACACGGCCGAGGCCGAGGATGTCTCGCAAGAGGCGATGTTGCGCCTGTGGAAGATCGCGCCGGAATGGCGCGCCGGCGAAGCGCGCATCTCCACTTGGCTACACCGGGTGACGCTTAATCTTTGTTATGATCGCCTGCGTAAGAAACGTACGACTGATCTTGACGAAGCGCCTGAGCAAGAAGATCCCGCCAAGTCAGTCCAGGAGCAATTGGAGGCTCGGGATGATGCGGCGGCGTTGCGCAAAGCGCTATCGGCGCTGCCGGACCGCCAGCGCGCGGCGATTATTCTGCGGCACTTCGAAGAGAAGTCGAATCCAGAGATCGCTGAGCAGCTTGATGTGAGCGTTGAGGCGGTTGAGAGCCTGCTGGCGCGTGGGCGCCGGGCGTTGAAAGCGGCTTTAAACAGCGCAAAAGGCGCTCAGCGATGAAGCTGCGCAGGGCAAAATGGGAACTGTGCGCGATGGAGAGCGCGCGCATCACGGCGGCCTCGAGCAGGGCGCTGATTGGCAGAGGAGGCGAAGGTGGACCGCGCCGAGCTTGAAAAACTAGTGGTCGACTTTGGCGGCGATTTGGACCTGTGGCCGAGCGAAGCCGCGGCGGCGGCGCGCCAATTTGCGGCGGTTGACGCTGAGGCGGCCGGCCTCTTGGCGGATGCGTTGGCCGAAGAAGAAGCGCTCGACGCCGCCTTGGCGTCAATGGCGGCCGCACCTGCCCCGCGACCGGAAGTGGCGGAGCGTATGCTTGCGGATTTTTTGCAGGTCGCGGCGCACAACCAGGTTGCCGCCGCCTCCATTAGCCGGACGCCGGAAAAAACGGCGGCGCTTGGGGGTGATTTGCTGACGCAAGCGCGCGGGTTCGTGTCCAGTCTTTTCAGCGACATCGCCGCGGCCATCGGGGGGCGCGCCGTGTTCGCCGGAGGCGTCAGCGCCGCCGCGGCCTTCGGCTTGATGCTGGGGCTCTTCGGCGCGAGCTCGGGGACGCTGGCGGTGAGCGCGTCGGAGAGTGATACGCTCGTCGTTGCATACGAATATATCGGCTTGGACGGGGCGACGGACGAAGATTGGAGCGGCGATGAATAAGCGCAAAGAGCTCTTGTTGGACTGGTGGGAGGCATGATGAGCGAGTCTGATCAAGGAGGCGACGCCCGCACGACCCGGCCGGGGCGACGGGTGCGGATTGCGCTCGCCGCATCGCTGGTTGTGAATGTTTTCTTCGCCGCGCTTTTGCTAGGCTTTTTTCTCGCACCGCATAAGCATCGCGGCTCACATGTTTTTCGGGCGCTTGAGACAGCAGTCGAGGCGGGCAGCCCTGAGCTCAAGAAGCAATATCAGACGATGCGGCGTGATTTCCGGCGCGAACGCGGGCTGCGGTTTAAGGAACGGCTGAAGAAAATGCGCGCCATTGCGCGCACGGCCGCTCAGGAGCCTTTCGACCCCGAAGCCTTCGCCAAAGCGTTGGACTCCTCACGCGCATTCTTCGCCGAACGCCGGACGCGCGGGAACAAACGGCTTAGCGATCTGGTGACAAGCGCGGATCCAGCCACACGCAAACGCTTTGCGGCCGAAATGCAGAAGGTCGTTCAGCGTTATGAGGAGCGCATGAAGCGTTGGAAGAAGAAGTAGCGACCAGATTTATGAGTTCGCACCCTATAGCTTGTTGATGTTTCACGGAACCATCAACAAGCTCTAAGTCCCTGTTTTGTCGCGATTTGCGAGCCGTTAGATGGGTCCATCTAACTTCAAATCGCTCTAGGCGACGCAGCTTGTTTCCGGTTCCGGGCGCGGCGGCGCCAGCGTGGTTCGGTTTCGGCCTTCGTCTTTGGAGGCGTAGAGCGCCTCATCCGCGCGCGCCAGAAGGTCGAACACCGCCGAAGACGCATCCTGCGCTGGCGTTTTACGGCCTGTTGCTACGCCGATGCTAACCGTTACCGGGATTTTCCGACCATCGCTCAGCGCAAAAGGCGTCGCTTCAACCGCGCGTCGCAGCCGTTCGGCGGCGTCGACGGCTTCGGCGTCGTCGGTTTCCGGCAGAAAAGCGAGAAACTCCTCGCCGCCATACCGAGCCGTCAGATCGACGTTGCGCAGAAGCGGTTGAATGCGCCGCGCGAACTCGATCAGAACTTCATCTCCGGCGGCATGGCCATATTGGTCATTCACCGATTTGAACTTATCGAGGTCGAACAGCAGCGCCGCCGCTGGCGCGCGTCCGACAGCGCTTTGCTGCAGGGTGCGCCGCATATGCTGATCTGCGTAGCGACGGTTATAGAGACCGGTCAGAGGGTCCGTCACCGCCATTCGGATGCCTGCGTCAACCTCAGCCCTGAGTTGCGCCGTATAGCGCCGACGCAGCAATTGCGCCCGAACGCGCGCCACCAGCTCATTTTCATCGACGGGCCGCATCAGATAGTCATTGGCGCCGAGGTCAAGCGTGGTGGCGACGGTCGCGTAATCGTCCATCTCGGTCACCACGATCTGCGCCGAGTCGCGCGTGTCCGGCCGCGCGCGCAGCTCAGAACACAAAGTTAGCCCGCTCTGCTGCCCCATCTGGGCGGCAATTACGAACACTTCGGGCGCAGGGCCGGCCTCGATGGACGCCGCCGCCATTGCCGCTTCATGCGTTTGCGCAATTTCGCATTCCGCGTCGAAATGGCGCTGAAGCGTCGCGCGGATCGCCTTGGCGCGGCTTTCGCGCGGCTCAACAATAACCAGTCGGCCAATCGGCCCCTCAAGCTGCGTAATCGGTTCGGCCTCAACCCCCAGCTCGCGGAAGGTTTCATTCCGAAGGCGCAGCTCATCGATCATCAGCTTGACGCGCACGAGGCTGCGCACCCGCGCAAACAGCGCCAGGTCGTTCGGCGGCTTGGTCAAAAAATCGTCCGCCCCAGCCGCGAGGCCTTGCAGCCGATCTCTTGGTTGATCAAGCGCGGTCACCATGACCACCGGAATATCCCGCACGACAGGATCGGCCTTAAGGCGTTCGCACACCTCAAACCCATCCATGCCTGGCATCATGATGTCGAGGAGAATGAGGTCAGGCTGCTCGCGCGCAGCGATCTCCAGCGCATCAGGTCCGTTCGTGGCGGTCAGCACGTTATAGTAATGCGCGCTCAGCTTTGCTTGCAGCAGCTTCACATTTGCAAGGATGTCGTCGACAACCAAAATTCGCGCGGTCATGACGGCTTATCCTCCTTGGCGGCGCGGTGTCGGGCCGGTCAAATTTTCTTTGATTGTCGCAAGGAAACTGCCGATTGAGATCGGTTTTGAGATGTACGCCTCACAACCGCCATCGCGCATTTTTTGCTCATCGCCCTTCATTGCGAACGCGGTGACCGCGATCACGGGGATGTGCCGGAGTCCCTCATCCTCTTTGATCCATTTGGTCACTTCCAAGCCGGAGATTTCTGGCAGCTGGATGTCCATCAGGATCAGATCGGGCGTCTCGCGCCGCGCCGTTTCCAACGCAGTAACGCCATCGGTCGTTTTGAGCACCCGATAGCCCTGCGCCGACAGCAAGTCGTCGAAGAGCTTCATATTGAGCGCATTGTCCTCCACGATGAGGATCGTTTTCGACATAATAAAAGCCGACCTCGCTATCCTGTGCGGAGCCGCGCCGCCACCCAAAGCACTGGTTATTGTGAGCGCGAGATCTTAACGCTTGCTTGCTGCGGACCGGTTTCGGCGCAGTTGGAGGAGAGTTCGATCAGATGATGATGATGACAGTCGACGCGGCCGCCGAGCTGGGATCCAGCGCATTGCTGTTTCTCGCCGAACGGCCCGACGATATTGGCGCGTTCCTGGCGGAAACGGGCGCATCGATTTCCGACCTTCGCGGCGGCGCTGAGGAGCCGCAGATCCTCGGCTTTCTGCTTGCGTATATCGCGGCGCGAGAAGAGCTTGCGGAGGCTTTTTGCGTATCGAACAATATCGGCCCCGAACAACTTGCCGGCGCTCAGGCGGCGTTGCTTGGGCAGGAGACGCATTGGACCTAGAGCGTGCGCTGGCCAAGTGGATACCGGTTGGCGGGAACAGCACGCGACAAAACAAAGAGTTAGAGCCTTGAGCCGATCCAACTTGATCGGAGAAAGCTCTAGCCGCGTCGTCCCAGCATGTGGCGGTGTAAAAATGTGCATCCACAGACGGGACGGAACACCTAGGGGCGAAACCCCTTCAGCATACGCCGTCCATATCGGGCCCATCCACGGGCTGATATCGATGCAGCTCGGCGCCATGGCGTTTGAGCCAATCCCGCTGACGCCGCCAATCGGGCCGGAGCTTTTCAACCTCCGCCCAGAACCGACTTGAGTGGTTCATCTCCCGCAGATGCGCAACTTCATGCGCCGCGACATAGTCCAGCACATCATCCGGCGCCATGATCAGGCGCCAGCTGTAGGATAGCGCGCCCGAGCTGCTGCAGGATCCCCAACGGCTGCGCGTATCTCGGATTGAAAGGCTGGTGAAGGAAACGCCCAAAGCTTCCGCATGAAAACGCGACCGCGCCAGCAGCCGCGCGCGGGCCTCTTCGCGCAATCGCGCCACAACGCGCCGCCCCACCGGCGCCCGCCCGGTCCCGATCCATATCACGCCATCGTCCAAATCGGGCGTAACGCCTGTTTGCACGGAGGGGCGGAGCGTGACCATTACCCCGCGAAAGGGCATCTGCTTGCCGAGCTCGATTGGCTCCAGCCCAGCCGCGCGCCCCGTCGCCTGCCGCAACCACGTCTCGTGACGCTCCAAGAAACGGCGGATCTCACCGGCGTCACAATGATCAGGCGCCGTAAGCCGCGCCCGGCCATCAATCATGGAAACGCTCAAGGAAAGCCGCCGCGCGCCTGCTCGGCGGCGAAGAGCAATCTCAATGGGCGGCGCTCCGATCACGACGCTATTCGTCGTCACCGCTTCGGCCTGCCTTTTCGTGGAAGGGCGGCCTGAGCCGCCGACGCGCCGCGCCATAATCCGCTTATCTCGCCTTACCTCAACGGACACGCTGGCCTTGTTAAGCGGCCAGTCGATAATTGAGCCGGGCCAGTTCTGGCCCCAACCATTCTCCGCTGGCCCGAACGCCCCGCATGCGCAGACCGTCCGCCATTTGGGCCATGCGTCAACCGCGGTCGCGCGAACGCTCGATAAAGGCCGCCACCTCGGGCTGAATATCGCGCCGCCATCGGCTGCCGTTGAAGACGCCGTAGTGGCCAACCTCGGGGTGGACATAGTGCTTACGACGCGCCGACGGCAAGGATGTCGCCATTACGTGCGCCGCCTCAGTTTGCCCGAGGCCGGTGATATCATCGCGGCCCCCTTCAATGGTCAGGAGCGCGACGTCCTTGATCGCATCTGGCTCCACCGGCCGATCCCGATGCGTCATCAGCCCGCGGGGCAGCAGGTGACGTTGAAAGACCTGATCCACGGTTTCAAGATAGAACTCCGCAGCGAGATCCATGACCGACAGATACTCGTCATAAAACTTTCGGTGGGCCGCAGCCGGTTCGCCATCGCCGCGAACCAAATTGCGGAACTGCTTGATGTGCGCGTCCATATGGCGGTCCAGATTCATCGCCATAAAGCCGGAAAGCTGCAAAAATCCTGGATAAACCCGTCGCATGAACCCTGAGTGCGGCCATGGCACGGTCGTGATAACGTTGTCTCGGAACCAGCCAAGCGGCCGCGTGCTCGCCAGCCTATTCGGCTCTGTCGGGCTGACGCGGGTGTCGATGGGGCTGCCCATCAGCGTAATCGATGCAAAGCGGGCTGGATCGTCATTCTGCGCCATAATGCTCGCGGAGCAGAAGAGCGGCACGCCGGGTTGGCATACGCCAAGCGCGTGCGCGCGCTCCCCATGCCACTCCTGCAAACGCTGCGCGAATTCGATTAGGTAGTCGATATACTCGTCGAGGCCGAAACGCCCTTCGCCAAACGGCACATTGCGCGCGTCGCGCCAGTCGGTGATGTAAACCTCGTGATTCGGCAGCATCGCCTGCACCGTGCCGCGCAGCAGGGTGGCGAAATGGCCCGACATCGGCGCGACGATCAGCACGGGCGGGTCATTCCGCTCCTCCGCGCCCTCCCGGCGAAACCAGAGCAGATCGCAGAATGGCAAGCGGGCGACGATGCGTTCATCAACCGGGGTCTCGACGCCGTCAACGAATGTGGAATTCAGCTCAAATTCCGGTTTCGCATATCGGCGCGTCGCGTTAATGAACATCTCGAAAGCTGCGGCTGTAGCGCGCGCGCCCAGCGTTTCCGCAAAGGGGTTAGCAGGATTACGCAATACGTCTCGACTTGCTACGGCCGCTTGTCGGAGCGGCGCGACAGCTGCATGCGAAAACTCGTAAATTTGATAGAGCATGTATCCGCCACCCTTTCGCTATCCGCTAATATTATATTTCACTACGATGAAGCGCAACATAACAGACAGCGTAAGCGTCGATTGCGCTCATATGGACTTGCAAAAATGGTTCCGGCCGCCTGGCTCCAATCGCATCGTCGCGTATGCATGCTGCAGCGGGATCTTCAACATTGCACTTGACATCTAGCTGAGCGCGACGTTTTCGACGCAATTGGCTGTGAGAACTGACTTGAGCGAGGAGTTTTAGATGGCGAAACCCGAATGGGGCGTCAAACGCATCTGCCCGAACTGCGGCGCACGTTTTTACGATTTGCTGCGTGACCCAATCACCTGTCCTGACTGTGACAACAGCTTCGCTTTAGAGGCCTTCGCTCGCCCGCGGCGGGGCAAAGCCCTGACCACGGCGAAAGCCGCCGCATCGAAGGCGCGCACCAAGCAGGAAGAGGAAGAAGAGGTCGTGGAGGTCGAAACGGCCGACGCGGACGCCGTTGAGGAAGATGAGGAGGACAGTGATGTTCTCGATCTTTCCGATGATGATGCGACGGTTGTCGACACCAGCGATGACGATGATGATGACGACGATGATGCTACGATGCCTGGCTTCAGCGAGGAAGATGCGGCTCTGCCGGATGACGACAGTGATACGGTCGCGGAGCCAATCGACGACGATGATGATGACGTAGATCTCGCTGTCGATGTGCCAACCGACGGCGACGACGACAAGTCGCGCTAGGCTGGCGACCAACTCGGCTGGCGCACTTTCAAACTTCCGCCGCGCGTATTGACCCTTGCGTCCTGCGCGCGGCGTCGTTAAGCAGTCAGCCTCAGCCGCGGGGACCCAATCCCGCATCGCTTATGGGGCCATAGCTCAGTTGGGAGAGCGCTTGAATGGCATTCAAGAGGTCAGGGGTTCGACTCCCCTTGGCTCCACCACTGCGCTTCCGATAGGAAGCGCGCAGATTTCCGAGACATCGCAGGCGGCAGCGTAATTCGAAGAATTGCGCGAGAGCCTTCTTGGTTCAAAGCTTTCGCTTCTCGGCCTGCTCTTGTCGCCGCTTCAGCGAGCCCCCCTATCGCAAGGGGCCGCCCGGTTCAGGCGGCCCCTCTACATCGAAACGGCGGGCAATCAGAGACCCAGCGCCGATTTGATCTCAGAGGCGAGATCCGTCTTCTCCCAGGAGAAACCGCCATCTGCATCCGGTGTGCGGCCGAAATGGCCATAGGCGGCGGTGCGCTTATAGATGGGACGGTTCAATTGCAGATGTGTTCGAATTCCGCGCGGGGTCAACGACATAACCTCGCCCAGCAGCTTCTCGATCTTGGCCGGATCAACCCGGTCCGCACCGTGATCGTCGACATAAATCGACAGCGGCTCCGGCACGCCGATCGCGTAGGAGAGCTGGACGGTGCAGCGCGCCGCTGCGCCTGCTGCGACGACGTTTTTCGCCAGATAGCGCGCCGCATAGGCGGCCGAGCGATCAACCTTGGTCGGATCTTTGCCTGAAAAAGCGCCGCCGCCATGTGGGGCCGCGCCGCCATAGGTGTCGACGATGATCTTGCGGCCGGTCAGGCCCGCATCGCCATCCGGACCACCGATCACAAAGCGGCCGGTTGGGTTAACGTGCCAGATAGTTTTGTCGTCAACCCAGCCTTCCGGCAGCGATTTGCGGATATAGGGCTCGACCACCGCGCGCACATCCGCCGAATCCATCGTCGGATCCAAATGCTGCGTCGACAGGACGATCGTGTGGGCCCGAACCGGCTTGCCGCCGCGATATTCAACCGACACCTGGCTCTTCGCATCCGGGCCCAGCACCTTGGCTTCCCCCGAATGCCGCGCCTGCGCCAGCCGATGCAGAATGGCGTGCGAGTACTGGATCGGGGCGGGCATAAGCTCAGGCGTCTCGTCCGTAGCGAAGCCGAACATGATGCCCTGGTCGCCCGCGCCTTCATCTTTTTGGCCCGACGCGTCAACGCCTTGAGCGATGTCCGCTGACTGACCGTGAACGTAGCAGTCGATCACGCAGTCCTTATGATGGAAACCGTCCTGCTCATAGCCAATCTCGCGGATGGTCTGCCGCGCAACCGCGCACATCTCCTCTTGGGTAACCCAGTTCCGATCCGAAATCTTCACTTCGCCCATCAGCGCGACCTTGTTGGTCGTCGCCGCGGTCTCAACCGCGATCCGCGCCTCAGGCTCGCGGCCAACAATGAGGTCGACAATCGAGTCTGAGATCTGATCGCAGACTTTATCCGGGTGCCCTTCGGAAACGGACTCGGAAGTGAAGAGGTAGTCTTGGCGACGCATACGCATCCCTCCAAAAAGGCGGCGGCGCTTCCACAGCGCCAACCGCGTATTTAGTATTAGTAACGGTAAGTTTCCGGCTTGAACGGGCCTTGGGACTCAATGCCAATATAGGCGGCTTGATCGTCAGACAGGGTGGTCAGTTTCGCGCCGAGCTTTTTCAGGTGGAGCATCGCCACCTTTTCATCGAGATGCTTTGGCAGCACGTACACGTCATTCTTGTAAGCGTCGCCGCGCGAATAAAGTTCGATTTGGGCCAGTACTTGGTTCGTAAAGCTTGCGGACATCACGAAGCTTGGATGGCCCGTCGCGCAGCCCAGGTTCACCAGCCGGCCTTCAGCCAGCAGAATGATTTTCTTACCATCTGGGAACTCAATTTCATCGACCTGCGGCTTAACGGAAGACCATTTGTAGTTTCGCAGCGAAGCGACTTGGATCTCGCTGTCGAAATGGCCGATGTTACACACGATCGCGCGGTCTTTCATTGCGGTCATGTGATCGGACGTGATGACGTCTTTGTTGCCGGTTGCGGTGACGAAAATGTCGGCCCGCGGCGCCGCCTCGTCCATGGTGACGACTTCATAGCCTTCCATCGCCGCCTGCAGCGCGCAGATCGGGTCAATTTCCGTGACAAGAACGCGAGCGCCGCCATTGCGCAGCGACGCGGCGGAGCCTTTGCCAACATCGCCAAAGCCACAGACAACGGCGACTTTGCCAGCCAGCATCACATCGGTCGCGCGGCGAATACCGTCCACCAAGCTTTCGCGGCAGCCATACAGGTTGTCGAATTTCGACTTGGTGACGCTGTCATTGACGTTAATCGCTGGAAACGGCAGGCGCCCCTCAGCGGCCATCTGCTTCAGACGCAGCACGCCGGTCGTGGTTTCCTCGGACACGCCCTTCAGCGCATCGCGGACTTTCGTGAACCAACCTGGGCTAGCGGCCAAGCGCTTCTCAATCTGCGCCTTCAGCACCGCTTCTTCTTCGTTCTCCGGCTTCTCCAGCACGGTTTCGCCCGCCTCGGCGCGCGCGCCCAGCAGAACATAGGCGGTTGCGTCGCCGCCATCGTCGAGGATCATGTTCGCCGGCTCTTCCGGCCAATCAAAGATCTTGTCGACATAGTCCCAATACTCTTCCAGCGTTTCACCTTTCGTGGCGAAAACCGGCGTGCCCGCCGCAGCGATCGCTGCAGCCGCATGGTCTTGGGTCGAGAAAATATTGCAGGACGCCCAACGCACCTCGGCGCCCAGCGCTTCAAGCGTCTGGATCAGCACCGCGGTTTGGATCGTCATGTGCAGACAACCGGCAATGCGCGCGCCGGCGAGCGGCTTGGCCGCGCCATATTCATCACGGCACGCCATGAGACCTGGCATCTCGGTCTCCGCGATCGCGATCTCTTTCTTGCCCCAATCAGCCAGGCCCAAGTCCGCTACCGCGAAAGTCGACTGTTGTTCACCTGATCCCATAACTCGGCATTCCTTATTTTTGCAGCGCTTCGCCATAGCAAAGGCATCCCGCCCCTGCAATCGAACCGCCTCGACATTGCGTCAGGGGTTTGTTAACCGCCCCGGACATTTTCCGAGGCGGCGCGTTCGGATAAAACGATTCGAGTGTTGCTAAGATGTATGTTGCGGCGCGCATAGATTGGCGGCCAACAACAGGCTCGGCTAGAGAGTGATAGATGACCCAACGATCGGCCGGCGCCAGACCTACGCGCGCCAAACCTGCGCGAGCGTGGCAACGTATGTTGAGCGGGCGGCGCCTGGATTTGCTGGACCCCACCCCGGTTGACGTCGAGATTGAAGATATCGCTCATGGGTTGGCTCGTGTCGCACGCTGGAACGGTCAAACTGTTGGCGAGTGGCCTTTTTCCGTCGCGGATCATTCGCTGCTGGTCGAGGATCTCTGTGGTCGGCTCCGCCCCTCCATCTCGGCTGAAGACCGACTGATCGCCCTGCTGCATGACGCGCCCGAATATGTCATTGGCGATCTGATCAGCCCCTTCAAAGCCGTGGTGGGCGACGGTTACAAATCGCTGGAGCATCGATTGCTTTGCGTGATTTTCATCCGCTTCGGTTTGCCGGCGAGCCCAGCGACCAATCTGATGAAACTGGTAAAGCGCGCCGACATTTTGTCCGCATATTTAGAAGCCATTCGACTGGCCGGCTTTTCGGAAGAGGACGCGGTCAAAGCATTTGGCGCGCCGACAGACGAGAGGTTGCTCACTATCGAATTGCCTAATCGGACCCCATCTGAGGCGAAGGCGGCCTTTATCGATCGATTTGAGACGCTGAGCGCGGCGATGGATGCGGAGCGCGGCGCGCCGTAATTCTGCAGATCGGGCCGTCATCACGCTGACAAGCCGGCGCAACGCCCTACCCATCAGCTTCGCGCAGACATCGCGGCTCGGCGGCCGGGGCCTGCGAACCAACGTGAGTAACCCGATCAGAAAAGCGTGGACGCATGTAGAAGCGCTCGCTGGTCGACATTTCCGCGCCCGACAATACAAAGTGCAGCTTCGGTCTATACTTAAAATTAAATTCGACCAGAATCACCGTATCATTATCGGCAATTGCAATATCACTCGGTATAGATGTTACTTTTTCTCCCGGTTTATAGCCGGAGATAGTCGATTTCACCTTATATTCGTGGGACCAAAGCGCGGTATAGCAATACTCCTTCGACCCTTTGCCGATCGTCTCCCCCGCTTTGGGCTCCAGCCCACACTTGCAAGCGAGAGCCGATGTCAAGCGCACCGTGACGTCGGAAACCGTGTCCTTAGTCATTGGATTCTCAGCGAGAATGGCGTCCGCCGCCCCAAAGATCGCTGAGATGGAGCCGTCGGAAACCGACATCGACTGGGTTGTTAAGTCGCCCACGGCCGCCACGGCGTCCGTAACTCGACTGCGCGCCCAAAAGTAGCTGGCGATTTCGATGCTCGCGAGCAGCAGAACCGCTAGAATTGGAAGGACGATCGTAAACTCGACCATAGCGGCGCCGGTCGGATCGCGCCGAAAACGCCCCCAGATATTCAGGCCCTTTAGTCTCATGAGCAGCTCTTGGATGCGAAGAGCTCATTCTTAAACAGAAAGCTCAGTTGGAACGAAAATGCGCCGCCGCCATCGCCTAAGAACGGCTCAACGATCGGCGACTGAAGCGGCCATTTATAGGTCGCGCTCACCATAACGACGTCGCCGCCGCTGAGCGATTTGAACTCCTTGGCGCTTACGGCGAGGCTCAAATCGGTGGTGTAGCCGACGGGGAAAACCTTACGCTCGACGGTGGTTCGGGTCTCGCAGCTGGGCGCAAATCCGGCCTTTGAACACAGAGCCTTGATGAACTGTTTCTCAGAAAAGCACTGCGCGTCGCCTGTGCGGATCAAACGTGTGGCGTAGGACAGACCCGTTCGGAAGGTCGACGTTGCGAAGCTGATCAGCGCCACCTCCATAACGGAGAAGATGAGCATAAAGAAGAATGGCGCGATGAGCGCAAACTCCACCGCGGTCACGCCACGCGCATCCCGTTGAAACGCCAACAAGCGTCGCTTGGCGCGCACCGCTTTTCTTTGTTGATCTAGCCGCATCGGCGCTAGGCTCCTTCTCCAATCAGGAGCCTAGCGCAGCGTGCTTTAGAAATACCGAACGGCGGCGACGACTACGTGTTGAAGCGGAAATGCAGCACGTCGCCGTCCTTCACGACATACTCTTTGCCTTCAAGGCGCATCTTGCCCGCTTCCTTGGCGCCCCCCTCGCCTTTGCAGGCGATGTAGTCGTCATAGGAAATCGTCTCGGCGCGAATGAACCCTTTTTCGAAGTCGCCATGGATGACGCCAGCCGCTTTGGGCGCCGCCCAGCCATCCTGGATCGTCCAAGCCCGCGCTTCTTTCGGGCCGACTGTGAAGTAGGTAATCAGGCCCAGAAGGTCATAGCCCGCACGGATCAACCGATCGAGCCCGGCCTCTTTCAGCCCCATCTCTTCCAGAAACGCATCGCGCTCATCATCATCCAGCTGCGCAATTTCCGCTTCGATCGCCGCCGAAATCACCACATGCGCCGCGCCCTGAGCGGCCGCCATTTCCGCCACTTTGGCCGAATGCGCGTTGCCTTCGCCAGCGGCGCCTTCCTCGACATTGCAGACATAGACCATCGGTTTTGCGGTCATCAGCTGCAGCATTCGGAAGGCTTTTTCTTCCGCTGGCTCGATCTCAACCGCGCGCGCAGGTTTGCCGTCCTCAAGGAGAAGCTTGGCGCGCTCCATCAGCTCCGCCTGCAGCTTCGCCTCCTTGTCGCCGCCCTTCACCTTTTTCACGATGTTGGTCAGCCGTTTCTCAAGGCTCTCAAGATCCGCGAGCATCAGCTCCGTCTCGATCGTCTCTGCGTCTGCGAGCGGGTCGACGCGGCCGTCCACATGGGTGATGTCGTCATCCTCGAAGCACCGCAACACCTGAGCGATTGCGTCGGTCTCGCGGATATTGGCCAGGAACTGGTTGCCCAACCCCTCGCCTTTTGACGCGCCGCGCACCAACCCGGCGATGTCGACAAATGTCAGCCGCGTGGGAATGATCTGTTTGGATCCCGCAATCTCCGCCAGCGCCTCGATACGCGGGTCCGGCACCGCGACGTCGCCGACATTCGGTTCGATGGTGCAGAAGGGAAAGTTCGCCGCCTGGGCGGCCGCCGTCCGCGTCAGCGCGTTGAAAAGGGTCGATTTGCCGACGTTAGGCAGGCCGACGATGCCGCATTTGAAGCCCATGCGCTCCTCTGGGAAGGCTGATCTAGCAGTTGATATTCGCGCAACAGGCGCGCCTTTGTGCGTTTCGGCCGCACTCAGAGGCCGACGTCAAGCGAAATGCTGCTCTTAGCCGGAATCAGCTGTTGAGAACACCGTCCGTAGGCCGTAACGCACACTTGCGACGGTATTAACACGCCCAACTGGCGTCGACGCCGTTTATACGGCCGCGCCGCGACAAGGAATATGAGATGAGTTCGTTTTCGAGCGCTTCAATGCGCGGCGCGCCTCCTGCTCAAACTTCAATGGGCGCACGCTCGACTGGCGAGAGTGTCCTTGGCGGCGATCTGCTGATCACCGGCGACGTTATGTCGGCGGGCGACATTCGCGTGGACGGCAAAGTGCGCGGCAACATTGAATGCTCCACCCTGACGGTCAGTGAGCATGGCGAAGTTGAAGGCGGCGTTGTCGCGAAACGCGTCGTCATCCACGGCCGGGTTTCCGGCGACATTCGCGGCGGCCAGGTCATGCTGCATTCCACTGCGATCGTTTACGCCGACATCCAGCATAAGGGCATCGGCATTGAGATGGGCACCCGGTACGACGGCACCCTCCGCTACATCGAAGAAGATGCGTCTGCGCCGACCGCTCCTGCGCCAACGCCTGCCGCGCCAGGCGTCTAAGACCTCCTGGCCGCCTCGTCCCGACGAGCGGATGACCAGATGGAGCGGGCCCCGCGCGGCCCGCTTTTTCTTTGCGCGCCTTCTTTGCGCGCCAAGCCGCCATGACCGCCGCCCTCGCGCTTGGCGATCGCCAATTTCTCCCTCAATGCCGCTCGACTGCGCCTCATTCTCCATATATATAGTGTAACCAAACAAGGGGCCCACAACCTATCGAGAGAGAGCGGAGACATGGCGGAAGCGACCCTACAGGGCGGGACCAGCGTTGCGACCTCGGCCAAGCCGCGCCGTTTCACAGTCGATCTGTTTGCGACCAGCATCAACGACATCGAAATCGGCATTATGAAGCAGACCCAGCATCGAGCGAAGTCGCAACAATTCACCAAAGACATGGACGTCATCGGGCAGATTAAAACCGACGGCGAACGCACCGGCATCGTGGCCTATCGCGCAGGTCTTTGGAATAAGAAAAAAGGCCCGAATCGCCGGCTGGTGATTAAGCTGTTCTCGGAAACGATGAATTGGCGCGCGACGATGGAGATGATGATCGGCCGCTCGCTGCAGTTGACGCATGGCGCCAACGGCATGCCTGCGCCCTCCTACGCCGTCAATATTGGCCGTAGCGAGTCAATGATCCAAATCGAACGCTCCGCTGACAAATGGGCGTTCTTTCCGGAGCGCTTCTCCTTCTTTATTCTTGGGGATGAACGCGCCCGGTTCTACAAGTTGCGCCAGAATATTTTTAGCATCGGCGCCGACTACAATCTGTATGATGAGCAGGACCGGAAAATTGGTCTGCTCGACGGCAAGCTGGTCAGCTTCGGCGGCGCTTGGAATGTCAGCATTTCACCGGAGCACACCGATCCGCGCCTCGACGTCGCCCTGCAGCTCTTCTGCTCGATGTTGCGGTTCAACAAGCCCGCCCGCCGGCATATCAAGGATTTGGCGGATGAAATGCGCGCTGGGCGCTTTCAGCCAACGCTCGATCATTATGAGCGCGATCTGTATCTAAATCCACGACGGGCTCGATAGGCGATCGCAACCGGTTGTGCGGGGAGCAGCCGCGCAACCAATTCATTTGCGTCTGTGCGGTTGCTCCGCCACTCTTGCGACAAAAGCGCAAGAGGTCGACACCATGCAGCGATTCGCACGCCTTTTCCCCGTCGCTCTAGCAGCTCTCGCCCTGCTCCTGGCGCCCGCAGCCCGCGCGCAGACGCGCGTGGATATCGAGCTCGTGCTGCTCTCCGACGCCAGCGGCTCGATCGACACCGGCGAAATCCGCCTTCAGCGTCAAGGCTATGCGAAAGCTTTTCGCGACCCCAAAGTCGTCGCAGCGATGACAGCCGGCTACTATCGGAAAATCGCCGTCGCCTATGTGGAGTGGGCGGACGCGCATTCGCAAGATGTGGTTGTGGATTGGATGGTCATCGATGGTCCGAAATCCGCCGCGGCCTTCGCCGACAAGCTTATGGCCGCGCCCCGACGCGCCTATGGCTATAATGCTATCGGCGCCGCGCTGCTGAAGGCGGTGGCGATGATCAAAGGCAACCGTTTCGCGGGCGAGCGCCGGGTGATCGACTTCTCGGGCGATAGCGTGAACAACTGGGAGGGCCCCAGCATCGCCACCGGCCGCGCAGCCGCGCTCAAGGCGGGCGTCACCATAAACGGGCTCGCCGTGCTATGCCGGATCTGCAGCGGCCGTCCTGGCGGCTATGACCTCGAAGAGGCGTACAAAACGCAGATCATCGGCGGCCCTGGCGCTTTTGTCATCACGGCGGACAGCTTGGCGACATTCGCCGAGGCGGTGAAGCGGAAACTCCTGCGAGAGCTGCTGTCAGAGGCCGGGCCAACGCCGCGGCTGTAGCTTCACACGCGCCGTCAACCGGGAAGGGCGCGCCATTCCTCAAGCACGCTCGGCTCCGGCTCCAGCCCCTCCCGCTCGCCTCGCTCCGCCAGCGCGCGGGCGGGGTCCAGCCGCCCCAACGCCCAAATGGCGGCGCCGCGCAACAGTGGGGACGAGGCGTCAAGCTGAAGCGCCGCGGCCTCCGTCAGCTCCACCCGCCCCGAATTGCCAATCGCGATCAGAACATTGCGCATAAACCGCGTCCAACCGATCCGCTTGATCGGCGAGCCTGAGAACAGTTCGCGAAAGCCCGGTTCATCCAACTGCGCGAGATCCTCAAGATACGGCGCGCGCAGTTCCACCCGAGCCCAGTAGGCGGCGTCGCGCGCGTTCTCGGCGAATTTGTTCCAAGGGCAAACCGCCAGACAATCATCGCACCCATAGATTCGGTTGCCGATCAGCGGCCGCATTGGGCGTGGAATTGGCCCCTTGAGCTCGATCGTGAGATAGGAAATGCATCGCCGCGCATCCAGCTGATAAGGCGCGGGAAAAGCGGCGGTGGGGCAAATATCCAGGCAGCGGCGGCAGGAGCCGCAGTGATCGCGCTCGGCCGCATCCGCCGGCAGCTTCAAGGTCGTAAACATCGCGCCGATAAACAGCCAGGAGCCCTCAGTGCGGCTGACCAAATTGGTGTGCTTGCCCTGCCACCCCAGCCCCGCCGCATAGGCTAGAGGTTTCTCCATCACCGGGGCGGTGTCGACAAACACTTTGATTTCCGGCCTTGCCCCTGTCAGATCTTCAGCATCCTCAATAAAACCGCGCCCTATCTGTTTGAGCTTTTTTTTCAGCACGTCGTGATAGTCGCGATTGCGCGCATAGACGGAGATCGCGCCCAGCTCGGACCGTTGCAGCACGCCGAGAGGATCGTCGTCTGGCCCGTAAGGCTCGCCAAACAAGACCACGCTGCGCGCTTCGGGCCAAAGCTCGCGCGGGTCCGCGCGCCAAGCCGACCGCTCCGCCATCCAGCTCAGCTCCCCATGGCGCCCATCGGCAAGCCACTGCAGCAATCGCTCCCCGGCTGTGACCACCGCGTCCGGCGTCGTGATCCGGCACCCGACTAAGCCCTCGGCCGCCGCCCGGTCTCGCAGTTGCGACGCCACCGTCGCAATCTGGCCGTCATCCCTTCCCATAGATTTGGCCCATATCGCGATCTGCGCGTCCGACGCATCGGACCTGCGCGCTCCACACCCCGGAGGATGAGATGCGTTCGAAAAAACTGACGGCTCTTTCTTTCATCCTTGCGATGCTGTCCCCCTTGATGTTGGCGGCGAGCGACGCCGCCGCTCAACGCGCCAATCCCCTAGACGCGCTCAGGGACCTTTTTCCATCGCGCAGCTTCAGGGTGCAATCTGGATCGATGCTGCCGACGATGAAGCCTGGCGTCTATCTGCGGGTGGATCAAACCGCCGCTGCAAAGGCGCGCATCCGGCGCGGCGACGCGATCGTGTTCACGGCCCGCGACGGCTCCTACTACATCAAACGCGTGATCGGCCTGCCGGGCGAGGTGATCGCCTTCAAAGCGGGGGCGCCCATCATCAACGGCGCCCCGCTCCGACAACGGCTGATCGGCCCTTATCGAGAAGACACAGGCCGCGGCGCTCACGGCCTCGGCGCCGCGCTGCTGAAGGAGGAAATCGCCAAGGACGGCCGCAGCTGGCGCATCATCGACCACGAGAAACCGGCGCGGATGGATGAGATGGCGCCTGTTCGCATTCCCGAAGGGGCGTTCTTCGTCGTGGGAGACAACCGCGACAACTCCGTCGACAGCAGGATGCAGACGTGGTTCGGCTTCGTGTGGAGCAGCAAGGTGATCGGGTTGGTGAAGGACGTAAAACCACCCCGCAAGACCGATTAGCGGAGAGGGCCCGCGACGGCCTCATCCTAGGAAGGAGCGGCGCCTGTGTCTTGGAAATCTGGATAGTGCGCATCCCGCTCAGAGATCACGGTCGGCTGAGCCGGCCATTTCACGCCAAACGCGGGATCGTCCCACCGCACGCCTTGCCCCTGACCGGGCGTAAACATGCGCCCCATCATATACAGAACGTCTGTATCCGGCTCGAGCGACAGGAACCCGTGCGCGCACCCTTCGGGAGCGTACAGCGCGGTCATCCCATCCGCATCCAATCGACATCCAGCCCATTTGAGGTAGGTTGGGCTGTCCGTCCGCAGATCGATCACAACGTCAAACACGGCGCCGCGCACAACTCGGATCAGCTTCGCTTCCGCGTACGGGGCGGGCTGAAAATGCATGCCCCGCAGGGTGTGGACTGCGCGATTGCGGGAAAGATTGCTCTGAACCGGCGTAAAATCGGTGATCCCGGCCGCGGCAAATTCCTCCGGGCAGTAAATCCGAGCGAAAGCCCCTCGCTCATCCGCATGCGGCGTCGCTTCGATCAGCCAACAGCCCGCGACCTCGGTCCCATGAAACTGCATCACGCGCCCATCAGATAAAACGCAGCCGCGGCGTTGCGACCACGAAACGGCCGCCCCACTCCCGCACATAGGCGTGCTCCGCCGCGATCTCGTCGGCCAGGTTCCAGGGCAGGATCACGATCTCATCCGGCTTCTCCGCGCGCAACGCGTCCGGCGCGCAGATTGGGATATGAGCGCCAGGGATCAGCTTGCCCTGCTTCGCCGGATTGCGATCAACCACAAATGCAATGTCGTCAGCGGTCGCGCCGCAGTAGTTCAGGAACGTCACGCCCTTCGCCGCTGCGCCATACGCGGCGACCCGACGCCCGGAGGCGCGCGCCAAGCGCAGATAGTCTTGGAACGCGCGGCGAATGTCGTCGGCGCGCCGGGACAGGCGGCGGTAGCCTCGCACATCATCCAACCGCGCATCCAGTTCGGCGCGCCGGCATCGACCGACAGCTTCGGTTTCGCGCCACCCCGCTTCCTCGCGGCACACAAACAACCGCAGCGAACCGCCGTGGGTTGGCAGCTGCTCAACATCAAACACCCGCAGGCCCGTCGCTTCAAACACGCGATCGAGCGCCAGGAGCGAGAGATAGGAGTAGTGCTCATGATAGATCGTATCGAACTGGTCGAGCGCGAGTAGTTGCAGCAGATGGGGAAATTCAAAGGTGGCGACCCCATCGGCCGCCAACACGGTCCTGAAGCCCGCCGCGAAACCGCTGATGTCCGGCACATGGGCCAGAACGTTATTCGCTGCAGTCAAATCCGCTGGCCCGCGTTCGGAAACGATCCGCGCCGCCGTCGCCTCATTGAAAAAGTCGACCCAACTTTCGACGCCCTTCGCCTGCGCCGCCGCCGCGCAATTCCCGGCTGGCTCGACACCCAGCGCCGGAATGCCGGCTTTTACAAAATGCTGCAGCAGATAGCCGTCATTGGACGCCGCTTCGACGACGAAACTGTTCGGTCCCAGTCCGAACCGTTCAATCATCGCAGCAGCGTAGCGGCCCGCATGCGCAACCCAGCCAGCTGAGTAAGATGAGAAATACGCGTACTCATCGTGAAAATGAGCATCCGCCGGCGGGCTTTCCGCCACCTGCGCCAGCAGACAGCCCTCGCACAGCCGCACCTCCAGCGGATAGCGCTTTTCCCTTGCGCGCGCATCCGCCGTCGCCGGCAGATAGCTGTTCGCCAACGGGCTGAGCCCAAGGTCAATTACGCTAAACTCCAGCGCCTGGCCGCAGAAGCGGCAGCTGGGCGCCGGCGCGTGCTGGAGGGCGAGGGCGCTCATGCCGCAGCTCCCTGATCCCAGCCATACCGAGCCGCCGGCAGATCAAACCGCTCGATCTCCGCCAGGGTCGCCCACTGCATATTTTCGCCGGCGCGCCAGGCGCGATACCAGGAGGCCGCCGCATAAATCCCGGACATGCCCGGCAACCGCTCGCGCCAATCCAGCCATTCGCGCGCCAGTCGCGGATCGAGCGCAAGGCGCGCCGCCTCCACCGAGTCCGGCTCCGGCTGGATATCGATGCGATCCGGAGCGCCCAGCGCGCTCATCATCGCGCGCGCAAATTCGATCACCGGGATCTCGCTCATTGGCGACGGGCCGATATTCAGCGCGCGCGGGGTCGACGGGTCGATCACCATCGCCTCCAGATGCAGCATATAGCCGTTCAGACAATCGAGAACATGCTGCCATGGCCGCGTGGATTCCGGGCGGCGCAGCACGACCCGATCGCCGCGCAAGGCCGCGCGGACGCAATCTGGGCCCAGCCGATCATCGGCGAAATCACCCCCGCCGATGACATTGCCGCCCCGCGCTGTCGCCACGCGAACGCCCGCGGGTTCGAAATAGCACCGCGCCGCCGACGCCACGAGCATTTCGCACGCGGCTTTGGAGGCCGAGTATGGGTCCGCGCCGCCAAGCTGATTATTCTCACGCATCGGACGGCCGGAACCGTCATTGGCGTAGACCTTGTCCGTCGTCACGACCAACACGCCCCGCAGCTCGGGCGAGTCGCGCAACGCGTCAAGCAGGTGCTGGGTGCCGAGGACGTTGGTTTCCCAGGTCTCAGTAGGGTCCCAAAGGCTGCGGCGCACAATCGCTTGGGCGCCCAGATGGAACACATACTCCGGGCGCGCCTCCGCAATCATATTGGCCACGCCTTCGCGGTTGCGCAGATTGACGAAGCGGCCATTCATGTTCTCGCCAACACGGGCGAGCATGAACAGGCTGTGATCTTCATCTTCTGGCGGCAGCGCCAGGCCCCATACTTCGGCGCCCATCAGCTGCAGCCACAGCGATAGCCATGAGCCTTTGAAACCGGTGTGGCCGGTGACGAGCACCCGCCGTCCGGCCCAGAAGTTTGGGTCCGGCGCGGAGCCGACCGCAGGGACAACACGCTCAGCGGCGCCCAACTCAAGGAACGTCATGCTGCGACCTCTGACCGAATTTGAGGGTTGTCCCAAACGCGCCATGGCGCGTTCCCGGAGTCCCAAAGCGCTTGCAGCTGGTTTTTATCGCGCAGCGTGTCCATCGGTTGCCAGAAGCCGTCATGCCGATAGGCGCGCAACTGACCGGACTCGGCGAGATATTCGAGCGGCTCACGCTCCCAAACCGTGTCGTCGCCCTTGATCAGTTCGATCACGGACCGGTTCAAGACAAAGAAGCCGCCATTGATCAGACCATTGTCGCCCCGCGGTTTCTCGACGAACTGATTGACTGAGTCGCCCTCGATATCGAGGCCGCCGAAGCGTCCCGGAGGCGCCACCGCGGTCAAAGTCGCCGCAGCGCCGTGATCATGGTGGAAATCGATCAGCTTGGAGATGTCGACATCAGCGACGCCGTCGCCATAGGTCATGCAGAACGATTCGTCTGAGCCCAGATAGCGCGCGACGCGCTTCAGCCGGCCGCCGGTCATGCTGTCTGCGCCCGTCTCGGCGAGGGTTACGCGCCAAGGCTCCGCGACATTTTGGTGCACCTCGATCCCGCCGGTTCGCACGTCGAACGTGACGTCCGCGCCGTGGAGCACATAGTTCGCGAAGAACTCCTTGATCATATAGCCTTTATAACCGAGGCAGATAACGAAATCGCGCACGCCGTGAGCGGCGTAAATCTTCATGATATGCCAAAGGATCGGCCGCCCGCCGATTTCGACCATCGGTTTCGGCCGGACGCCGGTCTCTTCGCTTAGCCGCGTGCCGAGGCCGCCGGCGAGAATAACAGCTTTCATGGTTTATCTCCGCTGAACGCCACGTCAGCGACTAAAGACCATCGAAATTTAAATAGAGTTTACAGGCGAAAACGCGTAGAAATGCTCGTTAACCTCGCCGAAGTAATAGTAATCGCCACATATACATTGATGAACAGAAATCAGTGTCGGTTAATCGGACATTCACCATCATAGGGCAAGGCTGCGCGCGGCGGTTTGGCGCGCGCCGATAGCGACGCTTCACAGCCGCATATCGGCGGGAAAAGCGTAATCCCCCTTGTTTCACCGCGTTTTTTGGGCCCCCGAAGGCTTGCTCGACGCGCAATCGATCTAACGGAGCCAAATTCGATGAAATTGACCCTAGACACCGACGCCGGAACGCTGTGCGTCGAGGACGCAAATGGCGTCGACATGATGAGCCTATATTCGGACCGGGCGTTTAAAGTGCTGTCGAAACAGTGGGTGAATGTCGGTTGGGTTCAGAAACATTGCTACACTTTCTCCTGGATGGGGCGCCCGATCATCCAGCTTCCGGACGATATGATTCGGATCCAGGAGATGATTTGCCGGCTCAAGCCGGACGTCATTATCGAAACCGGCGTCGCTCATGGCGGATCGCTGATCTACTATGCGAGCATCGCCAAAGCGATGGATCTGCCGACCCGCATTGTCGGCGTTGATATCGAGATCCGCCCGCATAATCGCGAGGCGATTGAGGCGCATCCGCTGTTCGATCGGATTACCCTGATCGAGGGCGGCTCAACTGAGAAATCTACGCTGACCCAGGTCGGCAAGCATGTGAAGAAGAAGGACACCGTGCTGGTGATCCTTGACAGCGATCATAGTCGCGATCACGTGCTGGCTGAGCTGCGCGCGTATTCCAAATGGGTGAGCCGGGACAGCTACATCGTCTCGACCGACGGCGTCATGCAACAGCTTGCCCGACTGCCGCGCGCCGGCGCGGACTGGGACGAAAACAATCCGGTCGCAGCCAACGAAATCTTCGTCGAAGAAAACCCAGATTTCGTGATTGAAGAACCTGAGTGGCCGTTTAACGAAAGCACGCTCGACTTCCGCGTCACTCACTGGCCCAAATGCTGGCTGCGCCGCATCGCCTAGCTCTCGCGCTGAAACGACGCATCGGCATGTTAACCACAAGAAACAGGCGAATTTCGCGACTGCATAAATTCTTGCGAGGTTAAAACTGCTTGGCTGGCGCCACAGTCATATGTTTTTTGGCGCCAGCGTTGAATTCAGCGTGAGCGAACGGTTTTTCATACCAGCACGAACATTCTAACCTCGTTCGGGTGGACGGGTCGTTGAGTTGTTAAGCCATCTTAGGCTGGTGGAGGGGCGCGCATCGCCTTGGCCTTTGCGCCAGGCGATCGGAGGCTGCGGAGAAGCGTAGCCTGCCGCCGCTCGGCCGCCTCTTGTCAACGTCTTCCGCCGCAGCTTTGAGCTCGCCCGCTGAAGCGCTAGCGGCGGCGTAGAATAATGAATTGGGAGATCTGACAATGATGGGAACCGCAAAATATGCAGCTGCTGTCGGCGCGCTGGTTGCTGCGTTCGCCGCAACTCCAGCGGCCGCGCAAGGGCTGCCTGACCTGGTGGTCAACGTTGAACGTTCGAAAATCCTCTCGACCAGCTGCAAAACCGGCCAGCCCCTCGCGGTGGTTCGGGTTGCGGTCGACAATATCGGCGAGGCCTCGGCCCGGCGCTCGACCGCGATCGGCCTTCCCTCGGTCGCGTCGGTTTCGGCTGAGCATGCGCCCTATACCTATTCAGACGTAACCTCCCGCAACCACATCGATCCCGGTGAGATCGCAGCGGTCGTGATCACAATCGGCGAGGGCGTTCGTAAAGCGGGCCGGATCGGCAAATCGACGACGGGCGTGACCGCGGTCACCACCGCAAAGACGATCGCGCAGCAGCGCCGTTTGCCCCGTGGTTTGCGCGAAGAAATCCAGCGCAAGCTCCAGAGCGCCGGCTATTATAAGGGCGGCATCGACGGCGTCTTCGGCCGCGGTACTGAGGCCGCCATTCGCGCGTTCCAAAAGTCGCGCAGCGAAGAAGAGAGCGGCGTCCTCACCGCCGATCAAACCGACGCGCTGCTCGCTGGCGGCCCATCGCGCAGCGCCTTCACCAGCACAGGCGAAGATCGTGTTGTCCGCCTGATCGTTATCGTCGATCCGAAAAACCTGGTCCGCGAATCGGACGAGGACAACAACATCTGGATCACGGATCCAATCCGCCTGACGGACTGCTGACCCCCCAGCGCCGCGTCGTCGCGGCGCAAATCTCCGCTTGAGCGCCGCGCTCCGCCAGTCCAGGTTTGGTTCCGGCGGGGGGCGACGCTCACTTCTTCGCGCGATGGGATTATCGGCGCAGGTCGGCCTCTTTTTCGACCCGCGCCCGCCATCTTGCCCTCCGCACATCGGCAGGGAGCCCAGAAGGGCCGAAGAACGGAGAAGATGGTATGACCACGTCATTCACAAAATCACTTGCGCTCGGTGCTGCTTTCACGCTCGCCGCCGCTGCGTCGGCCTCGGCGAAGCCGGACTTGGTCATCAAGTCCGTCAAAGTTGATGAAGCCAGCATCAGCTGCGCCAAAGGCCCGGCGCTCGTCAAAGTGACGCTGCTGATCGAAAATACCGGCGACAAGCGCGCTGACTGGAAACTGGTTGAGCGCGTGGCGGTTGGCGTCGCCGTCGATGACGCGCCTTATACGTGGGTGCTCGGCCGGACGGCGAACGATCTCGATCCCGGCGAGGTTGCCCGGATTGTGCTCGAAATCGGCAAAGGCATGGAAAAGAAGGGCCGCATCGGCTCGATCCCAGAGGGCGCCGCGGAGCCTTATTTCCCAACCAACACCCGCTCCCAGGCGGAGCTGCCCGAGGCGCTGCGCTTCCGCATCCAGGAAGAGCTGAAAAAAGGCGGCTTCTACACTGGCGCAATCGACGGTGGGCTGGGCCGCGGCAGCCAACGCGCGGTGCGCGCTTATCAAAAATCGATCGGCGCGCGGCAAACCGGTTGGCTCAGCGAAGCGCAGGCGCTGCGCTTGTTGGCCGACGGCGAAAGCTGGGATAGCTACTTCGCGACTGAGCGCGCATTCAAAATCATCGTCATCGCCGACCCAAAGGGCAATATCGACGAGTCGGACGAAAGCAACAACCTGGTCAAAACGGAGGATAGCTTCCTCCTGACGGGCTGTAAGTAACCTCAGGCGAGAGGTCGCGCCGAGGGGCGCGGCCTCCGAGGCCGCCAGCTTATAAATCCGGCGGCCTAAGCCGCGATAGGGGCTATTCCGCCGTTGTCAGGACGACACGGCCGACGATTTTGCCCGCAGCCAAATCCTCCATTGTCTCATTCGCCGCGCTCAGCGGCCGTTCAGACACAGGGATTGGCTTCAGCGCGCCAGTTTTTGCGAGCTCCACCAACTCGCGCAAATCACGACGAGAGCCGACATAAGATCCGCGCAAAGTCAGCTCGCGTTGCGGCAATAGCGGCAGTGACAGCTTAAACGAGCCGCCGAACAGCCCCACGATCACATAGCGCCCCGTCTTATGCAGCGTCCGGGTCGCCAAGCCGATCGTGCTTTCGGCGCCAACTGTATCCAGAGCCGCCATAAAGATCCCGCCTGTGATCTCGCGCAGCGCCGCGTCCGGATCTTCATGCGCACGCACATTGAGCGCCGCGTCGGCGCCCATTTCCATCGCCGCCTCAAGTTTCGCGTCATCAACATCAACGGCGAGAAGATTTTTCACGCCAAGCGCCTTGGCGATCGTGATCCCATTAAGGCCAAGGCCGCCAGCGCCGATCACCGCCAACCACTCTTCATCATGCAGCGGCAGCAGTTTCTTGAGCGCCGCGAAGACGGTGATCCCTGCGCAGGTGAAGGAGACCGCGCTCGCCGGGTCGAGCCCATCGGCATTGATCAGGTGGCTGGCGTCTGGCGTTAACACATGGGTCGCATATCCCCCATCTTGCAGGATGCCCAGCGGCTTCATCGCCGCGCAATCGTTCTCCCGCTCTTCCCGGCAGGCGCGGCAAGTCCCGCATCCAATCCATGGATGCACCAACACCTTCGCGCCAATCTCCACCGCTCCAGCGTCAGGTCCGGCGGAGATCACCTCGCCATAGATTTCATGCCCCAGCGTCATCGGAAGCTGCATGCCGCGATCGGACATTTTAAACTTCTGCCCGTCGCCATAATCGAAATAGCCCTCAGCGATATGAAGGTCGGAATGGCAGACCCCCGCCTTGAGAACCTTAATGAGCACCTGCGCGCCCGTCGGCGTCGGGTCTGGCAGCTCTCGCATCTCAAAGGGCTTGCCAAATTCAACCAGCTGATACGCGCGCATCCGCTTCCTCCTTAATGGTGATTAAGTATTTTCCGCCATGCTCGCTCATAGGTCCCGCCCTGTCGAGGGCGCTGAGCGGAGCGCAAAAATGCTAATTGTTACAGGCGCAACCGGTTTCATCGGCGCGCATGTCGTCACCGCCGCCTTGCAGGCCGGGCGTCAGGTGCTCGCGCTGGGGCGCGACGTAACGAAAGCCGCAACCGCGCGCTGGGCGGGGCGGGCCGAGTTTCTGCCGCTGGATCTGCATGGCGACGCCGACGCGTTAGCCGCTGCGCCCTGGGCGGAGGCGCACGCGGTGCTGCATCTCGCCTGGCCGGGGCTGCCGAACTATCGCGATCCGGCGCATGTCACGACGCATCTGCCGTCGGACGCGCGGTTCTTGGCTGAGATCCAGCGGCTGGGGGCGCAGCGGATTGTCGTTGCCGGCA
Source organism: Neomegalonema sp. (assembly GCA_022760355.1). Classification (GTDB taxonomy): domain Bacteria; phylum Pseudomonadota; class Alphaproteobacteria; order Rhodobacterales; family Rhodobacteraceae; genus JALEGB01. The sequence continues at coordinate 52,794 of JALEGB010000008.1, forward strand.
CCTGCTTCGAATATGGGCTGAAATCCGGCTGTCTGGCGGAAGAGACGGAATGCGCGCCGATTTTGCCCTATCCGATCGCCAAGAACGCGTTGCGCCAACTGCTGTTCGCCGCCCCGCAAACCGCCGCCATCACCTGGGCGCGGCTGTTCTATACATACGGGCCCGGTCAACATCCCCGCAGCGTACTGGCGCAGCTGGACGCCGCGATTGATCGGGGCGATGCGACCTTCCCAATGTCAGGCGGCGAGCAATTGCGCGACTATTTGCCGGTGGAGACCATTGCCGAGCGGCTTGTGCGGCTGGCGGAGAGCCCCGCAACTGGCCTGTATAATATCTGCGCCGGCGCGCCGATCTCGATCCGTCGGCTGGTGTCCGAGCGGATCGCGACGCGGCGAGCGGAGATCGCTGTCGATCTCGGCGTCTACCCTTATCCCGACTACGAACCGATGGCTTTTTGGGGCGACGGCGCGCGCTTTGCGCGGCTGGGTTGACGAGCCTCGCCGCCGCCAGCGTCCGAGCGCTCCTCAGCGCCACGTCGTCGCCCAACACTCGCCCAACTCTCTTTTGACGCTGCGCGCGCTCGTATCCGGAGAGAGGGACTACCATGCGCGAGACCTTGATCTGGCTGGCGACCTGTGTCGCCGGCGCGGCGCTGTTCGTCATTGTCGACACGATTTGGCGCGTCAGCGAGGACATCGCGGCCCGTATGCCGATGGCGCCAAAGATGCCGGCCGATGCGCCTTTTCAGCGGCCGCTTCCCACCCCCGCGCCGCCGTCAATCGGGGCGCCGCTGTTCGGCTATCCCATTCCGCGCTTGCCAAGCGGATCGCTTGCAAAGCAGCTCGCCGCCGCCGGACTGAAGAAAGGCGCGCCCATTTTTATCCGCGTGTTTAAGAAGACGCGGGAATTGGAGGTTTGGCTGCAAGACTCCGCGCCCGGGCGGCGACCACGCTATCGATTGTTTAAGTCCTACCCAATCTGCGCCTATTCTGGTGATCTCGGACCAAAATTGAAGGAGGGCGATCGGCAATCGCCGGAGGGGTTCTACTTCGTCACGCCCAGCGCCATGAACCCGAACTCATCCTATCATCTCTCGTTCAATATCGGCTTTCCCAACGCTTATGATCGCGCCCATGGCAGAACGGGCAGCTATTTAATGGTGCATGGAGACTGCGTTTCGATCGGCTGTTACGCCATGACAGACGCGGGTATCGAGGAAATTTACACGCTGGCCAAATGGGCGTTCGCCGACGGGCAACCCTTTTTCCGCATTCACATTTTTCCATTTCGGATGACGGATAGCGCGCTCGCAACCCACGCCGGATCACGTTGGACGCCGTTTTGGACTCAGCTTCGGGCGGGGCATGACCTGTTTGAGCGCGACCTGTCGCCTCCTAACGTAACGGTCAAGAATAAGGCCTACGAGTTTGCTCCCACTGCGCCTGCTCCCGCAACGGAAGGTTAATCAGCAATTTTAGTACTTTAATTCCACAAAACCCCTTGTCGACGAAAGTTCCTTGCGCTTATGTTTCTCGCACTTGCAACATGCGGCGCTCGGTCGAAGGGTTCGGCGCGCCCAGTTCGGAGACGGCTTGGCCATGCTCGACACTCATGATCAGGCGGCGTCCTACGACGCGCCGAAAAAAGATCTCTACGAAGTTGGTGAAATTCCGCCGCTCGGCCATGTGCCGAAGCAAATGTACGCTTGGGCGATCCGTCGCGAACGGCACGGCCCCCCGGAACAAGCGATGCAGCTCGAAGTTGTCGATGTTCCGGCGCTCGACAGCCACGAGGTGCTTGTCCTCGTCATGGCCGCGGGCGTGAACTACAATGGCGTTTGGGCCGGCCTTGGCGAGCCAATTTCGCCCTTTGACGTGCATAAGGCGCCCTTCCACATCGCCGGCTCGGACGCGTCCGGCATCGTTTGGGCGGTTGGCTCAAAGGTGAAGCGGTGGAAGGTCGGCGACGAAGTCGTGATCCACTGCAACCAGGATGACGGCGACGACGAAGAGTGCAACGGCGGCGATCCGATGTTTTCGCAAACCCAGCGCATCTGGGGATACGAAACGCCCGATGGCTCCTTCGCACAATTCACCAACGTTCAAGCGCAGCAGCTGATGCCGCGTCCGCGTCACCTGACCTGGGAGGAGAGCGCGTGTTACACGCTGACGCTCGCCACCGCTTATCGGATGCTGTTCGGCCATCGGCCGCATGTCCTGCGGCCTGGTCAGAATGTGCTCGTGTGGGGCGCGTCGGGCGGCCTCGGCTCCTATGCGATCCAGCTGATCAACACCGCCGGCGCAAACGCCATCGGGGTCATCTCGGATGAAAGCAAGCGCGACTTTGTGTTGGGTCTTGGCGCCAAGGGCGTGTTGAACCGAAAAGACTTCAACTGCTGGGGCGAGCTGCCCAAGGTCAACTCGGAAGAGTACAAGCAGTGGTTCTCAGAAGTTCGCAAGTTCGGCAAGGCGATCTGGGAGATCACTGGCAAGGGCAACAATGTCGACATCGTGTTCGAACATCCTGGCCAGGCGACGTTCCCAGCCTCGACCTTCGTTGTGAAGCGCGGCGGGATGGTTGTGATCTGCGCCGGCACCACCGGTTTTAACCTGACGATGGACGCCCGCTATGTCTGGATGCACCAAAAGCGCATCCAGGGCAGCCACTTCGCAAACCTGCTGCAGGCAAGCCAGGCGAACCAGCTGATGGTCGAGCGCCGCTTGGATCCGTGCATGTCGGAGCTGTTCACCTGGGCCGACCTGCCGAAGGCGCACACAAAGATGTGGAAGAACGAGCATCAGCCAGGAAACATGTCCGTTCTCGTTTCGGCGAAAAAGCCTGGCATGCGCACAATCGAAGACGCTGCTGACGCGGCCTGGGGTTAAGCGCTCGCCATCCCGGTCGGTCGCTGCGAAAGGCGCCGGCCGATCAGCATCGCTTGAGGGCGTGGCGGTTGACCGCCGCGCCCTTCGCGCGGCTTTCACTCCACGTGAGACATGGCCCTCCCTCGCTCGTCATGAAAAGATTGACGAGAGGACGAGAACCACAGACCACACGCCACCGGCGTCGACCATCGCGCCAGCTATGGACCGTCCCAGCGGCAAGAAGGCGTCGAGTGTGGAGCCATCAGAGACAAACTTAAAAAACCAGCTTGCTGTGGTGCTTCGAAGCGATCCGCTCACATGGGATGCGCTTCGGCGCGCACGAGATCTGGGCTTGCCTGATTGGTGGATCACATCAGGCGCAATTTATCAGAGCTTGTGGAATGCCCAGACCGGCAAGCCTTCAGGCTATGGCGTTAAGGATGTCGATCTGATCTATTTTGACGGGTCGGATCTTTCCTACGATGCTGAGGACGCCGTGATCCGCCGGGCCACGCCCATCTTCGCCGGCATATCGACGCCGGTCGAGATCCGCAATCAGGCGCGTGTGCATGTATGGTACCCGGACCGTTTCGGACAGGCCTATCCGCAGCTGGCGAGCGCCGCGGAATCGTTGCTCTACTACGCCAGCCGCACCCATGCGGTTGCGGCGCGTCTCCTTGCGCATGATGTGATCGATATTGTCGCTCCGTTTGGCCTCACTGATATCTTTGCCCGGCGGATCGTTCCGAACTTCGCGCTCGACAACCGGTCCACGCACGAAGCAAAGGCTGCTCGAGCCGCCGCATGCTGGCCTGGCGTTGAAGTTGTTCCGTGGAGCGCCGACCATGTCGGCTAAAGACCCCCGGAAATCGATCGCCCTGCATCTTTCCCCCGCAATGGCGGCGGCTGTGCGCGCCTATGCCGCCGCACATGGCGACCGCAGCCTCGCGGCGGCCTGTCGTCGCGCCTTACGCGCCCGTCTGCTCGGCGCGTCGGATCGGTGGCTCGGCCATCTCATTCATCCCGCCCGGACGTCGCTGCAGCTCCGGTTGCAGCTGGAGCCGGCGCTACGCGAGCGGCTTGGTGGAGAAAGCGAACAAGCCGCCCGAGCCCTGAGCGAGCTCGCACAGCATTGGGGGGTGCAGGAGAACGAAAAATAAGCAAGAGCCGGCTCAAGCTCCTGCAATAACGCTCCAAGCCGGCCTCATCAGAGCCTTTGATTGCTCGCAATTAACAAGTCGCCAGATGGGCCCATCCGACGACAAGTTCTTCTAGAATCCGCAAAACAAATCGCGTTCACGCCTCCGCGGCGCTCCTTAAAACGCTATGACGCCGGCCGATGTTTTACATGGGCTGCCGCCGCAATAGGCGGACGGGCGTCCGATTTTGCGCATTTACGCGACAGCGCTCAGCAGGCTGGTCGCGCTGTCATCGTTGCTGGTTGCTAGCGCCGAGCTGGCGTAGCTCGCTTGCGCCTGCGCCCCCAGCCTCTCCCGGATTGCGCTCAGCATCGCTTCGGCGAAGGACTTGCCTTCGTCCTTTGAAACGGACCCGTCATTGTCCGTATCCATCGCCGAAATCATCTGATCCAGAATGGTTTCAGCTGTGCTTGAGGCGGCCTCGGCGCTGGAGCTTTCGTCGCTCTCATCGGATTCTTCCGCGTCCGACGTATCAAACAAGGAGAGGATGTCGAATTCATCCTCCTCATCCTTGCCGCCTGGTCCGCCGGGCCCGCCCGGAGGCGGCGGAGGCGGCGGCCCCATTTCCAGGGATGCGCCACGCGTTCCGGTGGTCGCATCAGCGCGCGCGTCGCTGAGCATCGATTTAATCGTCTCGACGAACTCGGCATGCTCAGTTTCACTGACGCCGCCGTCACCATCCGTATCCATCGCGCTGAAAATTGATTCCGCGGATGGGCCTCGAGTCGAACCTATAACCGATGACAGCTCATCCACGCTGATGAATCCGCCGCTATCGGTATCGAGGTCGCTAAAGCTCTTCGGTTCGGGCGGTTCTGCGCCATTCGGGCGCCCGCCATTCAACGCCATAGCGGGATTGTACGCCGTCAATGCGCCGCCGCTGATAGCAGATAACATGACATCTCCTTTCCGGCCGGGCCATTGATGTTGAGCGGCCCAGCCAATGCTCGACTTTGGCGGCGGAGGCGACTGCGACATGCTTGCCATCCACCGCCGCGACGCGCCGCTTTACGAATTTGCTTGGACAGCGCGCCTTGCTTCAGTGTGGCTTAGATTGCCGCCGAGCCGTCCAGCGCGGGGTAAATAAGCCGTTGCCACGCTGTGAGCGCGACAAGAAGAAATTACACCTTTCATAGTAAAAATTTTGATAGCCCCAAAGAGGATAATTACTAAATATCAATTGATTACGAAATATCTCCAGCGCATTACCCGAATGACTGCTTAGAAATTGAACCACAATCTGAACCAATGCTCATTAACTTGACGCATCGGAGGCGCGCCTAGGCCACGGCCATGGCAAAGGCTGTGGCCGACGCGGACCACAGGAACTATGCAGCTCATAAGGCCGCAAGGTGCGCGTAGAAATTGACGAGGAACAATTCCTGCGTAGTATCGACTGCCGATCACGCCTCTATATATCGGGCGAACATTCGGGAGGGCGCTAAATGGCCGGCGAATCTGATAAGTTCGAAGTGTACCAAGATCGGCGCGAAGAATGGCGCTGGCGGCGGATCGCCTCCAACGGGAAAATCGTTGGCGCAGCTTGCGAAGGCTACAAAGATCGCAAAGACTGCGAATCCAATATGAACCGCGGCTACAAAGAAAAAGACAAGTGGGAGTTTTACGAGGATAAGCGCGGGGAATGGCGCTGGCGTCGTAAAGCCTCCAACGGCAAAATCGTCGGCGCCGCCTCCGAAGGCTACAAGAAGCGCGGTGATGCGGAATCCAACGCAGCGCGACAGGGCTTCAAAGCCGATTGAGCGGTAGGAACGATGCGAGCGGATCAACTCAATGTCCCGGCCATGGCCGATGGACCGGCGCCGCATAAGCGACGTCACGTGGCTTTGCGGCGGCGAATCGCGCCGGGCGCAGGCCAACCGCTCGCACACGACTTCCCGTGATTGAGCCTGGCTCCGAACTATCCGCCTGGATCGCGATCGCGGTCCTGATCGCGGTGTTTGCCGGCTTTATTCTGGAACGCTATCCGCCTCAGGTGGTGGCGCTTCTTGGCGTTGCGGCGTTGCTTGGAAGCGGCGCGCTGACAGCCGACGCAATGTTGGGCGCGCTTTCAAACAGCGCGCCGGCGACAATCGCGATGCTGTTTATCGTCAGTGGCGCTCTGGCCCGTTCCGGCGCCCTGGCGACAGCGACCCGGATGCTCCGCCGGCGGGCAAAGTCAGCGCCGACGGTCTGCATCCTCGCGCTGATCATCGGCGCGATGGCTCTGTCCGCCTTTGTCAACAATACGCCAGTCACCATGATCCTGATCCCGGTGACCATCAGCCTGGCCGGCGCGGCGGGCGTTGCGTCATCGCGGTTGCTGATACCGCTTTCCTACGCAACCATTCTTGGCGGCGTATGTACGCTGATCGGAACGTCGACCAACCTGCTTGTTGACGGCGTCGCCCGCGCCCACGGGATGGAGGCGTTTGGGCTGTTTGAAATTACTCCGGTGGGGATCGCGGTTGCGCTGGGCGGCTTGATTTATATGGCGCTGTTCGCGCCTTTGTCTTTGCCGTCCCACCCCTCAATCGCCGAAGCGGCGCAACGCCCCGGCGGCTCTCGCTTCGTCATCGAAGCCGCCGTAACGCGCGGCTCGCCGCTGGTTGGGGTGGTCCTCGGCGAAAGCGCGCTGTTCGCTGACAATTCCATCCGCGTGATCGACGTGCTGCGTGGCGACCTGTCGCTGCGTCGCTCCCTACGCGACGTCGTGCTGCAAGAAGGGGATCGGCTTGTCCTGCGTAGCGACGCGGCGGACCTTTCGGCTGCGACGGCGGACGGGCTGATCTCATTGCGCCGCGAAGGCGGTCTGGCGACGGTGCAATCCCGCACATCGACGCTGATGGAGGCGCTGGTCGGTCCTGGCAGCCAGTTTGTTGGGCGCGACCTGCTGCGGCTACGGATCCGCCGTCGTTATGGCGTCTACCCGGTCGCGGCCCATCGGCGCGGCGTGAACCTGGCCGCCCGCTACGAAACGACCCCTCTCGAGGTCGGCGACACGGTTCTGTTTGAGGGGGCGCCGGAAGATCTGCGCAAACTCGCGGATGATTTTCGACTGGTCACTCTGTCAGAGCCGCCCGAACGCAACTTCCGGCCGGAAAAGGCGCCGATCGTGATTGCAACGCTGGTCGGCGTGGTTGGCCTGGCTGCGGCCGGCGCTCTGCCGATCGTTGCGCTGGCCACGATTGCGGCGGCGATCGTCCTTGTCACCCGCTGCGTCGATATTGATGAGGCGATCGAATCAATCGATGGCGGGCTGCTCATGCTGGTCTACGCCATGCTCGCCATCGGCGCCGCGATCGATAAAACCGGCGCGGCGAAAATGTTGGCGGGCTTTGTCGAGCCGCTGCTGATGCAGCTGCCCACGCTTGCGCTGCTGTTCGCGGTGTTCTTGATGACCTCGCTCATGACGGAGCTGGCGACGAACAACGCCGTCGCCGTTGTTTCCGCGCCCATCACCATCGAGCTCGCACAGGCGCTGAAACACGACCCGCGTCCATTTATGCTGTTGCTGATGATTGCGGCCAGCGCCAGTTTCGCGACGCCAATTGGATATCAGACCAACACGCTCGTGTACGGCGCCGGAGGCTATCGGTTTGTCGACTTCCTCCGATTCGGCGCGCCGTTGAATCTGCTGGTCGGCGCGATCGCCTCGATAATGGTGCATTATCTGTATTTTTGACCTTTGCGTTCGTTGTCGCCCCCGCTGTATCGAAGCCTGAATTCAACAGCGAGGCCGCCCGATGACGAAAATTCACCCGCTTCTGCTTTCGGGCGGCTCCGGCAGCCGGCTTTGGCCATTGTCCCGCCCGGCGCGCCCCAAACAGTTTCTCCCGCTGCTTTCAGAGCAGCCGATGATCGTGGAAACGGCCCATCGCTTCGGCGGGGCGGAGTTTGCGGCGCCCGTTCTCATCTGCAATGTCGAGCATCGCTTTCTGGCCGCCGAAGCTCTGCGCGCTGGCGGTGTGGCGCCGGCGCGGATTATCCTGGAGCCAGAGGGCCGCAACACCGCGCCTGCAATTGCGCTCGGCGCTCTCGCTGTCGCAGATAAAGATCCAACAGCCTTAATGATCGCCGCCCCAGCCGATGCGGAGATCAAAGATCTGGCGGCGTTCCAACAGGCGATCGACGCCGCCCGCCCAGCAGCTGAAGCAGGCAAACTCGCCACTTTTGGCGTTGCGCCGACGCATCCTGAGACCGGCTATGGCTATATCGAGGCGGGCGCGCCGCTGGCAGGAATCGACGCCGTCCGCAAGATCACCCGCTTCGTTGAGAAGCCAGATGCGGACACGGCCGCCCGCTATCTCGCAGCGGGCGGGTTCTATTGGAACGCCGGGCTGTTCATGTTCCGCGCAGACGCGGTTCTTGCGGCGTTTCGTGAGCATGCGCCTGAAATTCTGGAGGCGGCGCAACGGGCGCTGGCGAACGCCCATGTGGACAATGACTTCACCCGCCTGGATCCTGCGGCCTTCGCCAAAGCGCCTTCCGAACCATTTGATATTGCAGTCATGGAAAAAACCGAGCATGGCGCGGTTGCGCCAGTCGATATGGGCTGGAGCGATGTTGGCGGCTTCGCCGCGTTATGGGAGGTCGCGGAGAAAAGCGCCGCAGGAAACGCAATTGTTGGCGAAACCGCGCTGCGGGATGTCCGAAATTCGCTGGTCTGGGCGGAGCCTGGCCGCATGCTGACCGCCATTGGCATGGACGACATCGTCGCCGTAGCGACAGAAGATGTGACCTTCATTGCTCCGAAGAGCCGCGCCGCCGAGGTTAAAACGCTGCTTGCGGAGCTCAAAGCCGCGGGCTGCGCCGAAGCGCTCTCCAGCGCGACCGTGTATCGGCCATGGGGAAGCTATCGGACGGTTGAGCAAGGCCCTGGCTTTTTGGTGAAGCGGATCACGGTGAAGCCACGCTCAAAGCTGTCGTTGCAATATCACCATCATCGGGCTGAGCATTGGGTTGTCGTCGAGGGCGTCGCCACCGTCACCTGCGGCCCCAATGCGGATGAGTTGAAGACATTTGATCTGGAGCCGAACCAGAGCACGTACATTCCGATCGGCGCGGTGCATCGGCTGGAGAACCGCTATGAGCGCTCCCTTTCCCTGATCGAGGTTCAATCCGGCCATATCCTCAAAGAAGAAGACATTGTGCGGTTGGATGACGCCTATGGCCGCAGCAGCTCAAGCTGAGCTTTCGCGCCGCGCTCGGGTCATGAAACCGGCTTAAAGCTAGGCTCAGCTGCTTTGTACTGAAGCTTGAGGGGGGCTGGGCTCCTCCATTCTTGCGTTGCGAGCCGGATATGTACGACAGAAGCGCGAAATTCTACGACGCGATCTATGCGTTTAAAGACTATGAGGCGGAATCGAAGCATCTCGCCGCCACCATTCGAACGTACCGCCCCAACGCCGCCGCTCTGCTCGACGTCGCCTGCGGCACCCATGAGCATGGGCGCTTTCTGAAGGATCAGTTCGCAGTCGATGGGGTTGATTTGAATGAAGAATTCATCGCAGCCGCGCGGGCGAAGAACCCGTCGGGCCGCTACGAGATCGGCGATATGCGCGCCTTTGATATGGGCGCGCGCTACGATGCGGTCCTATGCCTGTTCAGCGCGATAGGCTATGTCGGCAGCTCGGAAGAGCTGGATCAGGCGATCGCTTGCATGGCCGCGCATGTGCAAGAGGGCGGCGTTTTGATTGTCGAACCGTGGTTCACGCGCGAAAATTTCAAACCTGGAACGATCGGAATGACCACCGCTATCACCGATCAGCACAAGATTTGCCGGATGGCGAGCGCTGCGTTGGAGGGCGAAGACATCGCCCTCTTTGACATGCATTTTTTGGTTGGCGATCGCAGCGGCGCGGTGCGCCATTTTACCGAAACGCACCGGCTTAAGATCTTTTCGACCGAGCGCACCGAGGAAGCATTTGCTAAAGCCGGGCTCACGGTGTCGTTCGATCCCGAAGGAATTACGGGGCGAGGGCTATTCATTGGCCAGCGCGCTGAAGGTTAGCCAGGCCCAACCGCTCCTAGAGTGATTTCAAATCGAATGCGTGCATTCGATGGCTCGGAAATCGCGACAACTCAAAGAGATAGAGCATTTTCATGACCGCAATTGTTTCGAA
>JALEGB010000083.1 GCA_022760355.1 Neomegalonema sp.
GCCAGTCACGCCATTCTTCGCCCTGATAAGGGTATTTCGGCTTCCACTTCGCCGGATCCTTCTCCGCCTCCAACCCCGGCCCGGTGATGCACCAGCGCGGTGGTTCGGGCGGGAGGAAGAATTTTTTGCGCTGCCCCCGCGTCAAGCAGCGCGGGACGCGGCGCTTGGCGTGGTCGACCAGCTCCTGCCCCGTCCGAGCGTCCCAGAGCCGCGCAGCCCCATCTGAAGAGCCGGCCAGGATCTGGCTTCCGTCGGGGCTGAAAGCGACTGACCACGAATATTCTTCGTGCCCGGGAAACACCGCCAGCATCTCGCCATCGAGCGACCACAGTCGCGTCCCCTGCGACGAGCCAGTCAAAATGCGGTGCCCGTCGGGGCTGAACGCGATGGACGTCACCCATCTGGAATGGCCTGAAAACACCGCAATGGTTTTGCCGCCGCGCACGTCCCAGAGCCGCGCGGTCTTATCGTAGGAGCCGGTCAAAATGCGGGTCCCGTCCGGGCTGAAAGCGACGGAAGTCACAGGCTCGCTATGACCGGAGAGTACCGCCAGCTCTTGGCCGCTTGCGGCGTCCCAGAGCCGCGCCGTGTTATCGGAGGAGCCGGTTAGAATGCGGCTCCCGTCGGGGCTGAAGGCGACGGAACTCACAGGTTCGGAATGGCCTGACAACACCGCCAGCTGCTTGCCGTCGAGGGACCAGAGCCGCGCCGTCTTATCGTCGGAGCCGGTCAGAATGCGGGTCCCGTCGGGGCTGAACGCGACGGAGGTCACATCAGCGGAATGGCCTGAAAACTCCTTCAGCACCTTGCCGCTTGCGGCGTCCCAGAGCCGCGCCATGTCATCCCCGGAGCCGGTCAGAATGCGAGCCCCGTCGGGGCTGAAAGCGACAGACATCACATAACTGGAATTGCCTGAAAACACCTTCAGTTGCTTGCCGCTTGCTGCGTCCCAGAGCCGCGCCGTCCCAGAGCCGGTCAGAATACGGGCCCCATCGGGGCTGAAGGCGACGGGATACACAGAATCGTTAGGATCAGACGACACCACAAACGCCTCTCCCTCGGGCAACCAGAGCCGCGCCGTCCCATCCCTCGAGCTGGTGAGAATACGGCGCCCGTCGGGGCTGAAGGCGACGGAGGTCACATCATCGGAATGGCCGGAAAACACCGCCAGCGCCTTGACCTTCCCTTCGCCGTCCACGCTCCACAGCCGCGCCGTGTTATCTCCGGCCCTCAAATCAGAACTGCCGGAGCCGGTCAAAATGCGGCGCCCGTCGGGGCTGAAGGCGACGGAACTCACATCAACGGTATGGCCGGAAAACACCGCCAGCACTTTGCCGCTCTTGGCGTCCCAGAGACGCACCGTACCACCATGTAAGACGGTCAGGATCCGGGTCCCGTCGGGGCTGAAAGCGATAAATTTCGCAGAACTGGTAACGCCGGAGAGGACCATTAGCTGTTTGCCGCTCTTCGCATCCCAGAGCCGCGCAGTTGCATCAGCTGAGCCGGTCAGGATCCGAGTCCCGTCGGGGCTGAAAGCCACAAAACTCACATCATTGCTATGGCCTGACAACACCACCAGCACTTTGCCGCTCATGGCGTCCCAGAGCCGCGCTGTTCTATCCCCAGAGCCGGTCAGGATCCGAGTCCCATCGGGGCTGAACGCCACGGAATTCACATCGCCTGTATGGCCGGAGAGGACCGCCTGCGCTGTGCCGGTCGCGGCGTCCCAGAGCTGTACCGTACCATCATGTAAGACGGCCAGGATACGGGTCCCGTCGGAACTGAACGCGATGGACCTCACAAGATCCTTACGGCCTGAAAACACCTTCAGCGCCTTGCCCGTCCGGGCGTCCCAGAGTCGCGCCGTCTCATCATCGGAGCGGGTCAGAACGCGGGTCCCATTGGGGCTGAAAGCGACGGAGAGCACATAACCGGAATGGCCCTTTAAGGTCTGGAGCAACTTGCCGTCCACGCTCCAGAGCCGCGCAGTTTTATCGTATGAGCTGGTCAGTATCCGTGTCCCGTCGGGGCTGAAGGCGACGGAGGTTACTCCACTGGCGTGGCCCGACAATACTGTCCACTCCCGCAACGCCGAGAGCGATCGTTTGAGGCTCATCGTTGATTCTAAGACGAGGGGCCGCGCGCCTTCTTTGCCCAAAGCAGCGTCGGGAAGCCCGGCCAGCCCCAGCAATACGCCGCTGCCGGCGTCATGTTTCACCCGCTCCTGATCGCTGAGGCTTGCCAAAAATCTGGATTGCGTAACCTGCGCCTGCGCAAGTTCGCGTTCGGCTCGTTTGGTCGCATCCGCAGCGGTTTTTGCGGCTTCGTCCGCGCGATCTCGCTGCTTTTTCGCAGCCGTCGCCGCAACCTCCGCCTTCTTGGCCGCCGCCTCGGCGCGCCGCTTCTCAGCTTCAGCGCGCCCCTTCTCAGTCTCAGCCTGCTCCGCCGCTTCGCGCTCCGCCGTCGCCAGCTTGCGGGCCTCCAGGAACTGCCAGCCCGCGCTCGCCGCCAGCACCGCCATCACGATCGCCGCGAAGACGGACCAGCCGACGATTTTGCGAGATCGGCTGCGCTCCTGCGCCGCCTGCCGAGCAGCATCAGCGACGCTGGCCTCGACATAAGCGCGCTCCGCCTCGGGAATATCCGCCGCCCGGGTCTCGAGCCACGCGCGGGCGATGTCGAGCTCGCGGCCGGTCAGCAGCCCGCGGCGGTTCTCGTCAAAGGCCTGGCGGTCTTTCTTCAGTCGCCCGATCCAGCCGAGAAACTCGGCGTCCTCCTCCAGCCAGGTCGCCACCGGCGGCTGGCGCAGCAGCGCCTCATGCGCCACCTCCAGCGTCGCGCCAGCCTCGCCCGCGCCGCGGCTGAGCAGATGCGCCTCAACCAGAGCGTCGGCCAGGGCGGAGAGCTGCGGATCCTCGCCGATCAGCTCGGCCTCAACCGCAATCAGCCGCTTGGCGCCGGGGGGCGACGCCTCCAGATCCCAACTCGCCAGCCCGGGCACGAACAATCGCTTGAGCACCGCATCGCCCTGCGCGCCCTTGATCCGCGCCCCCGCCGCCGAACGCGCCTGCGTCAGCCGCTTGCCCAGCGCCCCGCCGACGCCGCCGGCCTCCACATAAGGCCCCAGCGCGAGATCGACCTTCCGCCCAACCCGCTGATCCTCCACCAGCTGCTCCAACATCACTGAGAGCAGCGGCAGCGCATCCGCCCCGGCGCTGTCTTCGATCAGCCGATCGACCAGCTCCGGCGCCAAGGTCAGCTGCAGCCCGGCGGCGGAGGCGACCTGCGCCGGCTTCTGGATCACCTCGCTGAACCGTTCGCGCGGCATGGGCGGCAGCAGGAACGGCTCGGCCGGCGGCAGGATCGTGTCCTCCGCCGCCCGCATCAGCGCGCCGACGCTGTCCGCCCGCAAGGTGGCGACGATGATCGGCTTGGCGCCCTGCGTCCGCGCGGCGAGGCGCGCGAGCAGGATCATCAGCCGCCGGCTTTCCTCGGCGTCCGCCGCGGCGAACAGCTCCTCCGCCTGGTCGACGCCGATGATCAGGGAAGGGGCGGCGGCGGCTTCATGCGCCACGCGCCGCGCCGCAGCGGCGCGTTCGGCGATCCGGTCAATCAGCGTGGCGAGATAGGAGCCGGCCACCTCGATATCGCCGGTGAGCGCGCGGGCCAGCGTCGCCGGCGGTTCTGCGTCGAGATTGGCGGCGGCGAGCCATTTGGTCAGCCCCTGCGCCAGCCCCTGCGGGCCGGAGATCACCCCGCCGGCCGGGCGAAGGATGGCGACGGGTTCGAACTCGCCATCCCGCCGCAACCGCGGCCAGAGGCCAGCCTTCAGGAACGAGGATTTGCCGGCGCCCGAAGCGGCTTGGATCACCAGGATGCGCCCATCCTCCGTCGCGCGCAGCTCGCGCAGCTTGGCGAGGCCGCGGGCGATGTCCGGATCACGGCCGAAGAACAGGCCGGCCTCGGCTTCCGAATAGCCCTTCAGCCCGGGATAGGGATTGGCGCTGTCCAGATCCGGCGGCGTCCAGGGGAAGGAGTTCGCCTCCAACCCCAGCTCGCGCAGGCGCGCTTCGATCTTGGCGAGACCGGCGGCGTTGAAATGGACCGCCCGGCGCTGCTCCTGATGCGCAGCCATAAAGGTCGCGCTTCTCGGTTCGGCCGCGAGGTCGACCAGCTGCCGATCGCGATAGGGGGTGAGGCGCGGATCGGCGTGGTCGTCAATATCCAGGCCATCCAGCAGCCCGACCAGAACCGGCTTGTGATATTCTTCGGCCAGCACGATCTCGCGGCGGACCTCCTCGGAGACAAGCGCCGCCGGCGAGGCGAGGAGCAGCACCGCTTCACAGCGCCGATTGGCTGAGCGCAGCGCGTCCCGCCACCGCTCGCCGGCGCCGAGGGCGTGGAGGTCGAGGAACACATCCTCCTCCGTGTAGCCCAAGCCGATCAGCCACTCCTTCACCGCGATCGCGGCCAGATTGTCCTTCGACGAATGCGAGATAAAGATTCGCGCCATAATTTCCCCCTACCGCCAAGCTGAAGCTGACTTCTGCGCTGCGCCAATATCACTTTTCCTTTTTGAAAAGCTGGAGCACGACGTCCGCGACTATCGCGAAAGCAATCAATCCCGCCACAACGTAGACGTGTTCATCCGAAATGATGTTGCCGAAATCGATATCCTTAAGAACAGGAACGTCCTCAAAGTACCTTTTCAATGCCGGCGCAACCGCTTTGAGCATCCACGAGGAGGCGAGGACAGTAGGCAAAAGCCACAGAATGAACCTTTTGTAGAAAAACGCCGGATTGAACAGGAAGTTGACGATCATCAAGATGAACCCCATCAGCAAGGCCACAGCCAAACCGCCGAGCACGGACAATATGCCGAGGTCAAATTGGTTCTCGATCGCCAACGGGTTGCGCAGCCAGAACACGAGGCCGAAGACGACCCCAAGAGCGCAAGCGGACAGGACGCGCCAATGCGCCGCCCAGCCAACGCCTTTGCGCCCATCGGCTGCGGGGCGTCCGCTTGGATTGCCGTCGACCTGGGGCTCTGCCGGCTCGCTTTCATCAGGCCGCTTAGCTTCAGAACGATTGTAGCAGCCGGCCTCCAGCAGCTCACGAACCGTATAGTCGCGCTCAGCCCCAACAACGTCCAAAGCGTAGTCGAGCCCGCGCTTCGGATGCTGCGCCGCCTTCTCCAGCCGTGCGACTTCGACATGAAGGTTGGGCTGATCCGGCAACGGCACAAGCGGTTCAGGCTCAGCGCCTGGATTGTCGTGATGCAGCTGGTCCATGAACTCGCGAGTCGCCCGCAGCGTATCCCAATGGTTCTCGCTTGGCCCAGCGACCGAAATGTCGATCTGCGGCGCGTTGTTCACCCGGCTTTCAATCACCTGCACCGGGCAGTCATTGATGCGCAACCAGACGCCGGTAAGCCACCGATGAGGCGGATCATATGAACGCGCCGCCGTCCGGACGATGAATTTCGGCATAAAACTCGGAGGGAGGAAGCGGTAGCGATAGCGAAACCGCGTTACGCCTTCGCCGTCGAAGATGTGAGAACCGATTGGCGGCTGTTTGTCATCCAGCGCCTGCGGCATGAGATACCGATCAGCGTCGCGGTCGCCACAGGGAATCGCAAGTTCGATTCCGCCATCCATCATCATCTCAACGATAAAATGGTGGTCTTTGGGAGGGTATGCCTGCTCATCGAGCAACAGGGGCAGATCCGATCGCGAGAATTCGCCGTGCTGGTCGCGGATAAGTGCGGAGTCGAGCACCGAATAAAACGCGTCGGTCAGCCAATTCGGGTCAAGCAACGTTTTTTCGCGCGTTGGCGAGGCGTCTTCATCCAAACCATAGGCGACGATGACGCCCAGATTGCTGAGCATGGACAGAAGCGCGCGCTGGAGGTTCGGATCCTCGATCGCTGGTCCTTTCAGCGCGTCCGGCTCCACCCCTTCGCGAAATGGCTCTTGGCAGATTTCTTTGTATCGTGAGAGCGGCAGGATTTTTCGATCGCTGGCCTCGGCAATGACGCGATCTTTGGTGCGCAGCCACTCTCGGGGGACCGGCTCACGAATACTATCAAGTTGAGGCGCGTTCTCTAAAACATCGACAATTGCATCTTCGAGATCGCTGATTGTTCTCGCAGCATAGGCGTTGGCGTCACAGGAGGTTCGAAGGATCTTGACGATATTGGGAACTTTCTCGCGCAGTTCTTCTTCGTCAAGTGTGACGCCCCATTTGCCTGTTTTGGCTGCGACACGCTTCGCTTTTTCTTCGTCACTTTGATTGATGACGACAATTACGGGCGAGTCGCCGCCGCGATTGCGAATGGTGTTGAGCCACTTTTCCAGATCTTCATCGTAGGAACGCCGGTTTTCCGTGCGATCGGTCAGGACCAACAGGTATATGCTGCGATGTGTCAGGAAAAATTGATGTGTGCCAAAGGTCGTGTCCTGCCCGGCGAAGTCCCAGGCGTTAAGCGTCCATTTTTTATGCGCTTCTTGGCGCTCCAAGCGCCAGCGGACGAGGTCGACGCCTTTGGTCTTAGCATGCCCTTCAATGCGCGGCTTCGCCTGGCTGAGGTAACGCAGCAATGAGGTCTTGCCGACCGCTTCTTCTCCAACGATCAGAAGCTTCGCCTCATTAAAAGGCTTCACCCCCTCCTTTGACTGTTCGGCGAGTTGGCGACTTTTCCACGCCGCAAGAATTTCCGCCGGTCGTTTGGTCTGGAGAATTTCTTGGGGAAGGAGGGCGTCTGTGTCGCCATTGTAAGTAAGATCAAGGTGTTGAGCGGACGCTGCGTTTTCCCTCGAGCCCCATGCGTCCAGGATAGCGCGCGCCCCCTCAGCGCCGACCTCGTTGCCCCCGAGACGCCGATTGCCGCCGAGGTCGAGGCTGGTCAAGGCTGTGAGCCCGGCGAGATGCGCCGCGCCCTCAGCGCCGATCTTGTTGCCGCGGAGGCTGAGGCGGGTCAGGGCTTTGAGCCCAGCGAGATGCGCCGCCCCGTCAGCGCCGATCCGGTTGCCGCTGAGATCGAGGCTGGTGAGGGCTGTGAGCCCGGCGAGATGCGCCGCTCCTGCAGCGCTGATCCAGTTGCCGCCGCGCCGCCGAATGCCGCGGAGGTCGAGGCTGGTCAGGGCTTTGAGCCCGGCGAGATGCGCTGCCCCCTCGTCGCCGATCTCGTTGAAGCTGAGGTCGAGGCTGGTCAGGGCTTTGAGCCCGGCGAGATGCGTCGCCCCGTCAGCGCCGATCCCGTTGTGGCTGAGATCGAGGCTGGTCAGGGCTGCGAGCCCGGCGAGATGCGCCGCCCCGTCATCGCCGATCCCGTTGTCGCGGAGGTCGAGGCGGGTCAGGGCTTTGAGCCCGGCGAGATGCGCCGCCCCGGCATCGCCGATCTGGTTGCGGCCGAGATCCAGCAGCTCAAGTTGCGCGAGCGCGTCTCCAAATGCGCGCGGCAGCGCTTGCAGCGCATTGCGTCTTTTTCTGCCGATAAGAACGGCGGTCTCGCGCGAAAATTTGTCCGCGCCCAACCAGAGCCGTTTCAGCCAGGTCAGCTCAAGAAGCTCGGCGGGCAGCTCCTCCAGCTGCAGCCCGCCCAGGTCAAGCTCTTCGCTCCGGGTCGCCTTGCACTCGGCGATCAGCCGCCGCGCCAGCTCCGCCCCTTCCGCCGCATCCCGCACACGCGGCCCCGTATCCGTCGCCACCATCGCCTCGCCCCATCTGGTTAACACCGCTTCTGGGATACCCCCGCGAGATTATCATGCGCAATGCGCAATCTATGGGCGCGCGCCGACCAACCTTGGTCGATCAGGCGCGGGCGCATCTGCCGACAACAGGCTGACATTGGCGTTTGACGGGGCTTGTGTCCGGTTCGCGCTGCTCGGGGCCGAAAGTCTCGAGATTCTGATCCGCGAGGCGGCGCATTCGCGGAACATGCATCATGGCGTGAGCCTCCATGACGAGGCCGAGCGCCTGGCCGGCGTCGCCGCGGCGATGATGATGCGCCGAGCGGATGAGGTGAAGGCGCGCTGGGCCGGACGTCCTTCGGGCCCGTCAAACGCACCTTTGGGGTGCGTTTGACGGGCTGGCGACGACCAGATTTAGGAGGTCGCACCCGAGCGCCGTCATCGCGTCAAAGCTGCTTCTCAAAAAAGAGATCCGGATAGGGATCGTCATTGAAGCGATCAATCTCAACCCAGCCGCAGCGCTGGTAGAGATGTGACGCCTCCCGCAGCGCGCTATTTGTGTCGAGCCGCAGGGTGTCGACTCCGAGCGCGCGCGCGATCTGTTCGGCTTGCGCCATCATGCGGCGCGCGACGCCAAAGCCGCGGCAAGAAGGGGCGATCCAAAGCCGCTTGATCTCTGCAACTTTCCCGCCGCTTCCTTTCAGCCCAACGCACCCTACTGGCAGCCCTTCGGAATAGGCGACGAGAAACACGCCACGGGGCCGGATCATGTCTTCGGCCTCTGGGTCCCGCGAAAGCGACACGTCGAAACCCCGCGCCAGCCGTTGGCTGAGCTCCGCATAATAGGCGGCAAGACAGCTCCGCGCGTCATCGCAGCGGGGATCCCGCTCCTCGATCGCGCATTGCCCCTGCGCGTAGGCGGTGGCGACCAAATCGACCGCAGCCAGGAGTTCAGCCGGCGCCGGATGGCGGGCGAGAACCGAGTGAGCCTGCTGGTTTGAAAGCTGCTCATAGGCGTCGTATTCTTTCTGGCCGGCGGGCGTTAGCCGGACATGACGTCGCCGCGCATCTGTCGGGTTAGGCGTCGTGGTCGCCAGCCCTTCTTTTTCCAACCCGCGCAACAGTCGGCTTGTGAGTCCTGAGTCGAGTTTCAGATAGTCGCGGATTTCGGAAATGTCCGTCAGCCCCTGGCCAATCGCGTTCAGCACTCGGGCGGCGCCCAGCGGGCGGCCGCGTCCGAGAAATGAGCTGTCCAGCGCGCCGAGCTCGGCGGTCACAATTCGATTGAAGCGGCGTAAGCGCGCGATTGCCTGCATGTCCATATTGTCTGACTTAAGTCAGATATTAGATCGGTGCAAGGCCAACGGCTAGCCGGCGCTCGCTCCGGCAATTTCAGCCAGCGCGCCGGCGAACAACGGTAAGGCGGTCGACAGCAGCTCAGGCGCGTCGGCCGCCGCACGCAGGTGGTCGGCGGCGAAGATCTCCAACGGCATTCGCCCATCCGTCACGGCGGCGATCGCCTCGTAAGCGGCGCTAAGGCGAATCGGTGCGTCAGCTTTGGCGGTAAGGCGGACACTGGCGGCGCCGCACTCCAGCCTGACGTCGAAGTTATCGTCATCAACCGTAAGCGCCGCATGCAACTGCGCGTCGCGTGGCGCGGATCGTTCTAGCGCTTGGGCCAGCGTTACTGCGATTAGCCGCCGATTGCCTGTCTTTTTTGTCTCCTCATCAGGCTCAAAGCTCGCGCCAAAGCGAGCGAGTTCAAACAGCAGGCTGCCGGTACGCTTTCCCGTCTCCGTCAGTTCATATGTTGTAAGTCCGTGTAACCCCGCGTTTTTTTGAATTATTCCGTCTTCGATCAGCTGCTGGAGCCTGGTGGTCAGCAGGTTCGAAGCGGCGCCGGGCAGTCCGGCGGCAAGGTCTGAAAAGCGGGCGGGACCCGCGTGAAGATCGCGTAGAATGAGCAGAGTCCATCGGTCGCCGACACGATCCAGTGCGCGGGCGATTGGGCACAGCAGTTGGTAGCGTCGGGCCGAAGCCATTGCGTCTCCAGTTCACGAGTGTGTTGAAATTAGAACTAAAGAAATGATTTCAAAAATAAAAATGCGTTTTTCATTCCAGCTCCCAGCGGCGTGGGGCCGGCCCCGCCGCATAAGATCAGAAAGGGGGTCTGCTATGGCGGCGTTTATGGTTGCTCGGATCACTGTTGAGAAGCCTCCGGCGTTTCAAGAGTATCTGGCCAAAACAGCGGCGCTTGCTGGCCCGCTAGAGCAGATTCACCCCGGACTTACAATTGGATCTGCGTTCGGCGCGATGCGCGCGATGATGTGGGCAATGCTTCGCCGAACGCCGGATTTCTCAGCGTTGGAAAAGGTGCGGCGTCACCCTCGGCTACGTGCGCCCGAGCTGGCTCTCCAAAATAGTGATTGGCTGCAAACGGCGCAGCAGCAGCAGCCACACCTACTGCGGCAGCCGGGCTGACGCGGTCAGACTCATAAGTTTGCGGGCTCGTCACGCGGGATCAGGCCGAGGCCGCGCAGATACACGCCAACGGCGCTTTCAAGCATGTCCTCCGGGCTCATGGGCGCCGTTCGGCTCGCCGCGCCGCGCGCAAATAGCGTCGCGACCCCGTGGCTGAGCGTCCAGATATGCAACGCGGCCATCAATGTCGGCGGACGTTTCTCCGGCGGTACGGTTGCGGCGACCGCAGCCACGGCCCGATGCAGAACGTCAAACGCCCGATCAGCCTCCTGCCGCAACGTTGGGGAGCCGCTAATGCGCAGGCCTGCTTCGAACATCGCCATAAAAGCGGCGGGTTCGGCCGCGGCGAAGGCGAGATAGGCGCGGCCGAGCGCGTCAAGCCCTTGCAGCGGCGTCAGCCGCGGATCCGCCCAGGCGGCTTCAAGCCGTTCGGCGAATTCACGAAATCCCTCTAGCGCGACATCAGCGAGCAGTGCGTCCCGATCCGCAAAATGGCGGTACATCGCCGAGGGCGAGACCCCGACCGCGCGCGCCGCCTCAGCGATTGTAAAGCCGCTCGGGCCTTTCTCCGCGATCAGCTTGCGCGCCGCGTCTCGCAATGCGCGCTTCAGATCGCCGTGATGGTAGCCGCGTCGGCCGCGTTTGGTGTCGTCCCCAGATGCCATAGCGGCCTTATAGTCCGACCAACGCGCGAGGAGGAGGGGGCGTTGCGGTTTAACGGCGCTTGATGGTGGATATGAACGCCGCATGCCGCATGCCGCATGCCGCATGCCGGGTGCGGATGCGGCGCGCGCCCCTATGCGGCGGTGGCGCGGTGGATCACCCCTCCCGCGTTTCGCGCCCCATCGCGTAGAACTCCGGGTTCGGCGGAATGCTCATCGCGTTGGCCATGCGGTTAGACATCGCGAAGAAGGCGGCGATAGAGGCGATGTCCCACGCGTCCTCCTGATCAAAGCCATGCGCGCTGAGGGAAGCGTAGTCGGTTTCATTGATTTCTTCCGATCGCTCCGCGGTTTTCAGCGCAAAGTCCAGCATCGCCCGTTGCCGGGGCGTGATATCTGCTTTGCGGTAGTTGGTTGCGATTTGATCGGCGATCAGCGGGTTTTTTGCTCGAATGCGCAAAATGGCGCCATGGGCAATTACGCAATATTGGCAGCTGTTGGCGGCGCTGGTGGCGACGACAATCATTTCACGCTCGGCTTTCGTCAGCCCGCCATCTTTTTCCATCAGCGCGTCGTGATAGGCGAAGAAGGCGCGGGCTTCGTCGGGCCGGTGGGCGAGCGCGAGGAATACGTTGGGTACGAAGCCGGCTTTTTCCTGCACAGCTTCGATCCGGGCGCGGATGTCCTCGGGCAGGGTCGACAAGGTCGGGACCGGAAAGCGGCTGATCGGACGGTCGGTCATAGCGGGCTCCTCACTGTTTTATGCGACGGTGCCGCCTTTTTTCGCCGAGGATCAACCATCTTTATGGGCGCGAGCGGGGATGTCGCGCCCACAGGCTGGTTTAATCGCCCTGATAATCGTCCGTCGTGCGCGGCCGCTGCGGCGTGCCCAGTTGGAATGGATTGTCCGCATTCAGCACCTGGGCGCGGACGCGACAATCATCGCACATCTGGATCAGCCGGGCGTTGTCGGAGTTGGTGTACATCCAATTTTTCCCCACCAGCTTTTCGGTCACGCGCTCAATGGTGGATTTTACGCCAAACAGCGCGCCGCACTCGATGCATGCGAAGGGTTCTTCCTCATGCAGCGTTTCGAAGCGCAGGGCGGCGTCCGAAAGATTGAGGCGCGGCGCGTAGGTGATCGCGTCTTCGGGGCAGGTCGCGGCGCAAAGGCCGCATTGGAGGCAGGCGTCTTCCTGGAATCGCAGCTCGGGCCGGTCGGGATTATCGCCCAGCGCGCCCGAGGGGCAGAGGCTGACGCAGGAAAGGCAGAGAGTGCAGCTTTGCGAATCGACGAGAACCGCGCCATAGGGCGCGCCGCCAGGCGGCGCAGGCTCAAGAGCCGTCAAATCAATTGGCTTATCCAGCTGTTTTCCCGCCATAAGCGCCGATGCCGCCTGCCGGGTCAGTTTCCGGCCCTCTTCGAGCGGCGCGATGCGCTCAACCAGCGCCTCCTCTGGCCGTGGCGCGCGCGCTTGTTCGGCCAGCGCTTCAGGATCCGTCAGGTCGAGCAGGATGATGCGCCCCTCAAAGCCAGCTTGGGCGGCAATCCGCTCCGCCAGCGCGCGCTGAGCTTCGATCACCTCCTTCTCCGCCGTGGGCGAAAGCAAGATTTCGACGCTGCGATATCCCATGGCGAGCGCCCCGAGCATCAGATCATGTCCGACCCGGCTTAACGCGTCGAATTCAAGCGGCAGCAGATCGGCTGGCAACCCCTGGTAATGACGCGCGGCCAGCGCAATCATCTCGCGCCCATGGGCGCTATCATGAAACAGCAATCGCGGCGCCTCCCCCCCTGCGTCGAGAAACGCGTTGAAAAGGGTTCGCATGCGCAGAAGCGTGTCAGAAGCAGGGGGATCGTCATAGAGCGCCGCGCCGGACGGGCAGACCGCCGCGCAAGCGCCGCAGCCGGCGCAGATTAAGGGGTCGATCTCAACATGCTCCGCGCCGGGGGCGGCGGTGATGGCGCCGGTTGGGCAGACGGTCAGGCAACGGTCGCACCCGGATTTATGAGCCCGACTGTGGGCGCAAAGGCTGGCCTCAAACCGAATATGAAGCGGCTTGTCGAACGCGCCAACCAGATCAACAGCCTCGAACAGCAGGCGCTCCACCGCAATGGGATCCGCAGGATCGGCGCGCAGATATCCGTCGCGTTTCGCCGGCGCCGGCGCCAACGGCGTCTCTCCGGATAGATCGATGACGATATCACACCGGGTCGACGCGCCGTCGCGCGGGGCGTCGAACGCGAGGCCGCCGCGGCCGCCGGGCGCGCGCTCGGCGAAGCCGTCGATCGTCAGCTCGAAATTGCCGAGGGCGCCTGAGAGGCGGCGGATGCGGCCGCGCGTCAGATGGCGGTTCTCAACCGGAGCGGGGTCTGAGCCCTCCGTATCGCCGTCGATCAGCATACAAGTGACGGCGAGGCGATTTTCCAGCCGGCTGGCGGCGCGCAGCGCTGTCTCGCCGCGGCCATAGACCAGGCAAACCCCTTCCGAGGCAACTTCTCGGGCGGGGGTTGCGTGTTGCGGCAGCGCTGCGACGGCAAGTAGCGCAGCGATCTTTGGGGCGGAATCCGTCGCTTCGTCGCTCCAGAAAGCGCGATCCCGCAAATCGACAAACCGCGCCGTCGGCGGCTTCGCGCCATCCGCCTCCGCCATGTCCATCAACAGCTCTTCGAAGCGGGCGGCTTCTTGGGCGCAGCCAACGACCAGGGCGCTGTTCGTCTTTGCGGCCTGCGTTGCGGCCGCTGTGAAGACGCCAATGTCGGCCTGGCAGAGTGAGCTGCAGGCGCGGTTCGCTTGGTTTTGCGCCGCTTTGGGCAAAACGCCGGAACCTTCACAGTCGCACAGCAGCAAAACCTCGCCGCGCGTTTTTAGCTCCGCCGCCGCATCCGCATCCGCATCCGCCATCGCAACCTCCATGCCGCCCCGTCGGGTCGTTTTTATTGCCGCTGCTTAAAAAGCCTGCGCATTCTTGGGCAAACACAACAACGAGCGTCAGGCGGTTTGGCAAGCAAGCCTTCGTCATAGCGCACATAAACATTGCGGGAGGCGCCTTTGGCCGAAGATCAAATTGGCTCGCAGGCAGGGGCGAGCAGCGTGTCGTTGCCCGTTGGCGTTGTCCTCAGACGCAGCCCTGGAGCGACCGCTTGGGCGCAATGGATATGGCGCGCTGTCGCCGTCATCCCCGGCGCGGGGCCGGCGGAGGGGCGGCTGCTGCGGGCTGAAGGCGACGAAGGCGCGCCGCATCGGATTGAGGAGCGGCATGTGGCGACCACGCCGCTGGAGCTTCATCGGACGGATACGGAGGCGTATCTTGTTGGGCTCGCCGCCGCGCCCCCCGTCGTCTATGTGGTTCTTCGAAGCGAAGGCGATGATGCAGCGCCAGTCGTCCATTGCGTCACGGCCTCCCCCTACGAAGCGCAGGACTATGCCGATAGTGGCGAGGAGTTGGTGGAGCCAGTGGCGGCCCCGCCCGATCTGGTTGCGTGGATTGCGGCGTTCGCTGAGCAACATCACAGGGATGAGCCGTTCAAGAAACGTCGCCGCAATCGGGTTCGAACGGAGCTGAAGGAGGATGGCGTGGGGGATCCGCGCGTGCGCCAGCCCGCCGATATCTATCGCGCGCCGGGCGCGTTGAAGCCGAAAGCCGGCGGGGAGGGGGGCGCATGAGTGATCAGGAGGACGGATTTGTTGGGCGTTGGGCGCGGCGTAAAGCTGCGGCGCGTCGAGGGAATGTCGAGCCGCAGCTGACGGACGCCCCGTTGCCGGACGCGCCGGCCGCCGTTGCGCCGAGTGACGAAAAAACAGACTCCGAAATCCTTGAAGAGCTCGGCCTGCCGGCGCCGGAGGATATTCAGCCAGGCGACGGTGTGCAGGGCTTTATGCAGGCGGGGGTGCCCGACGCGCTGCGCCGTCGCGCGTTGCGGCGCATTTGGTCCTTGAACCCTGAATTGGCCAATCTCGACGCGCTGGTTGAGTATGGCGAGGATTACACGGACGCCGCCACAGTCGTCGCTAACCTTCAGAGCGCTTACGAAGCTGGCGAAGGCTACAAAAGCTTATTCGCCGAGTTCGAAAAAGAAGAACGGGAGCGCGCGATTGCAGAGGCGCAGTCGTGTGAGGCGAGCGAAGCGCCTGCGGATGTGGGCGAACCGGCGCCGGCGCGTGATCGCGAGGAGCTGGCGTCTGAGCCTCAAGTTGACGCCGCTATTGTTGCTGCGCCTTTCGAGGACGCGGCGCCGGTTGTTCGGGCAAAACGACGTATGCGGTTTGAATTTGACTAAATGTTAGGCGGGAAGCGCCCCCGCTTTTGTCAAGTATTCGCATTTATTCGCACCGCAAAAAAGTTGACTAAAATAGTATGTTAAAGTTGTGAATGCGTTTTTTGCAAATTGAAGCCCAAAGTGGCTAGACAATTTTCATAACTTCGCTAACGTTCACTTGCGGAGGTCCAAAAATGGCGAACGATGCGTTTTTTGTTGATGAGCAGGAAACAGTGCGCCGGCATGAAATGTCTGAAATTCATCCGGAAGAGCGCTTGCGTGCGGACTTCTATGACTTCTTGAGCAGTCTCCTCGCGGAGCCGCCGGACGCGGCGCGGTTGAAGGCGTTGGCGGCGCTTGAGGGCGGCGCGGACCCGGTGGGCAAAGCCGCAAGCGCGTTGGCGCGCATTGCGGGCACATTCACCGCCGAGCGCGCCGAACGCGAGTTCCACAATCTGTTTATTGGCCTCGGTCGGGGCGAGCTGCTCCCTTATGCGAGCTATTACATGTCCGGCTTTCTGCATGAGAAGCCGCTGGCGCGCTTGCGCGAAGACATGGAGAGGCTGAGGATCGCTCGCGTGAGCAGCAGTTTTACGCCGGAGGATGGCGTCGCGTCGCTGTTGTCGATGATGGCCGGGTTGATCCGAGGCCGTTTCGGCGCGCCTGCATCGATCATTGAGCAACGTACGTTTTTTGGCGCGCATATTGGCCCTTGGGCCGGACATTTTTTCGCGGACTTAGAGGCTGCGCCAAGCGCCGTTTTATACGCCCCCATCGGCGCGATGGGGCGGGCGCTGATTGAAATTGAGC
>JALEGB010000009.1 GCA_022760355.1 Neomegalonema sp.
AGGCGGCAGGTCGGTCTCGCCGGTATTGTGTCCCAAAGGTGCAGAGCTGTCGGTCATGGGCGGGGGTATAGCGGGCGCTCCTCGACTGGGCTAGTGCGCTGACCGTTGGTTTGTTGGCGGGCGATATCATAGAGCGCAAGGCTGACTGCAATTCTGCCGATGAAGGAGCCAAAAGCGCGCGGCGCAAGGAGATACCGAAAAAGCGTCGAGTTGATCGCTTGACTCCCGTGCGACTCGTTAAGCTTTGCCGGGAGGAGGTTAACAAATAGCCTATCCACCACAAGAAGCGACGGAGATCGGGAGCCGCCATGCCAACAGCGAAGGAAAACGCCATCGGCCTCTATATGGAGGGCATAAGGGACGGTCATCCGCGGGAGGCGGTCGCGAAATATACGGGCGCCCGCTATAGGCAGCACTCGACGGGCGTTGCAGATGGCCAGGAGGGCTTTATTGCGTTCTTCGAGCCGTTCCTCGCGCGCAATCCGCAGCGGGAGATCAATGTGATCCGCGCGCTGCAGGACGGGCCGCATGTGTTTGTGCATGTCCATCAGAGCCTGAATGACGGCGAGTCCAAATGGGTGACGGCCGACTTCTTCCACAGCGACGCTGCGGGAAAAATCATCGAGCATTGGGATGTGATCGAAGCCGACACGACGCCGAACCCGTCCGGGCGCAGCAAGATTGATGGTCCGAGCGAAGTCACGGATCGCGACAAGACGGACGCCAACAAGGCGCTGGTGCGGGATTTTATTCAGACCTGCCTGATTGATCGCCAGATCAGCCGGATGGCCGAGTATGTGAGCGCAGAACACTTCCATCAGCACAATCCGACGCTCGGCGACGGGCTGTCCGCGTTCCAGGAGATGTACGCCGCGCCGGATTGCCCGCTGAGCTATCAGGAGTGTTTCCTGATGGTGTGCGAAGGGAATTTCGTCGCGACGCTCAACCGGGCGCGCTCGGGCGGGCAGGATCTCTGCCTCGTCGATCTGTACCGTGTGGAAGGCGGCAAAATCGTCGAACATTGGGACAATTCAGAGCCCGTCCCACCGCGTGAGGAATGGGCGAATTCTGGGAAGTTCTAGGGTGGGAACTCATAAATCTGGTCGAGCCAGCGTTCGGCAGGCGGCTTTTGGCTGAGAAGTGACTGCAGCGCAGGGTGGATCCCTGCGCCAAGGAGCTAAACCAAGCCAAAAGCGCGTGTGACGGGCTGGCGACGCCCAGATTTATGAGTTCCCACCCTAGGCCGCCGCCTCGACGACGGACGGATGCGCCCGAGGATGGGCGCATCGCGGCCTATCCGCCCCTCATCATCTCATCCATTCGCCGCTGCATCTCCGCTTCGGACAGTTGCTCGATCTCATGGCTGATGATCCATAGATGACCAAATGGATCACGCACGCGGCCGGAACGGTGACCGAAAAACTGATCCGCAACGGCGGTGACCGTCACCGCGCCGGCAGCAACCGCCTTGGCGACAGCCTCGTCGGCATTATCGACCATCAGGTTCAATCGTAGCGTCGTGCCGCCGAGCGACTGGGGCGAGGGGCCGCCCATCTCCGGCGCCTCTTCGCTGAACATCAGCCTGGCGCCGCCGAAATCCATTTCCGCATGCATGATGGTTCCATCCGGCGTACGCAGGGTCGGCGGGATCAGCTTGGCGCCAAAGGCTTGTTCGTAGAACAAGATTGCGGCCGCGGCGTCTCGAACCGAGAGATATGCGGTAAGGGGCTGGTAACGGCTTATGTCGCTCATAGCTTGCTCCTTGGCGAGTGTTCTTTTTATGTTCGGTAAATGCGGCGAACGTATGGCGTTCTCATGCTGCGGGGTCCGCTTGGATGACGCCCGCCCAGCTCCGCCTATATCAGGCCTTAGAGTTCATGTTTGGGTTCGGAGCGCGCAATGATCGACGCCAAAATGGCTGCGGCGCTGGGGTCAGCGGCGCTTGAGGGCGCGGTCGGTCTGGTCGTGATGGATGGGGAGTGCGCGCTCTGCTCTGGAACAGCGCGACGGATTGCGCGAATGGATCGTCGCAATCAGATACGGATTTGCACCGTCCAAAGCGCGCTGGGCCGCCGTATTTGCGCGGCGCATGGAATGGATCCTGATGATCCGGAGAGCTGGCTTTATCTGGAAAAGGGGCGCGCCTATCAAAATATTGAGGGAACCATTGCGCTGGGCCGCAGGTTGGGCGGTGTCGGGAGGTTGGCGGTGGTTCTGGTCGTGCTGCCGCGATCGGCGCGGGAGTGGTTATATCGGCGTGTCGCACGCAATCGCTACCGGTTGTTCGGCCGGGCCAATCTCTGCGCGACGCCTGACCCGGAAGTAAGGCGGAGGCTCGTCGAGTAGTGGCGACACCCAGCTTGGAAATACGCGCGGCTTCTGAAGTGGAAGCGAAGGCGTGCCCCGCGATTGAGAAGGCGGGCGCGGCGATGTTTGCGCACAGTCCCTATCCGGAGATTGCGGAGGAGCCGACGCCGCGGCCGGATCGCTTCATTGCCGCCGCGGCTGAGGGGCTGTTGCTTGTGGCTGTGTTCAATGGCGACGCGGTGATTGGGTTCGGACGGTATGAGCTGGATGAGAGCGATTTGATTTTGGCGGAGTTTGACGTCTTGCCCGAACATCAGGGCAAGGGCGTTGGCGCCCGGCTGATCGAGGCGGGCGAGGAGGTTGCCGCCGCGCGCGGCAAGCGCCGCTTGACCTTGACCACCTTTCGCGATGTCGCCTGGAACCAACCTTACTATCAGCGTCGCGGCTTCAAAGAGATCGCGCTTGCGGACGCTGGCGGCGGGCTGCGCGCTGAGGCGGAAATGATGGCGAGCTTTGGCTGGGGGCCGCACCTGCGCCTGGCGATGGCTCGGCCGGTTCGCGGCGGCAAGACCGGCTCGCGCAATTGCGATGAATGGTGATGAGGGGAGGGCGCGTCGGCTACGTTATCGAGGGAGCGCCGAAACCATCGGAGGAAAAGTTATGCGTTTGATTCGTGCTCTTATCGCCGCCGTCGCTCTTGTCGCCGCACCCGCGCTCGTCCCTTCGGCCTTCGCTGAGCCGACTGTCGGCGCGCGTAAAGGCTGGGTCGTCATTGAGACCAAAATGGGTTTTGCCGAGCTGTCCAAGCGCTTGGATAAGGCGATCAAAGCCGCGAAGATGGGCAAAGTCACCCAAGCCAGCGCCACCATCGGCGCGAAGCGGTTGGGCAAGACGATCCCTGGCAACAAAGTCGTCGGCGTGTATCGCCCTGATTTTGCGATCCGCATGCTGAAGGCGAGCGTTGCCGCCGGTGTGGAAGCGCCAATCCGCTTCTACATCACTGAGGAGAAAGACGGCTCGGCGACGCTCTCCTACAAAACGCCGACCACCGTCTTTACGCCTTACTTCGACGAGGGCGGCGCGGATCTCCGTAAGCTGGCGGCGCAGTTGGACTCGATCTTTAACGGTATCGCCAAGAACGCGACCCAATAACGGTTGCGCGCTCGAACACATCGTTTCGGGCGGACTGGCTTGAAGCTGAGCCTAGCGCATGCTGTGGTCGCCTAGGGTCGAAACCCCTTCAGCAGGCGTCGTCAGCGCTTCCTAGCCCGTTCTCGGCTGCGCACCGGGCGCGGAGCGGGCTGATAGCCCGGTCAAGAC
>JALEGB010000084.1 GCA_022760355.1 Neomegalonema sp.
TCTGCTTGGCTTACCGGTCTTGACCGGGCAATCAGCCCGCTCCGCGCCCGGTGCACAGCCGAGAACGGGCTAGGAAGCGCTGACGACGCCTGCTGAAGGGGTTTCGACCCTAGGTGTTCCGTCCCACAATGTGATGGCGCAAAAACGTGCCTCCATCGAAGGGACGAGCTATGGGCCAGCAAGTTCGCCTTTGCGCGCCTGGTCGGGAAAGCTGGAAAAATGGCGGCGGCGCAGTTTCTGCGCGGTCTGATCGACGCCGTTCCTTACAAGATCCACACCGTGCTCACCAACAGCGGCGTCGAACAGCGCACCATGAAGGTCGATCATCCCTGGACCAACGGCCAGGTCGAGCGGATGAACCGAACCCGATAGCTTGTTGATGTTTCACGGAACCATCAACAAGCTGCAGGCCCTTGTTTTGTCGCGACGTTCGAGTGCGCGCCGGCGCAATCCCGGCGCAAGCGCGCGGCCTCGCTATCGTTATGCGTTTTTTATGTGCTTTACGCGTCTTTGACGTAGCGGCCGCGGTACCATTCAACGAAACGCGCCAGCCCATCCTTGAGCGGCGTGTCCGGGCGGAAGCCAACGGCGTCTTCAAGGTCCTGCACGTCGGCCCACGTCGCCTCGACATCGCCTGGCTGCATCGGCAGATACTCCTTCTGAGCTTCGATGCCGATCGCCTCTTCGAGCCAGGAAATCATGTCCATCAGCTTTTCCTGGCGGCGGTTGCCGATGTTGAACACTCGATGGGGCGCCCAGCTGCGCCCAGGATGCGGGGCGTTGCGGTCGAAATTATCGTCGGAGGCTGGCGGCGCGCCCGTCGCGCGCAGCACGCCCTCAACGATATCGTCCACATAAGTAAAGTCGCGCTGCATCTTGCCGTGATTGAAGATCGAAATCGGCCGCCCTTCAAAGATCGCCTTGGTAAATTTGAAGTAGGCCATGTCAGGCCGCCCCCAAGGCCCATATACGGTAAAGAACCGCAGGCCGGTGGCGGGCAGCCCATAGAGATGGCTATAGCTATGGGCCATGAGTTCATTGGCTTTTTTTGTCGCCGCGTACAGGCTCACCGGATGGTCGACGCTATCGGCGACCGAGAAAGGCAGCTTGGTGTTGCCGCCATAGACCGAACTGGAGGAGGCGTAGACCAGATGCTCCGGCGGATGCGCTCTGCAGGCCTCGAGAATATTCAGAAATCCAACCAAATTGGATGAGCCGTACTCCGCCGGTTGCTCAATCGAATAGCGGACGCCCGCCTGCGCCGCCAGGTTGATGACATAGGACGGCTTATGCTCCGCCATGACGCGCATCACCGCGGCGGCGTCAGCCAGGTCAGCCTTTTCAAAGTGAAAGCCGTTGCGGCCATTCAGGAGGGCGAGCCGGTCCGATTTCAGAGCCGGCTCATAGTAGGCGTTCATATTGTCCAAGCCGACGACGCGCACGCCCATATCGAGCAGCCGCTGGGCGACAAAGCAGCCGATGAAACCGGCGGCGCCCGTGACGAGCACGGGCCTGTCGCCTTGGAGCGTAGAGGCTGAGAGCGCAATCGTCGGTTCAGTCATCACATGTCTTTCTTCTCTACCTTGAACAGCCGGCCGCAAACGAAGGACAGCGCGGCGGCGGCGAAGCTCAGCAATGCGCCCATCTTGGCGCCTTCTTGGAATTCGCCGGCAGGGAATGCAACCGCCGCGACGAACAGCGACACTGTGAACCCGATCGCAGCGACCATGCCGAGCACGACAAGGTCGGTGTTTTTCATTCCTTCGGGCAGGCCGAGCTTCAGTCCATTTGCTGCGAGCGTGCCCATGATCCAGATGCCAAGCGGCTTGCCGATGATCAGCCCGCCGAGGACAGCCCAGGTTGCGGCGTTCATGGAGCTGAAGGCGACGCCGGCGTTGGCCAGGCCGAAGAAAAAGAGAATAAGTTCAACTGGCGTCTTGAGCGCGTGCTCCAGGGTGTTGAGCATATCGCTCGCCGTTTCCTCCGCGGCGGCGAAGAAGCCTTGGAAGTTGTCGGCGTGTGGGATCGCTGGAATGATGGGCAGCAGACCAAGCGCCGGGTGGATGCCTGCTTCTTGGAAACCATACCAGCTGACGCAGCCGCCGATGATGTACGGCCATGGTCCGAAACGGTTATGGACTTTTGGCGCAGCGACTTTTTCGTCGCGTTTCACATCTTTGCGGCGCGGCAGGTAGTTGAACAGCAGATAAACCAGCGCTGCGACGCCGAAGGAGACCAACAGCCACTCCGGCGCCAGGTCGCCTTGCGGATAGAAGATTGCGAGGATGATGAGGCCCGCGGCGTCGTCAGCGATGGCCAACAGCAGCAGGAAGCGCACCGCCGGATGGCCGGCGCCGAACACCAAGCGGCCGATCAAATAGCTGAAGGCGATGTCCGTGGCGGTGGGCACGGCCCAGCCGTTCGCAAGACCTGGAAGTTGATTGGTCATAATTGCGATGAGGAAATAGATCGCAATAGGGCCGAGCATGCCGCCTGCGGTGGCGATCAGAGGGGTGAGCGCCTTGCGGCCGCGCAGTGATCCGTTCTTCAGGATGACCGCTTCCCATACCTCTTTACCCGCGATGGCGAAGAAAAGCGCCATCAGCACGTCGTTGATCAGGTAATGCACGGTGAGCACGCGGGCGGCGGCGGCGGCCTCGGTGGCGTATTCAATCGCCATCGGGTCTTTCAACTCTTTTAGGTGCTTCAGCCATTTGTCGGCATGCGCGCCGATAAAATCGTTGAACAGCAGCGGGTACTCGACAAAATGGTGATACCCATGAGCGTTGGTGTTCGCCCAGATCAACGCCAGGAGAGCGCCAAAGATCAGCAGCAGCGAGTATTCGGACAGGAAGTTCCAGACGCGGTAGCCGCGTGTTCCGTTGCCCGATCCAGAAGTTTGAGTGTTAGCCATCGCCATGTCCCGCATTTGTCGCCATTGCGCCGATCAGCGCCAGTTGATCTCGGCTCATACGCAGAGCCGCGTGCGCCTGCAACCCACGGAGACCGCTGGTGGGCGCCGGAATGGGTTGACGCGGCGCCAAGGCCAAGAGCGAGCGTCTGGGAAACTCCTGTGAGCGAGGGGGAGGACGCTTCAGCGCTCTGGCGCGAGATCGCCGGCTGTACGGCGTGCGCAGCGGAGTTCGCAGCCAGCAAGACAGGGCATCCGCCGCGTCCGGTAATGCAGATGGCGCCGCAGGCCCAGCTCTGCGTCGCTGGTCAGGCGCCGGGCTGGAGGGCGCATGTCGCAGGCCGCCCGTTTGACGACCCTTCGGGGGATCGATTGCGTGCATGGCTCGGTCTGGCGCGCGCTCAATTTTACGATCCGGCGCTGCTCGCTTTGTTGCCGATGGGGTTCTGTTTCCCCGGACATGACGCGAAAGGCGGCGACAAGCCGCCGCCGCCGCGTTGCGCGTCGATCTGGCGCGCGCGGTTGTTCGCCGCTCATCCGGCGCTCAAACTGGTGCTGCTTGTTGGCGGCGCGGCTCAGAAATGGCATTTGGGGCCGCGTTATGCCGGCTCCGTTACGGAAACGGTGCGCAACTGGCGCGTGTTCTACGAAGCCGAAGGTCCCGGCCCACGATATTTGCCTTTGCCGCACCCGTCCTGGCGCAATACTTTGTGGCTAAAGCGCAACGAATGGTTCGAAAGGGAGACGATTCCCTTTGTGCAAACCTGCATCTCGGAGTTGATGCGCAAGCGTATCGACAACTGCTGAGATGCGCGCAATTCTCCCGGTAGTAGAGGAGGACCCCACATATGAGCCCCAACGGAGAAAATGACGCCTCGGCGTCGGACGCCCCGACACGGATCGATCTGGCTTGGCGCGCAGCCCGAGCCGGTGAACAGGATTTAGAGAATGGCGAAGACGCCGCCGCCGCCGCGTTTGTCGATGTCGTTCTGAACGAGCTGCTGGTTTGCCCGGTCTGGGATAGTGAGGGCGAGCCGCCGGCGGCGGATGCGGCGCAGCCCAAACTGGTCGCGACGGAGGCCGGCGACGCGCTGCCCTTGTTTGACAGTGAAGATCGACTGGCCGCGTATCTTGATACGCCGAGCGCCTTCATTGCGCTGCCGGGCCAAGCCTTCTTCGAGCTTGCCGCGCAGCATGAGCTGGCGATCACTTTCAACCCTGAAGTTGCGCCCAGCGCGATGGTCTTTTCGGCCAGCACCGTTGCCGCGATCGCAGAACTGGTTGAGGCGAATGAAAGCCAGGCGGAGATTGACGCTTCCGGCGCAATAGAAGCGCGCGCGCCGAGCGAAGCGCCGCCAGCATTGCTGCGCGCCCTTGGGGCTCGGTTGGCGGCGGCGCGGGAGCTGACGCGCGAAGGCTGGCTGTTTGAGGCGGTGTTTGAGGATGAGCCGCCTGCGCTTGTACTTGGGCTGGTCGCAACGCCTGGCGCGGCGCCTGAGGCGTTGCGGTCGCTTTCCGCCGAGCTCAGCCGACTTGGATCAACGTTGCTTGAGCCTGGCGCGGCGCTGAGCGTGGCGCTGTTCGATGAGGGCGACGCGGCGCTGCAGCGCATTCGCAGCGTTGGTTTCGGCATGGCGCTCGATCAGGCGGCGCGCACGGCGTAGCCGTCGACGGCTCGGCTCGGCTCGGCGCGGCTCGCCGGCCGCGCCTTGCGCCTTGCGCATCATGTTGGTTCAGAAGCGCTCGATGCGATAGCCGCGGGCGCGCAGCATGCCGATGAGGCTGTCGCGCCCGGCCATGTGGCCGGCGCCGACAACGACCAGCGCTTTGCCGGAGCCGGCCATGAACTTGTCCAGCTCCACGGCCCAGCGTTTGTTGCGCTGGGTTAAAAGCCGGTCGTAGTAGGATGTGGGCGCCCCGGTGAAGGAGAGTTCGAGCTGCTCGCTGAGCGCTGCAACATCGCCGGCAAGCCAAGCTTTGACCATTAGGTCCGGCAGATCCTCGGCGCGCTCAAATTCGTTGATGGCGGCGCGCAGGCCCGCCACCTGATCCTTGTGCGGCAGGTCGGCCAGGAAACGGATTTGCTGCTCGGCGGTTTCAAAAAAGCGAATCTCTTTGCCGGCGCGGCGCGCGTCCAGCTCCAAGATTGCGTCGACCCCCGCCTTGGGGTCCGCTCCGGTGTTCACGTGCATCTGCGCGCCGATCACGGCTCCGGCCAGCCACGGCTTCATCCGGTCGACATCCGCCATGCGCAAGCCGAGCTTCTTCACGATCTCAGCAAATTTGCGGCTTTCGTCCGGCGTCAGGCTGTCGGTGAGGTTGACCCCGGGCGGGTTGAAGCCGATGCCGATCAACAGCACTGAAATCCGAGCCTGCGCCAGGAGATCGAGGGAGGCTTCGAAATAGACGATATCAGCGTCTTTCAGCGCGGCGTCGACCTTGGGGCGGCGCCATTTGAGCTTCGGATCCAGCAGATGGAACGACCCAAAGATCCAGAGGGTGCTGTCCTCGTCCGAAACGCGCCAGATCGCTGGGCCGGTGATCGGCTTCGGCTGCTCCGCGGCGGCGGGGGCGGCGCCGGTCAATAGGGCGAGCAGGCCGACTGTAAAAAGTGCGGCCAGCTGGCGCGTCACTGCATGGAACATCTTCGTCTCCCTATCAGGCGCAGCGGATCTTGCTTACGACAAAATTTTCCTCTGCTGCGCCATGGTTACGCCGATTGGGCGGAATAGACATCGAAATCGCGGGCAAAGTAGGGCTGCCGACGCGCCTACATCCGCTCTGGCGCATAGCCGCGTTTGGCCAGCAGTTCGATCAGGCTGCCCTCGCCGACAAGGTGCCCGGCGCCGACAACGACAAGGATCACGCCGTCCCCTTGCATTTCGCGGGCGATTTGCGCCGCCCAAACGGCGTTTCGCTTCGAAAACAGTCGCTTATAAATAATGGGCGGCAGGTTCGCCAT
The DNA here is from genome assembly GCA_022760355.1 of Neomegalonema sp. Classification (GTDB taxonomy): domain Bacteria; phylum Pseudomonadota; class Alphaproteobacteria; order Rhodobacterales; family Rhodobacteraceae; genus JALEGB01. The sequence continues at coordinate 5,874 of JALEGB010000084.1, forward strand.
GGACCCGCTAATCAACTTCGCCAGCTTCGCGTCATCCCCGCTGCGCCAGGCCGCGACCAGCTTCTCAAACTGTTTCGGCTTGGTTTCATATTCAACCAGAGTGGCGCGCAATGAGGCGACCTGATCCGCTATTGAGATGTCGGCGAAGATCTGCATCTGAAATTCGACCGTTTCCAGATAGCGCACGTCTTTGCCTGCGGCTTTCGCTGCCCGTTCGAGGACGTTGTCAACGCCTGCATCGGAGGCTGCGCCGGTTTGCTGGGCGATGATCCAGCTCAGCGTTAGCGCGGCCAGCCATGGTTTTTGCCGCTCCAGCGAGTCGACGCCGCCCATCAGCTTGGTCGCGACGCGCGTGTACATCTTGCGCGTGTCCACATCCAAAAGCTGTGTCAAACGCACCCCGGACGGGTTGTAACCATATTTTTCGAGCAGCGCAGCGTATCCCGCCGGCGTGACGCTTTGTACAGGCGCTTCAAAATAAACGATCTGCGCCTTCGCCAGGGCGGTGTCCAGCGCCGGCCGTCGCCATTTCAGCGATGGGGGCAGCATATGCACAGCGCCGAAGATCCACAGGGTGCTGTCCGAATCGGTGATGCGCCACAGCGTCGGGGTGGGCGCATCGGCCTCTCGGGCCGTGCTCGGGGCGCCGGTCAGCAGCGCGATCGTCATCACCACGGCGCCAAGCGCGCCGGCGGCGGCGCGCAGACGGAATTGAATGTTGGTCATAAGGCTCCCCCACGATGCGCCGCTCATTTTTTCGCGCGTGCTTGTTCAATCAACTTCAGGACCGAGGGGCCAATGGTTTCGACAAGTTTTTTCACCCCGTCGGCGTTCGGGTGCAGCCCATCCCGTTGGAACAGCGCGGTTTGCCCGACCAAACCGTCAAGAAAGAACGGGTAGAGCATCGCGCCGTACTTCGTCGCGAGATCCTTATAGATCGGTTCGAACGCTTCGACATATTCATCGCCCCAGTTGCGCGGGGACTTCATGCCCGCCAGCAGAACCGGAAGGCCGCGTTCTTTGAGCCGCGCCAGCATCTTATCGAGGTTTGCGCGCGCAACGGCGGGATCAACGCCGCGCAGCGCGTCATTGGCCCCGAGCTCTAGGATTACCGCATCTGCATCCGGCCCGATTGACCAATCAAGCCGCGCCAGCCCGTCGCTGGTGGTGTCGCCGGAGACCCCGGCATTGATCACAATTACGTCAGGCGCCCCGTTCGCCCGCAGCCAGCGCTGCAACTGTGGGGCGAATCCATCGGGAACCGGCAGGCCATACCCGGCGGTCAGGCTGTCTCCAAACGCAACCACTCGGATCGTCTCGCCTTTTTTATCCGCGGCGCCCGACGTCGGCTCAGCCTCCGCAAAGCCGGACAGAAGCGCGACGGACAGGGCGAGCGCCGCCGTGAAATGCTTGAAGGCGACGCGCGAGGCGCCAAATGCAGCTCCGGAAGCAATGGCGGCGATTGAAGAGAGGCGGAGCATGGAACAACCGGGCGTAGATCGGAACATGACGACGGATCCTGTCATTGCGCTGCATGATGTGCGGCTCTCCCTGCCAAGTAAGGCGGGACTCGTGGAAATCCTACGTGGCGTGTCCCTAGAAGTTGGCGCCGGCGAGACGGTTGGAATTGTCGGGCCGTCCGGTTCGGGAAAATCGTCGCTGCTGATGATTATGGGCGGCTTGGAGCGGGCGACCTCAGGCGATGCGCGCCTCCTTGGCGCGGATCTGAGCTCGCTGGATGAGGATGGGCTGGCGCGGCTGCGGCGGAATCAGGTCGGGGTGGTGTTTCAGAGTTTCCATCTGATCCCGACGATGACCGCGCTTGAGAATGTCGCGACGCCGTTGGAGCTGTCCGGGGAGCGGCGGGCGTTTGACCGGGCCGCCGCCGCGCTGGAGCAGGTCGGGCTTGGCGGACGTCTGGATCATTACCCGGCGCAGCTGTCGGGCGGGGAGCAGCAGCGGGTGGCGCTGGCGCGGGCCGCGGCGCCGCGGCCGAAGTTGCTGTTGGCGGACGAGCCCACTGGCAACCTGGACGGCGCGTCCGGCGCGGCGATCATTGAGCTGCTGTTCGGCCTGAACAGTGAGCTGGGCGCCACGATTGTTCTCGTCACGCACGATGAAAGCCTCGCAGCGCGTTGTCAGAGACAGGTGCGTATGGGCGATGGCGGCGTTGTTTCGGACACGTTTGCGCAAGCAGCCTGAGGCTGTGCGCGGCGGGAGGATGACGAAGATGAATATGCTGGGGCGTTGGCGCGTCGCCTGGGCGTTTGCGCGACGGGATCTGCGCGGCGGCCTGGGCAATTTCCGGGTGTTCCTGATCGCGCTGGCGCTTGGCGTCGCGGGGCTGGCGGCCGTCGGCTCAATCGTGGCGTCAATCCGCGCTGGGCTGGAGTCGCGCGGGGCGGAGCTGCTGGGCGGCGATATTGAGATTGAGCTGGTCTATCGGTTCGCGAAGCCTGCGGAGCTCGCGTCAATGCGGGCGGAGGGCGTCGTTTCGGAAACCGTTGATCTGCGGTCGATGGCGCGCGCGAAGGGCGAGGCGGCGGTCGTGCAAGCCAAAGCGGTTGACGGCGCTTATCCCCTGATCGGCGCAGCGATCCTTAAGCCGGCGATCGGGATGCAGGCCGCTCTGGCCAAGAACGACGCCGGCCGATTTGGCGCGGTGGCGGAGCAAGCGCTGCTGACGCGGCTCGGGCTCAAGCTCGGCGATGAGGTGAAACTCGGGAACGAGATTTTTGAGCTGCGCGCGGTGCTGGAGCATGAGCCGGACCGTACGGTCAGCGCCGTCTCTTTTGGCCCGCGGATTATGGTGTCGACGGCGGCCGTAAAGCTGGCGGGGCTGGCGCGCGAAGGCTCGCTGTTCGAAACAGAGTATCGCGTTAAACTTCCCGCCGGCGCCGACGTGCAGGCGGCGCGAAGCCGATTGGTCGGCGCGCATCCGAAAGCCGGATGGCGGGTTCGCGATAAAAGCCGTGGCGCGCCTGGCGTGGAAAATGTTGTCGGGCGGATCGGCGGCTTTCTAAGCCTCGTCGCGCTGGCGGCGCTGGCGGTCGGCGGCGTCGGGGTGGGCGGCTCCGTCCGCAATTATCTGGACAAGAAAACTGAATCGATCGCGACGCTGAAAACGCTCGGCGCTGATGGCGCGACGATTCTGCGGATGTATTTGCTGCAGATTGGCGTGCTGACGGCGTTCGGCGTGACCATCGGACTTGTTGCCGGCGCTGGGGCGATCATGGCGCTGGCGCCGGTTCTCGCTGAGCGATTGCCCGTGCCGGCCGACTTCGGTGTTTATGCGCGCCCGCTGATTGAGGCGGCGATTTACGGCGCTCTGACCGCGTTCTTGTTCGCCTTGTGGCCGTTGGCGCGGGCGAAGGAGATCCGGGCCGCCGGGCTGTTTCGGGACATGATTGCGCCGAACCCGGTGTGGCCGCGTCCGGCCTATATCGCGGTTACGGCGCTCTTGGCGGCTCTGCTCGCCGCCGCGGCGGTTCTTTTTGCGGACAGCAAAATATTGGCGATCGGATTTGTCGGCGGCGTTGCGGTCATTTTCCTGATCCTGATTTTGGCGGCGGCCGCTGTCGCCGGCTTGGCGCGGTGGTTGGCGCGCGGCGCGGTCGGTCGGATCGGGCCGGAAATTCGAGTGGCGCTGGCCAGTATCGGCGGCGCGCCCGCCGAGACGCGCGGCGCGGTGTTGGCGCTCGGGCTGGGGCTGACGACGCTCACGGCCATTGGCTTGGTCGATTCGAACCTACGCCGCTTCGTGACCTCTGAATTGCCAGAGCAGGCGCCGGCCTATTTCGTCGTCGACATCCAGAAGGCGGAGATTGATAAGTTCCGCGCGCAGATTGGCGGCTTGAAGGGCGTCGAGAAGGTGGTTGCGGCGCCGATGCTGCGCGGGGTGATCACCGCGATTAACGGCGTCGGCGTCGCCGAATGGCGCGCCTCCGGCAAAGTCGATGAGCGGTTCGAATGGGTTCTGCGCGGAGATCGCGGCGTCAGCTACGCCGCGACGCCGCCAGCGGGCACGGTGGTGACGGCGGGTGATTGGTGGCCGGCGGACTATCGCGGCGAGCCCCTGATTTCGTTCGGCGAAGAGCAGGGGCGCGGCATTGGGCTGAAGATTGGCGACAAGGTCACGGTGAATATCCTTGGCCGAGACATCACTGGCCGCGTCGCCAGCTTTCGAAAGGTGCAATTCCGTAGCGCGGCGATGAATTTTGTCATGATCTTTGACGCCGGCATGCTGAAAGCCGCGCCGCACGCTTTCATCGCAACAATCTATGGCGTCGAGCCGGTGGCGGGCGCATATTTGCGCGAGGTCGCAGACGCGTTTCCCGCGGCGACGGCGATCCCGACCAAAGAGGTGATTGAGCGGCTCGCGGCGGCGGTCAATGATGTGGCGGACGCGGCGCGCTACGGCGCATTGGCGACGCTGCTGACCGGGTTGGTTGTGCTGGCCGGCGCTGCGGCGGCCGGGCAGCGCGCCAGAATCTATGAGGCGTCGATTATGAAGACGCTCGGTGCGCGCCGGGCGTCCTTGATCGCCGCGCTCACCTTCCGTTCTGCGCTGCTGGGATTGGCGGCTGGATCGGTGGCGTTGATCGCCGGAACGGTTGCGGCCTGGGCGGTGACGGTATTCGCCCTTGCCGCGGATTTTCAGTTCGATCTAGGCGTGGCGTTGACCGTGCTGGGTTTTGGGTTGGCCGCGACGTTGCTGGCCGGCGCAGCGTTCGCATATGGACCGCTTTCGGCGCGACCGGCGCAGGTCCTTCGCTCCAGGGCCTGATTTGCGCCAAGTTTATCTGGCCCTATGTTAGAAGAAATGCTGCATTTATGCGCGATATTCGCGAACTAATGCGGGTAGCACGTTGAAACTGACAGTCAGCGCGCCAATATCGCGCGACAGCGGGCTTACCGCCCGAACGACTTGTGAGCTAGAGGGTTAAAAGAACATGGTTGATAGTCGTCCGAGCGTGATCCGGACCGGCGCGAGCACCCAAGCGCGCGCTGACATCCACGAAGGCCTCCGCGCCTATATGGGCAAAGTGTATGGGCTGATGGCGACCGCGATGCTCGTCAGCGGCGTACTGGCCTACTTCTTCGGCATGCAGCTTGACGCCATCGTCGACGCGGCGAAAGCTGGCGGCTTCACGAAGCTTGACGCATATCTGGCCGCGCTGAAATCCGGCGCAGCAACCCCGCCGTCGGTGCTGATGCTGCCTGCAGGCCTGATTGCCGGCATGTATTCGTCGCCATTCATCTATGTGCTGATGTTTGCGCCGCTCGGCCTGGTGCTGCTGCTCAGCTTCCGCATCCACGCGATGAGCGCGGCGTCGGCAAGCGGCTTGTTCTACGTCTACTCGGCGCTGGTCGGTGTTTCGATCGCGACGATCTTCGTCCGCTTCACGGACGCATCGATTGCGCAGACCTTCTTCGCAACCTCGGTCGCGTTCCTTGGTCTCAGCCTCTATGGCTACACCACGAAAACGGACCTGTCGGGCATGGGCCGCTTCCTGGTGATGGCGCTGATCGGCCTGATCGTCGTGTCGCTGATCAACATCTTCCTGAAGTCGGACATGCTGAGCACGATCATCTCGGCTGTCGGCGTTCTGATCTTCGCTGGTCTGACCGCTTACGACACTCAGGAAATCAAGAACGAGTATCTTGCGATGTCGCAGGCCGGTCCGGAAGGCGAAGCCTATCTGGAGAAGGGCGCGATCATGGGCGCGCTGCGGCTGTATCTCAACTTCCTGAACATGTTCCTGTTCCTGCTGCAGTTCATGGGCGCAGCCGACGACTAAGCCCAACGGCATAGTGCGAAAAATTGGAAGCCGCGGCGAAAGCCGCGGCTTTTTTGCTGTAGTTCGTTGTCTATCGCTAACGCGGCGCGTTGGTTGAGTTTGCTTAAGGAGTGCGCAGGCATATGACCGCTCGGGTCGCCAGAGAGGTGACGAGGGCGGCTCTGGGCGCAGGGGGGAGCGATGGCGAACGCGCAGGATAAGAAAGTCTTTATCTCCTATTCCCGCGCTGATCAGGAGTTCGCCAATGCGTTGGCGACAGGCCTGCAGAAGCACGGGTACAGCGTCCTTATCGATCACACCGGCATCCACCATGGCGCGGATTGGCGGTTGCGGCTGGGGCAGATGATCTTGGAGGCGGATACGATCCTATTCGTCTTATCGCCCGACAGCGTCGCATCCGATGTGTGCGCGTGGGAGGTGGCGGAGGCGCATCGCCGATCAAAACGCGTCTTGCCGGTGCTTTGGCGGGCGGTGGATTTCAGCGACGCGCCGAGCGGCGTCAGCGCCATCAACGCGGTGCCCTTTACGGGCGCTGCGGCGGTAACCGGTTTGCAGGCGCTGGTAGAGGCGCTTGAGGCTGATATCGACTGGCTCCTGGATCATACGCGTCTGGAAGAACGCGCCGCGCTTTGGGACGCAGCCGACCGGCCGGCCGACTCGCTCCTGCGTGGCGGGCCGTTGCAAGAGGCGCAAGCATGGCGAGAGCGGCGCCCGGCCAACGCCCCTGATCTGACGGAACTGCAACGGGCCTATCTGCAGGCGAGCGAGGAGGAAGAGGGCCGCCTGTTAAGCGCCGAGCTGCAGCGTTTGAAGGAGATTGAGGCCGCCAAGGTCGAGGCGGAGCAGGAGCGTGACAAAGCGCGCACGGCGCAGGAGCGTGAGACACGCGCGGCCCGAACCGTTGTGCGTCGCACACTGGCGGGGCTGGCCGTCGCGACGGTTCTGGCGATTGGCGCGGCGCTCGCGGGCTTTGGCTTCTATCGCAACACGCTCGAGCTGGAAAAGAAGAACGCCGAAATGGCGCTGGCGTTCGCACAGTTGAAAGGCCTCAATCTCACGCTGACCACCGATAAGGGGATCGTCATCGGCAGCGACGTTTGGTTCCGCGTCGCGACGGAGAAGAAGCTTGCTCTGGTTCGGCTGCGCTACAGGCCAACCCTGGTTACGAGCCGCCTGGCGACAGGCGTCATCGTCGATGGCGGCTCGATTCATCCGCGGTTCAAGTCGCGAAAGCTGATCATCACGACCGCGGATTTCTTGTTCTCGCGCATCGGCGCAAAAATTCGACCAAAGCTCAAGCGGTTACAGATCAAATTCGCCGGCGGCGACGGTGCGCAGATCATCGCCGTGGATCGGATTGAGCTCATCGACATCAAAGCGAATATCGCGTTGATTTCGGTGAAACAGCAGCTGCCGAAAACAGCTGTGGCGCTCGATATACGCAAGGATGTTGGCGCAATCGACCGGACCGCATTCGTCATTGGCCTTCAAGTAAGGGCGTTGCGCGGGCGAGCGGAGACGTTCGAGCTTGGCTTTGGCCGGTTAGCGAAGGCGGATGTCGCCGCCACAGGCAAACGGCGGCTGCATGATCGAGTTTCGACCTATGTTGAAAACACAAATGGCGGCGGGCTCATCTTCGACGCGGCGACCGGCAAGCTCGTTTGTCAGTCCCAGGGCTACTATCTTCCGTCGCCGCTTAAGTATGAGCTGTGTCTGCCATTCTCGGAGATCGTCGGCTTGATCGATTCCCACTTCGCAGAGGGTGAAAAGCGCCCGCCAAGCTAAACAGATCGGCGCGCGCGCAAGAAAGCGTCATCAACGGCGAGAAACGCGGCGATTTGCGCCGTCTTGGTGGTTTGTTTAGGCAAGTCAGGCGCCTATCTGTCCGCTTGCGCGAAATTGTAATTGGACGAGACGAATGGGCGACGTTCGGCAAAAGCTGACGAAAATTGTTGAGCATCCGCGGTTTGTTGCGGTGATCATGGGGTTGATCCTGCTGAATGCCGTGACGCTGGGGCTGGAAACCAGCGGCAGCATCACGGCGGCGTACGGCCCGGCGCTGCATGTGATCGATACGCTGATCCTGCTCGCCTTTACGCTTGAGGTTGCGGCGAAGCTCTTGGCCTATCGCGCCGGTTTCTTCCGCTCGGGCTGGAACCTGTTCGACCTCACGATCGTTCTGATTTCCTGGGCGCCGACCAGCGGCCCGCTCTCGATCTTGCGGGCGTTGCGGATCTTGCGGGTAACACGATTGCTCGCCGTCTCGCCGCAGTTGCGCCGGGTCATTAGCGCGGTTGGTCACTCTATTCCAGGCATGATGTCGGTAATCGGCGTGTTGTGCTTGGTCTTTTACATCTCCGCCGTCTTGGCGACGAACCTGTTCGGCCAACATCCATCGCCGCAGATGCAGGAATGGTTCGGGACCATCGCTGCTTCGGCCTATACCCTGTTCCAAGTGATGACGTTGGAAAGTTGGTCGATGGGGATCGTCCGGCCGACGATGGAGCTGTTCCCCTGGGCATGGATCTTTTTCGTGCCGTTCATTTTCGTGACGTCCTTCGCCGTGTTGAACCTGTTCATCGGTATTATCGTTGACGCCATGCAATCTTCGCACGCTCAGGAGGAGCATGAAGAGCATGAGCGGGCTACGAAAGATGTTGCGAATCAGCTGGCGGCGATGAATGCGCGTTTCGATGCTCTTGAGCGGAAGCTCGATGCGCTGAACGGGCCTGCGGAGCGGAAAAGCTAACGGTTGGCGCGGATGGCGGTGGATCTTTCATTGCCGTTGCCATGGTGCAGGTTGTAGCATCATTGCTGACCTTTTCATGGGAAGAAGTAATGACGAACGCCTCGCCGCCGCTGGTCGGCAGGCCTCGGATCGGCTGGGCCGTTCAGGCCGGGTTGATTGCGATCCTGCCGACGCAGTTGTTTGTTGTGCCTTTTGGCCTGGTCTCCGGGGTTGTCGCCTCTGAGATTGGGTTGGACCTCGCGCAAACCATGTTTCTATCAATTGCGCTGTTTGCCGGCGCGTCGCAGTTCGCGACGATGGAGCTGTTGCGCGACAACGCCCCGGCGGTGATCGTGATCGCGACCGGATTGGCGATTAATCTGCGTTTCATCATGTATGCGGCGGCGCTTTCGCCCTGGGTGCGGGAGGCGCCGTATAGCGGCCGTGTCGCGGTCGGATATCTCAATGTGGACAACGTGTTCGCCGCGGCGATGGTCTGGTATCGCGCGCAGCCGCAGGGAACGCCGGTGGAGCGAGTCGCCTTCCACCTGTCGGCGGCGGTGCTGACCTGGGTCATGTGGCAGATCTGCACGCTGGTTGGGTTCTACTTCGGGGCGGCTGCGCCGGACTATCTGGCGCTGGAGTTCTCGGCGCCAATCGCTTTCCTCGCGCTCGCTGCGCCAGTGCTGGTTGATCGGCCTTCCTGGCTCGCCGCTGCGGTCGCCACCGCCACTGCGCTTGCCCTGCATGAATTGCCGTTCAATCTCAACGTTGTCGCTGGTGGGGGGCTGGGCATTATGGCGGGGTACTATGCCGATCGCGCCCTTGAGCAAACTCAGGACGAGGGGGCGGCGCAATGAGTGAGACATTCTGGTTCGCCGTGCCGATCCTGGCGCTCGGCACCTTCGCGCTGCGTTTCATTTTCCTAGGCTATTTCGTCGCCAAGAAGCCGAGCGACGAATGGGCGCGGGCATTGAAATACACCCCGGCTGCAATTTTGCCCGCGCTGGCGATGCCAGCGGTGCTGTTTGACAGCAGCGGCGCGTGGCAGTCCGACCCCACACGGCTCGTCGGCGCCGCTGCTGCAATCGCCATCGGCGTTGCGACGCGCAATGTGTTGTGGACGGTGCTGGGCGGCATGGCGGCGGTCTGGGCGACCACCGCGGTGCTCACCGTGTTTTAGCCGCGATCTTTCGCCAGCAGATCGCGAATTTCTTCGAGCAGCACTTGCTCACGCGGCGGCGCCGGCGGCTCACTTGGCGCCGCCTCCTCCTCTTTCTTCATTTTGTTCATTGTCCGAATGACAGCGAACAGAGTGAGTGCGACGATTAAAAACGAAATACAGGCATTGATGAACTTGCCATAATTGATCGTGGCCGCTCCAGCCTCTTTTGCGGCCGCCAGGGTTTTGTATTCGCCGCCACTCAAATTGATGAACATGTCGGCAAAATTGACGCCGCCTGTGAGTACGCCAATGATTGGTGTCATGATATCGCCGACAAAGCTTGTGACGATTGACGTAAAAGCTGCGCCGATCACAATGCCAACGCCCATGTCGACGACATTTCCTTTGACCGCGAACTCTTTGAATTCTTTTACAATGCTCATGTATCCCTCACTTTTCTGATCAGAAGTTTCGGCTTTGGTCCCACGAAGCGTCCTTTGTCCGCCGCAGCCCTTAGAGCTTTCGCCGATCAAGTTGGATCGGCTCAAGGCTCTAACTCTTTGTTTTGTCGCGTGCTGCTCCCGCCAACCGGTATCCACTTGGTCGGCGCA
>JALEGB010000085.1 GCA_022760355.1 Neomegalonema sp.
ACTCCCCGGCGATATGCGTCCAGTACAATCGTCAGGTCATCGACCCACGACGCTACCGCCCGCATATCCCTTCGCGTTCATCAATCTTTCAAAGAGCGTTCCGTTTGCGACACTTAGGTGACCACCGCGTCGCCGGAGGCCGCCTTATGAGCGATCTCACGGAGGAGCGCAAGAGAAAAAAACGCCTAAAATCAAAAAAACTCTAAAAGCCCGGCGAAGGCCGCCGAGCCGCCAAACTGAAACCGTTTGCCCCAACCCGGAGCTAGGGTTTGAGCGTCGCCAATATCGCCTCGGTCGCCGCAGCCGATGGCATTGGCGCAACCAAATCGATCCGCTCGGGCAACCGAGCGCCTTTGATCAACGACGGGTCGTTTGTGATGCCGGTCCGGAAGCCATGGGCGCGCCACGCGATCGCCTGAACTTCCGGATCCTGCAAAGCTTCAGCAAGTTTCGCGCATCCGGGCCGCAGAGAGACCAGCGGATGCTGCGCAAAGATTGTCGGCCCCGGATAGATGATCCGGATCTTGTCACGAATGAAATCCGCTGATCTTTGGTTCTCCAACAAGAACTCGATCATTTGATTTTCGTAACCAACGATAATCGGCCGAGAACCCATCCCTTGCTTCAGAAAATTCTCGAATATGTCGCCGCTAGAGGTTTCCATGAAGCCCATCGCAGCAAAATAGGCTTTTATTCGCGGCGCAATTTTCGCCATCGCCTCAATCTTTGGCGTATCTCCGTCATTAAACGCAGTCGCCAGAAGCGCAGACCAAATATTTCCCGAGTTGGATCTTGTCGGATCAGTTGAGAAAATTTTGAATTTCCCATAGACCTCAACGCCAAGATCCTCCCGCCAACGGGCCCCCTTCTCAACCAGGGCGCTCATCTTCTTAACGTCGGCAACAAGAAATCCGCTCTTATTTTTACGAACGACGCCTTTTTTCTCGAGCGCTTCGGCGACTTCGATCCAGGCGAAAAACACGATCGGCGAAGCGAAGATATTAGCGTCCGACAGCACTTTACGCCCGGCGCGGCGCGCCAGCTCCGTAGCCACGCTGTTCGATGGCCAGATACAATCAACCCGCGAAGGATCAAGCGTGGTCGCCATCTCGATCGACCCGGCCTTGATCGCTTTCAGCTTAACGCCAAAACGATCCCGCAAAATGGTTTGAATTTCAGGGTTCTTCAGGAAGCGAGCCTTCTCGCCGCCATAGTAAATCGAGATTTCAACGACCTCGCGGCGCTGAGAAACGTAAGCGATCGACAGCGCAATAACCGCCGCCAACAAACCAAGACCTATCCAGCTTCGCTTCACGCTTAACCCCCGCATACTCATCTGCTTTACGCCGACCGCCCCCGACACATTCCGCAATACGCCTCCAAAAACGGGACGTTTCGCGAGAGGACGCCGTCATGGCGCGCTGATCTATCGCCCGATCTGCTCGCTCAAAACCTCCGTCTCCACCTCTAGACGCATGAAATCATTGTCGAGACACGCCTGCTCAATTTTCGCCAGCGCCGGCGAAAACGTGCGAATGCGCTCCGCAATTCCGTTCAATCGCTCTCGATCTGCGCCGCCAGCGCGATGCGCCAGGTCAACGAACCCCTCGCATGTTTCGACCATCCGCACCAAATCATGTCGAATTAGTCGACGGGTATGGCGCAGATCGCGTGGATCTGTCACATGATGTTCCGCGATCCGGCGCAGGCGCGCGGACATCTCCGCCAGCACCTCTTTCACGCTGCGAGGCGCACGCTCTTCAGCCCGCGCCAGCCGCTCCGAAGCCGCCTCCAGCGCAGCGACGGCCGCGCGGAGATCCGCCTCTGAGACGTCGTCAGCCAACATCCGCTCCGTCGAAGGCGGGCGGCGCGTCGTCATCAGGAACACAGCAATATACACAATAAGAGCCGCGGGCGCGGAGAGCGCCGGCTCAATGGCGAGGCCGAAAAACAGCGCCAGGAACGCCGCCGAAGCAACGACGCCTGAGAGCGCATGTCGAACTGGGTCGGGCAGTGCGATAATCGCCTTAGCCTCCTGTTCGCGACGCCCGCGGGCGCCTTCTGCAGCCATCATGGCGCGCCGCGGCGCGCCATCCTCACCCCATATGTGCGCCCATGCGCGCCGCTTCAATTGTAGCCCTTCGCCTTCCGCAAAGCCGCGCTCAGATCGCTCCGCGCCTTGAACAACCGGCCAATTGAAAGGTCGGTCAGCTCCTTCAGCTGCCCTTCATCCGCCTTTCCAAAGGCGATCGCATGAATGGGGACATCGGCGCCGAATGAGGACGACCGCAACGCGCGCAGAAACGCGTTGCGCCACTCGTCGCTGCTTCGCCCATCGGTCATAGCGACGATGGCCGGCAGCCGGTCAAACAGCTCTCCACGGCCGTTATAGTCGCTCAACACCCTCAGAGCCTCATCCAACGCTCGATACAGATCCGTTCCGCCGCCAGCGCTCAGCGCCTCGACCTTGCGGAGCAGCCCGCGCAACGCGGCCGGATCATTACCCTCAACCTTCCAGACGCCCGCAACCTCGCTGTTAAAGGCGATCACGACCGTCACGTCCTTGGGGCTCGGGCTGAGCAACGCCCGTTCGGCCGCCTCAGGCTCCAGCAGCAAGCGCATTGCTTTCTTCAGCGCCTGAATCGGCTCGCCATCCATCGACCCCGACACATCAAGGACCCACACCGTCAATGACGGCTTGCGAAGTTCGGTTTGGTAAAGGGTCAACGCCCGAGCGATCACCGCGCGCGCTGGCGTGGGGATCGGCGCGATAGCGCGCTTGAGATCCACGCCCCAGGCCGGATTCCACACCGTCGGATCCGCGCTCGACACGTCCAACCCGATCAAGCCGGCGCGGCGTCCCAGGCTGATCAGACGCTTCTGAACCGGCTCGGACAGCAGGTGCGCCTTCAACTTTGCGAAGGCCGCCGCTTTTGCTTCCGCCTCTTCGCCGCCGCGCGCGACAAAGCCCAGCGGGCTGTCCGCAACCGCAAGCCCGTCGGAAGGATAGACCATATAGAGCGGCTCGCCGCCGGCAGCGGTCAACGCCTGATTGGCTTCGATGATAATCGCTTCATAATTAAACATCGCGTCGAACCGGCTCGGGTTGGCGACGAACGCGTCTTTTAGCCAACCGCTGGAGCCTGATGAGCGGTCCACGGTCTTCAACAGAGCCCGCGCGCCGTCCCGAACCGCCGCTTTCTCCAGATCGGCAAGTTTCAAAATGTCGGGCCGGCCCGACATCGCATACAGAAAGCCGAAATAGGCGGATGCGCCGGAATTCGACTGCGTGGCCGATGTCATCGCCAGCCGAAACGCGCCGCCCTCGGCCGCTTTGCGAATTTCATCGATCGTCACATCCGTCCGACCGACCCATCCGAGTTTCGCAGCAATCGACTTCTTGACGCCCAACACCACCGGCGACCGGAGAATAGAACTCTGATCCTTTACGACGCCGCTGCGATCCCCATAGGCGATCCAAAGCGAATGCGCCGGCCAAACAGCGTCGTAAGCGCCGGCGGCGCCCTTCTCCAGCTCCCGCGCGATATCGACTGAGCCGAGATACTTCACCTCGACCCCGACGCCTTCGTCGTCAGCCCACTCTTTGATGATTGATTCGAGCGCCTTGTTTTCCGACCCCGACACGATGCGAAGCGTCACATCAGGCTTCGAACCGCCAAAAATATCGGCGAAAAACAAAGCCGCCAGCACGGCGACAAACAACGCGACAACGATAGCTGGATGAAAACCACGCGGGCCGCCCCCCGAATTCGGGCGCATCCGCTTTCTCACTTCTCCGATCACCCTTGTCGCCATCCGCTCAGCCGAGCCTCCTGCGCTAGTTGTCGTCGTGCAATGTAGGCTTAGCCCAGCTTGATGACAAGATCACGACAGATTGCGACTCCGTTAGGGTGAACCGCTCGATCTCGTCTCCCGCAGCCCGTTCTCCAGCGCAACACCGGCGAAAATCAGTGCGAGCGCCGCAGCGCCGAACAAGCCGACCTCGCCGAATGCGTGCGCCGCCGTCCAATATCCGCCTGCGGCTTTAGCGCTCGGCAAAGAAAAATCGAGCCACAACGCCAGCGCGCCGAGCGGGGTTGGACCAAGTGCGAAGGCGCACGCCGCCTGAAACACGCCGCCAGGCGCAGCCGGCCGCGCCTCCAGCCCCTTGGCGGCGACGCGCACGATGCCGCGGCCAAGCGCCAGCAGCGCCAAGCTCCATAAGGACGCGAAGATAACCGCGGCTACAATCGGACCAACTGCGGCGATTTGCGCCTCCAGCACCGCCCCCAACGCGTCAAACCCCTTTTCGGCGCCCTTTGGCGGCGGCCCCGCCAGGAGGTTCAACGCCAGTACGCCGCCAACAAACCCGACCAGCGCAACCACCAGCGCCCGCAGGGCGACCGCATGCGAGCCGCCGGCGGCGCCCAGCCCAACCAAGCCGCTCTCCGCGCCCTGACTGGCGGCTGTCCGCGCCGCGGAAATCAGCACGATCGCCGCCGCATACATGCCGCACGCCCAGATGATCAGCAGGGCCATCGGCAGGCGCTGCATCTTCTCCGCGGCGCCTGCGAACAACATCGACATGATGATGAATAGAAAAATTGGCGCAATATTCCGCCGCGCCGCCATCAGGCCGACCGGCCAAATATCCAACGCATGCCGCATGGACCGCATGTTTCGCCCCGCTACCCGACAAACTCAGGCCGCTCTTACCCCGCCCTCGCCCAGGACGCCAGCACACGACGGCGGCGGCGGCGGCGGATTTAGGAGTTCGCGCCTAGGCGTCGGAAACCGGCTTGCCGAGCGCCTCGGCCAGGGTAAAGCGATAATGCGCGCCGCAAAACTGACAGTCCGCAGTAATCTCGCCAGCATCCGTCGTCATCTCACGCAAGGTCGCTTCGGGATAGCGCCTCAGCACATCCGCCACCTTTTCCCGCGCGCACGTGCAGCCGAACTCCAGCTTCTGCGGCGCGAAGATCCGCGGCTGGTCCTGATTAAACAAACGGACCAGCAAGGTCTCGATTGCAACATGCGGCCCCAGCAGCTCGGTCTCCTCGGCGGTATCGAGCAGCACATTCGCATGCCCCCATTCCTCACCGCTTTGCGACATTGACGCGACGTCGGCCGCGTTCATCATTCGCGGTTCGCGCTCCGCCGCATATTTGCCCGCCGCAGCCTCAGCCTCCGACGCGGCGACAGACTCGCCCAGCGGCGCCAAATGCTGCAGCATCACGCCGCCCGCGCGCCAATGGTCCTGACCATCCGCGCCAGTCTCAGCGGCAATTGCAATCTTGAAGCGGGATGCGATCTGCTCCGACTGCGCAAAATACGCCTCAGCGGCGGCGCTCAGCCCCTTATTGCCCAGCGGCACCACGCCTTGATAAGGCGCGCCGCCAAACCCCTGATCGATCACCATGCCAAACAGACCATAGCCGAGCAGCTCATGCGGCGCGTCCGTCCGCTCCGGCGTCCGCTCTCGGTCGAACTGCGCGTAAGCGCGCATCTGCGCCGGCGCCCCCTCCCGCGTTGGCGCGAAATAATCTGTGGCGATCAGCTTTACCGGGCCGCCGACCGTCTCATCCGACCGCGCTTGCAGGGAAAAACGCCCCCGCAGCTTCATCGCTTCACCGATCAGCGCGGTCAGCAACACCGCCTCGCCGATCAAACCGCAAATGCTCGGCGGATAATCATGCTTGGCGAGAATATCGTTCAGCGTGCGATCCAGTCGGCACACTCGGCCCCGCAGATCCAACCGATCCAGCTGAAACGGCAACACAACATCGCCGCCAGCCGGCGTAAAATCAGCCCCGCCCTCACTGGTCGCCTGATCAAGCATCGTCGCCTCCTCGAAACATTTGCGCGCTCAAGCAACGGCAAACGCGCCGCTCGCTGCCGCCGCAGCGCGCGGAGCCCTTTAGATGGACTGATTTCGGCAGGTTTAAAGCTGGCCGAAGCACCAGAGCAGAATCGCCTTCTGAGCATGCAAGCGATTCTCGGCCTCCTCAAAGATCACCGACTGTGGGCCGTCCATCACCGCCGCAGTCGCTTCTTCGCCCCGGTGCGCAGGTAAGCAATGCATGAAAATCGCGGTGGACTTCGCCTGAGCCATCAACGCCTCATCGACTTGATACGGCCCCAACAACCGGTGCCGCGCCTGGCGCACCTCGTCCGGATCGTTCATCGACAGCCAAGTATCTGTGACCACCACGTCTGCGTCCGCAACGGCGGCGTTAACATCCGTCGTCACCGAAACACGCCCGCCGGCCCGCTGCGCTGCTTCGACAATATCCGGCTTCGGAGCCAACTCCTCCGGGGTCGCAACCACCATTTCGTAGCCGAAGGCCGCAGCCGCCTGAACAAAGGTCGCGGCGACATTGTTGCCATCGCCGGTCCATGCGATCTTCAGCCCCTCAATGCGGCCAAAGCGCTCCTCAATCGTCACCAGATCCGCCATGATCTGGCAAGGATGGGAGCGATCCGTCAGGCCATTCACCACCGGAATAGAGGCGTGATCCGCCATTTCCTGCAGCGTTTCGGGGCTAAAAGTCCGCAGCATAACCCCGTCGACATAGCCGGAAAGCACCCGCGCCGTATCCGCCGGCGTTTCGCCTCGGCCAAGCTGCAGATCGCCGCTGTTCAACACCAGCGCCGAGCCGCCGAGCTGCCGCATCCCCATCTCAAATGATACGCGCGTTCGGGTCGACGGCTTCTCAAACACCATCGCAAGCACTCGGCCCGCCAACCCCTCATCAGGATCAGGCGCGCCCTTCGGCAAGCCCGCCCGTGCGCTCTTGCGCCGACGGGCCTCAGCGACAATCGCCCGCAAATCTTTCGCCGGCACCTGATCCAACTCCAGGAAATGGCGGAACGGTGCGGAGGTTGCGCCATCTGACGCAGCGATCTTCATCCGAGTTGCGGTCATGCTCCGGCTCCGCTCCCTACTGTCGAAAGTTTATTCATTTGGCGGCCCTTACCTGTTCACAGGCCGCAGTCAGACGGCGGACGCCCTCTTCAATTTCCGCCTCGGTCACAATCAGCGGCGGCAATGCGCGGGCGACATTGTCCCCCGCCGGCACCAGCAAGAGTTTCGCATCCCGCGCCGCCTGTATCAGCTCAGCGCACGGCGCCGCGCATTTAAGTCCGATCATCAATCCGCCGCCGCGAACCTCCGCGATCACGTCCGGATATTCCGCCGCAAGACCTTCGAGCCGCTGCCGCAGCGCCCCGGCCGCGCGTGAAACGCCGGCGAAAAAGCCAGGCTCAAGCATCAGCTCCAACACCTTCGCGCCGACCGAAGTCGCCAACGGGTTTCCGCCATAGGTCGATCCATGGGCGCCCGCGGTCATTCCAACCGCCGCCTTTTCCGTCGCCAGGCACGCGCCCAGCGGGAAGCCGCCGCCAATACCTTTCGCGACAGCCATAATGTCCGGCTCAATACCGGCCCATTCATGCGCGAACAGCTTGCCTGTACGCCCCATGCCAGTCTGGATTTCATCCAGGATCAGCAGGATCCCCTCCCGATCACACAGATCGCGCAACCCTTTCAGACATTGCTCAGGCACCGGGCGAATGCCGCCCTCCCCTTGGATCGGCTCAATGACGATCGCCGCAGTCTCCGGCGTCACCATTCTTTCCAACGCCTCATGATCGCCAAAAGGCGCATGGTCAAACCCGTCCGGCATAGGACCGAAACCGTCGATCAGTTTTTCCTGCCCAGCCGCAGCGATTGTCGCCAGTGTCCGACCATGGAAACACCCCTCAAACGTCAGCATCCGCCATCGTTCCGGCTGGCCCGTCGCGCTCATATATTTCCGCGCCGTCTTGAATGCGCACTCCATCGCCTCAGCGCCGGAGTTGGTGAAAAACACCCGATCCGCAAAGCTGTTCGCGCACAGAAGGTCGGCCAGTTTCTCCTGATTCTCAATCTGGTACAGGTTGGAAACATGCCATAGCTTTTCCGCCTGGCGCTTCAGGACATCCACCAACGCCGGATGCGCATGCCCAAAAGCGCTGACGGCGACGCCCGCGCCAAAATCCAGATAGCGTTCGCCGGACTCGTCGATCAGCCAGACGCCTTCACCGCGCTGAAAGCGCAATGGCGCCCGCGCGTAAGTCGGCATAATCGAGTCAGTCATAAACGCCTCCCTCCTCCACGGCGAATCGTCAGCGTTCACACCCGCGGAAGCAAAAACATCAACGCCCCGCCGCCAAAAGGCGACGAGGCGCTTATCTATGCAGGCATGGATGCCCGGCCAAGTCAATCAGATGGGCCGACCGGGCTCCCGAATCGACACAGCTGAGAATCTAGCTTTTTAGCCTATAGCCAGTTGCAAACAACCGCCAGCAGAGAATCCACATGCCGGCAATCGCGCCGAGTGAAACCAAAGCCCCGACCCAAGGGTTGAGCGGCGAATGCTCCGGCCCGAGCACGCCATAGCGGAACCCTTCGATAAGGTAATGGAACGGATTGAAATCCGACAGCGTGCGCCACGGCGCCGGCAATGTCTCCGTCGCGTAGAACGTGCCCGATAGGAACGACAGCGGCAGGATTACAAAATTCGTCACCGCCGCCATCTGATCGAACTTGGTCGCCCAGATCCCCGTCGCCACACCGAGCAGCGCCAGCAGCACCGCACCAGCCACCGCGTAGAAGATCGCCCATAACGGCGCCGCAAGCCCCAGCCCGATGACTGGAAACAGGCACAAGCAGGAGAATAACGCCACCAACACGCCGCGCGACGCGCCGCCAAACACGATGCCAGCGGTTAATTCGCCGGCGGACAATGGCGGGGTCAGAGTGTCATAGATGCTGCCTTGCACCTTTGCGATCATGATCGAGGAAGAGGTGTTTGCAAAAGCATTTTGAATAACGGTCATCATGACGACCCCCGGCGCAAGAAACTGCGCAAAAGGAACCCCATAGACCGCGGCGCGATTTTGCCCAAGCGCCAGAGTAAACACAGTAAGAAACAATAACGCGGTCGCGACCGGCGCAAGCAGGGTTTGCAGATAGACTTTCAAAAACCGCGTAACTTCACGGCGAAACAGCATGCCGACCCCCAGCCAATTCACATGACCGAAACGCCGTTGCCCCCGAGCAAAATCGGATTCATATGCAGTATTTGTCGACAAAGATTTTGAATTTTGCGGATCGTTCGCCATCGTTATTAACCCCAATTCGTTCGCTCATCTATTTCTGATCGACAAGGCCCTTTGTTTTGGGCTATGATAGCGCCGCATCGATGTACGCCGCTTTCTCCAGTTGGTCCAACTTCCTAAACGCGCCTAAACCTGTTACTTTTTAACCATTGAGGCCGCACGCCTTGCTGTCGCCCTGCGCGACCCTGTAAGGCTCCATGTCGGACGCGGCCTCGCCGGCGACGGTGAAGGGGAGAGGCGTCGATGGCTTGGACGGATGAGAAAGTCGAGAAATTAAAACTGCTGTGGGCTGAGGGGATCACGGCGGCGGAGATTGCGAAGGCGCTCGGAGATGTAAGCCGCAACGCGGTGATTGGAAAGGCGCATCGGCTCGGGCTAAGCAACCGGGGCGCGGCGCCAAAGAACGCCGAACTAGAGCCAGAGGAGCCACAGCCGTTGGTCGAGACGCCGTCAAATAAGAAAGAGGCCTCCCCTACAGTTGCGTCGGAAGCGCCAAAAGCCGCCGAGCCGAAAGCCACAGCAGCAACCCGCTCTGCGCCGCAGGACGCCGCACAGGAGGCCGCGCCAAAAACGCGCGCCGATGATGCGCTTGCCGCGCCAGGCTCCAACGCTTTCGAGCCCGCCACTGAGATGGATGGAGAAGAAGAGGGCGTGAACCCTGTTGCAGCGCTCGCGGCTGAGGCGGAGCGCAACGCGCGAAAGCTGCATCTGCTGGAGCTGAACGAACGCACCTGCAAATGGCCAATCGGCGATCCGAGCACCGACGATTTCTATTTCTGCGGTCTTCCATGCGCGCCGGAGAAACCCTATTGCGCAGCCCACGTTCAGGTCGCCTATCAGCCGATGTCGTCCCGCCGCGATCGCGAGCGGACGCGCGCGAGGGCGGCTTCGGCCTAACGCGCGACGCGTCCTAGAGCGATTTGAAGTTAGAGCATTTTCGAAACAATTGCGGTCATGAAAATGCTCTCTCTTTGAGTGGTCGTGATTTCCGAGACATCGAATGCGCGCATTCGATTTGGAATCACTCTAGGGTTTGTTGATTGCAAACAAAAAGCCGGCTCGATCGCCGGCTTTTTCTTGATGTGAAACTTGCTGCGAACAGGCGACGAAGCCCTATGCCGTTTCACCAGCATCCGGCGCGAGGCCGTTAGGCTGCGCCCTGCCCGCGGCCGCACTGGCGTTCGCGGCTGCGTAGGTTTCGTCAAGCGCGTATCCAGCCGCGCGGACCGTGCGGATCGGATCCCGATCCCCCCTGCGGTTCAACGCCTTACGCAGACGCCCGACATGCACATCGACAGTGCGGGCCTCAACATAAACATCGCGCCCCCAGACGAGATCCAGCAGCTGCTCGCGGCTAAAGACCCGACCAGGCCGCTGCATCAAGCAGTCCAACAACCGGAACTCGGTCGGGCCAACATGAACTTCCCGCTCGCCACGACGCACACGCCGCGTTTCACGATCCAAAACCACATCGCCAAACGTCGCAATATCGCCAGCGAGGGTGGGACGAGCTCGGCGCAGCACGGCTTTGATCCGCGCCACCAATTCAGTGATTGAAAAGGGCTTGGTCAGATAGTCATCGGCGCCGGTGTCGAGCCCGCGGATCCGGTCTTCTTCCTCACTCCGCGCGGTCAGCATAATCACCGGCATCTCGCGCGTGTCGCTTTGCGCCCGAATGCGACGGCACAGCTCTATGCCTGAGACATGCGGCAACATCCAATCCAGGATCGCAAGGTCTGGCTTTTCCTCTTTCAAGTACTCCAACGCTTCTTCGCCATTGCGACAGACCGCAACCTCAAACCCTTCTCGTCCAAGGTTATATTCGAGCAATGCGCACAGCGCTTCCTCGTCTTCAATCACTAGAACTCGCGCCGCCATGCCGAGCCTCCATCAGATCGCAATCGCTCACGCGCTCGCCCGAAAACGCGCTTACGCCATGAGAGCGTCGCCTACGCCGATCCCGCCCGCCCTTTGCGCCCGCGAGACATGCGCGATGCAAGGGGAGAGAGCGTCAAAACTTCGTCCGCGCTCCAAGCGTGTCCACCAGATCCTCATCCGCCTCAGTCAGCGGAACGAGCGGCTCACCCTTAGGCCGCTCATCACTGAGCGGCGCGCCAACGACGATATAATACGTCATTTCTGCGACAAATGTTGTGTGATCGCCGATACGCTCAAGATTTTTTGCCAAAAACATCAGATGAGCGCCTTGGCTGACCAGCCGAGGCGATTGAGTCATTTGCGAGATTAGCTCTCGAAATAAACTATTGTAGAGTTCATCCAGCTCAACATCACGCGCCCAGACATCCTTTGCCTTAACGGCGTCTTCCGAGCCATAGGCGTCTAGGCAATCGGTCAATTGCGCTTGCGCCAAGCGCCCCATGCGCGCAATACCGACATCAACGCGCGGCCGATCCTCTTCAAGAAGAGCTGGGACTCTTCGCGCGATATTCTTGGCGAGGTCGCCAATGCGCTCCAGAGTGCTTGCAATTTTCAGCGCCGCAACAGTTTCTCTCAAATCCTGAGCCAGCGGCTGCCGAAACGCTAATGTCCGCAAAGCCAGCTCTTCAACCGCCGCCTCCCGACGGTCGAGCTCAGAATCACGGATCACGACCAAGCGAGCGAGCGCAGGGTCCCTGGCGCTGACGGCATTGAGAGCTTTGGCGAGTTGCTCCTCGGCAAATCCGCCCATTTCCGCGAGGCGAGCGCGAAGCGTCTGCAGATCGTTTTCGAACGAACCTCC
The DNA here is from genome assembly GCA_022760355.1 of Neomegalonema sp. Taxonomy (GTDB): domain Bacteria; phylum Pseudomonadota; class Alphaproteobacteria; order Rhodobacterales; family Rhodobacteraceae; genus JALEGB01. The sequence continues at coordinate 11,903 of JALEGB010000085.1, forward strand.
CTCACGCCCCAGCGACACGCCAGCCTCCACCTCATACCCCATGCCTGCTGCGGCGTCGGCGCCGCCGCTCAGATCGAACCGGTGCGCTAGCGCCACGATGTGTTGTTTTTATGACAGCCGCGGCGCCAAGCACGCCGCAGCGCAGAAGTGCAAATGCACTCAAGCTCTTAGCCAAAGCGGCCCGAGATATAGTCCTGCGTCCGCTCTTCAGACGGGTTGGTGAAGATTTTCGACGTGTCGTCGAACTCAACCAGATTGCCCAGGTGGAAGAACGCGGTCTTCTGACTGACGCGAGCCGCCTGCTGCATCGAGTGCGTAACGATCACGATCGAGAAGTTCTGGCGCAGCTCGTCGATCAGCTCTTCGATCTTCGAGGTCGCAATCGGGTCAAGCGCCGACGCAGGCTCGTCCATCAGCAGAACTTCCGGCGACGTTGCGATTGCCCGCGCGATGCAAAGACGCTGCTGCTGACCACCCGACAGGCCGGTGCCCGGCTCATCGAGACGGTCCTTCACCTCATCCCACATGGCGGCGCGGCGCAGCGACATCTCGATGATTTCATCGAGGTCGGCCTTATTTCGGGTCAGCCCGTGGATACGAGGGCCATAAGCGACGTTGTCATAGATCGATTTCGGGAATGGGTTCGGCTTCTGGAACACCATGCCAACCCGCGCGCGCAGCTGAACCGGATCAACACTGCGATCATAGATATCGCCGCCATCCAGCTTGATTTCACCAGTCACGCGGCAGATGTCGATCGTGTCGTTCATACGGTTCAGACACCGCAGGAAAGTCGACTTGCCACAGCCCGACGGGCCGATGAATGCCGTTACGGTCCGATCCAAAATGTCGATCGAAACGTCTTTAATGGCGCGGGTCTCGCCGTAATACACATCCACATTACGCGCGGTCATTTTGTAGCCGACCGCGTTAGGATCGGTGGCCGGCGCCGCGGCAGCAGCCGCCGTCGTCGTCATATCGGTCATCGATAGTCCCTTTCAATCAGCCGGCGTCCCGGCTATGTCCCCAACCCGCTGATCATTACGCCCGCATTCAGCGGGCGCAGCAGGCTCATTGCACTCTTACCATTTACGCTCGAAGCGCCTGCGCAAGAACACCGCGGTCAAGTTCATGATCATCAGGAACGAGAGCAGCACGATAATCGAGGCGGAGGTGACTGGCGCCCAAAGCGCGACCTTATCCTGGCTCGCCATCTCATAGATCTGCGATGGGAGCGAGGTTGACTCATCGAACGGGGTCGTCGGCACATTGGAGACGACCGCGTTCATGCCAATCACCAGCAGCGGCGCGGTCTCGCCCAGCGCCTGCGCCAGACCGATAATCGTTCCCGTCAGAATTCCCGGCAACGCCAGAGGCAGAACATGATGGAATACCGCTTGGGTCTTAGACGCCCCCACGCCGAGAGCCGCTTCGCGGATCGACGGCGGCACTGCTTTTAGAGCGGCTCGGGTTGCGATGATCACCGTTGGAAGGGTCATCAAGCTCAGCACCAAGCCGCCGACAATCGGGGTCGACCGTTCGAGCTCCATGAAGTTGATGAAGACCGCCAAGCCAAGCAGACCAAAAACAATCGACGGAACCGCCGCAAGGTTGTTGATGTTAACCTCGATAATGTCCGTCAGCTGGTTCTTTGGCGCGTATTCCTCCAAGTAGATGGAGGCGGCCACGCCAATTGGAACGGCGACAACCAGTACGATCAGCATCATGTACGCCGACCCGATCAGGCCGGTCAGCAGACCGTGATCTTCCGGGTCAGTGGATTGTTTGTTGGTCAGAAGCTCCCATCGCACGCGATATTTGATCGTGCCGTCGGCGACGAGCTTATCAATCAGCGCCAACGAGCCGTCCTTCAGCGCGCGACGCGCTTCTGGAGTTTTTTTCGTGATGATGCCGTCCAGATACGCCTTAACTTCGCCGGAAAGGAGGAACTGAAGTTTGACAGGCTTGCCGAACAGCGTTGGATCCTGCTGGATCTTCTGCCACACGAGCACGTCCATCCGCGGCGAGAGCAGCGCAAGCGCCTCATCCTGCTTCTTCAGGTTCTCGGGGCTCTCATCATCAGGATCGATGCCGAGGCGCTTGAGAAACGCGGCCTGAACATAAGGGCGGTACGACGTCTTACGAGGCCGATCGACCACCGCCGCCTGCTCTTCCTTTGAGAGCTTGGCGAATGACGCGAGCAAGTCCGCGCCTTCGCCAAAGCGTTTGACAAGGTCGCCCTCACGGTCAACCAGCGCCGGATCGTAGACAAACTCGATCTCAGCATCGATCGTCGAAAGGCCTTTGGCCCCCTGGCTCACGATCGAGTACAGCAGCACCGCCAGCGCGCCAACGGCGACCGCAATTGCGAACAAGCCGTACATCTTGAGGCGCCATTCGGCGAAGCGGCGCCGACCAATACCGATGTCTTGCTTCGACTTCGGGCCCTTCGCCGCAGCAGGAACGGCGGTTTGAGTGTCCGTGGTGTCGGTCATTCGTACTGCTCCCGATATTTACGCACGATCCGAAGAGCGTAGACGTTCATCACAAGGGTCACGACAAACAGCGTGATGCCGAGCGCGTAGGCCGACAGCGCCTGCGGAGAGGTGAAGTCCGTATCTGCTTTCAGCAGGTTAACAATGGTCACGGTGATCGTCGTCATCGCTTCCAAAGGGTTCGCAGTAATCTGCGCGGTTGCGCCCGCGGCAAGCACCACGATCATCGTTTCGCCGATGGCGCGCGAAGCGGCGAGCAGCACCGCCGCCATGATGCCCGGCAGCGCAGCAGGGAGCAGGACGATCCGCACTGTCTCCGCCTTGGTTGCGCCAAGGCCCAACGACGCGTCGCGCAAGCTTTGCGGAACCGCGGTGATGATGTCGTCCGACAGCGATGAGACGAATGGGATGATCATGATGCCCATCACGATGCCCGCTGTCAGAACGCTGCGTCCTTGAGCTTCAAGGCCGAGCGTATTGGTGAAAAATTCGGCGAGAGCCGGACCGACCGTCACCAGCGCAAAGAAGCCGTAGACGATCGTCGGAACGCCAGCCAGAACCTCCAGCACCGGCTTGGCGATGGAGCGGAAACGCGGCGTCGCGAATTCAGCCATGTAGATCGCCGAGAACAACCCGATCGGCACAGCCACCAGCAGCGCGATAAAGCTGATATAGACCGTGCCAAAGATGAGCGGCACGAAGCCAAAGCCGCGCGAGTCGACCGAGTGCCCTTCTTCATCCGCGCCCTGGAAGGTCGGATCCCAAGTCAAACCGAACAGGAAGTCTTGGAACGGTACAACGCTGAAGAAGCGGATCGTGTCGAAGATCAGCGCGAACACGATGCCAAATGTCGTCAGGATCGCGATGCTCGAGGCGATGATCAGCATGCCGCGAACCGCAGTCTCCACCCGATTTCGCGCGCGCATGCGACGCGAAACAACCGCGATCGAGAAGATGAAGCCGATGACCGCAAGCCCGAGAACCACAGCCGCCATGATCGGCTTTAAGCTCTGGCGCGTCTCGAAGATCACCTGAGCCGCCCGCGGCATGTAGCTCTGATCGATCTCCGCAACCGCGACGCCAGCGCGATCAAGCGCGCTTTCGATATCGCGGAAGCCAAGCACGAGCTTTTCGCGCTGTTCAGGGCTAAAATCTTCCAGCGCTTTGGCGATGGACTTAACAACGTCCATCTTGAGGTCGGCCGGCTGGGTCGTGCTCTCCATCACGCTCTTTGGAAAGACCTCGTAGCCCTTTGGCTCGACATAAAAGGGCTGCAGAACCACCCATGCCGCCAGCACGACCAGAGCTGGAAGGCCAGTCCAAATAAACACGAACGCCGCGTGATAGCCTGGACGCGAGTGCAGTGACGACGGATCGCCCTTACTCGCAGCGACGGCCCGCACCCGGCCGATGATATAGCCGATAACTGCTAACGCTAAAACGACGAGAGCAAGATTAGGCGCGGTCACGAAATCAAGGGCTTGCATAGGCCCGTCTCCTGACACTTGCGCACGCCAGGAAGGCGGCGTCAAAACGAATAAACGGGCCGATGACGGCGAGCGTCAGGCCCAATGAGGTGCAGGAGGCGGCAAGTCGCCTCCTGCGAGAAAGCGATTACTTGCTCTCTTTAGCGAACTTAGCACGGGTTGCTTCACGCTCAGCTTTTGGAGCAGCAACCAGGCCGTATGCAACGGTCGGCGACTTAGGGCCGGTCATTGCTTCCGAGATGAAGAACTCGACGTACTCTTTCATGCCTTTGATAACGCCCAGGTGCGCTTTCTTGACGTAGAAGTACAGAGGACGCGACACTGGGTACTTGCCCGAAGCAACTGCAGCTGCGGTAGGAACAACGCCCGAAACCGGAGCAACACGCAGGGTGTCTTTGTTGTTCTCGTAGAACGCCAGGCCGAAGACGCCGAAGCCGGTCTTGTTGCCTTTGATGCCAGCCAGGGTCTCGGTGTAGTCGCCAGCGATCTCGGTGACCGAACCGTCGGTGCGCATGCTAACGCAACGCTTGAAAGCAGCTTTTTTAGCTTTTTTGCCTTTCAGGCCTTTAGCTTCAGCTTCTTTCTTGAAGACGTCGTAGTCGCCCAGGTCCTTACAACCTTTTTCCAGAACCTTAACTTCGAAAACTTCACGGGTGCCGTGGTTCGAAGCAGGAACGAAGAAAGCGATTTTCCATGCAGGATATTCGCCTTGAACGTCCTTCATGGTTTTGTTTGGGTTAGCAATGATCTTGCCGTCTTTGACGATTTCTTTCGCCAGAGCGCGGTAGATGTCGATTGGTTCGAATTCAATTTTCGGGCCTTTAGCGTCGTAAGCGAATACGATGCCGTCATAGCCGAATTTGATTTCGATGATGTCGGTGACGCCTTTCGAAGCGCAAGCTTTAACTTCGCTCGACTTCATTGCGCGCGATGAGTTGGCGATGTCGATGTACTGGGTGCCGACGCCTTTGCAGAATTCTTTGATGCCTGCCGACGAACCGCCCGACTCAACAACGGTTTTGTACTCTGGGTTCTCTTCACCGAAGTTTTTAGCAACGATGCGAGCGTACGGAAGTACGGTCGACGAACCAGCGATCTTGACGGTGTCGCGGGCGTGAGCTGCGCCGGTGACGGCGACTGCGGCGGCGGCGGCGATGAGGCCGAAGCGGGTCATCTTCACTGCTAATCTCCCTAATAGTCACGAAGCGTCGCAGCACACCTGGGTTCGCAATCCGAACCCAGACGCCGCGATCGGCCGCGGAAACTAGAGGGGGCCAGCGACTGATTGATGAACGAGCGACGACGATTTTGCTTCACGACACCTGACAAAAACGCGAGTTAGCGCAAATATGTCTATACAAAGTTGCCCGAAGCCGGGTTATACCCCAACTAGACCGAATTTGATGGCGGAATCGGGGCCTCCGGCAGCCAAACGGTAAAACGGCTGCCCCGTCCGACCTCGCTGTCGATTTCCAACAACCCGCGGTGGCGAACCACAACATGTTTGACAATCGCGAGCCCCAGGCCGGTTCCGCTCTTGCCCCGAGTCGTTCCTCCCTCAACCCGATAGAAGCGTTCGCCGAGCCGAGGAATATGATCCTTCGGAATCCCAGGACCGAAATCCTCCACCGTCACGCCGACCAACGCGCGCGCGCCGCTGCGACGGGCTGAGCTAACCCGAGGTCGACGCCCGTCGCCGCCATATTTTAACGCGTTGCTGATCAAATTGACGAAGGCCCGCGTAAGCTCGCGATCATCGCCGCGCGCCAGCGGCAAATCCGGCTCCAGCGCCAATTCGCAAATCGGACGCCCCTCGGCGGCGGCGGCGTCTGGCGTGGCCGCGCGCATTGCGTTCGCGATCACTTCGCGCAGATCGACATTGTCCCGTGGGCGCACATGCTCATTCAGCTCGATCCGATTCAAAGACAGCAGATCATCAACAAGCTGCGTCATGCGCTCTGCCTGCTCTGCGATAATCGCCAAGAAGCGCTCATGGGCCGGCGGGTCGTCTTTGGCGGGCCCCCGCAGCGTCTCCACGAAACCTGCAATGGAGGCCAGAGGCGTTTTGAGCTCATGAGACGCGTTGGCGACAAAATCGCGATGCAGCCGCTCGGCCCGACGCGCCCGCGTCACATCCTGCACCATGATCAAGACGGATGCGCGGCGCAGCTCCGGCCCCAGCCCCGCGTCGGTGCGCCACGGCAGATCCAGCGCAGGCGGCGCCGCGCGCACATAGGCCAACATGTGCCGCTCATGTCGCCGATGGACCGTAAACGCCGCTTCCGCAGCGCCGTCCCCAGGCTCAACCGCCGGTCTTTTCCCGGCGTCGCCGCCGGCGCCCGCCATCGAAGCCCGCGCGACCGCCTCCACCAAGCTCGGAGCCCGCAAGATTAACGAGTAGTGCCGCCCGACCAGATCCTTGCCGAAATCGCTCGTCGCGGCCGCATTCGCAAACAGCACCCGGCCGCGCGCATCGAGAACGAACAACGCCAGCGGGAGGAATTCGATAATCTCGTGCCCGACCTGCCGAGGTTGGGGCGGCGATGGGCGCGGCGCCAAGAGCGAAAGCGGAGAAGTTTTGCGCCGCATGAGGGCGCCGACGCCAGCCCCGGCCGCCGCCCCTACGCCAACCCCGATTGCTGAAGCGGTCGAGGCGTCGAACATCCCCGATACGCCGGCTGCGGCAACCGCAGCCACCGCAGCCGGCGTGGTTAGATCGATCGCGTCCTTGATCGCAGTGCGCCGCGTATCGCGCGATGTCGCTGCTGGAGGCTTAGTCAGGTGCGCAGACATATCTCGTCGCCATTCATTTGCCGCGTTTCGACGCTCGCTCGGCGCCCCAGGACATAAATGGAGCGCGCAAAGGCGAAAAACGTCTTGGACAGCTCCTTAGGCGGCAAAACCACGCGCGTCGACCTCCTAGCGCTGACGCGGAGCGCGGGAGTTTGATTGCCCTTCGGGTCGGGTTGGATAAACTGCGCCGATGCAAGGCCCTGCGCGGCGGAGGCCGTGCGCCGAATCGGGCCGCGGCGCCCAAATCTGGCGCGAAACAACGAAGCCGGCAGGCGCGCCCCGCGCGCCGACATAGGAGAGAGCGCAATTCGATGATCAAATATACGCTCAGCTGCGAAGCCGGCTGTCGGTTTGAGGCCTGGTTCCAAAACAGCGCCGCCTGCGACAGCCAACTCGCGTCCGGGCATGTCGCCTGCCCAACCTGCGGCCGGCGCAAGATCGTCAAATCGCTCATGGCGCCCAACATTTCGACGACGCAAGCCGCCGAACCATCGCCAGCCCCTGCGCCCGCGGACACGCCAGAACCGACTGCGCCCGCTGAGCCGCCCGCCCCAACCTCGGAGCCAAGCCCGGAAGTGGTGCGGCGCGCGCTGGAGGAGCGGCTTTGGGCGCTACGCTCCCATATCGAAAGCAGCGCAGACAATGTGGGCGACAGCTTCGCCGCCGAAGCCCGCCGCATCCATGAAGGCGAAAGTGAAGAGCGGCCGATCTATGGCGACGCAACGAGCGCCGAGATTGAGGACCTTGTCGAAGACGGCGTCCCCATCGCGCAAGTGCCCTGGATTAACCGCCGCGACGATTGACGCTGGGCCGAATCGCGTTCGCGCGACTGGATTTGCGCCGCAAGCTGCCGTATCGAGCGCGGACGCCGCACTTTGGCGCGGCGTCGATGCGGGCGAGGATCGCCCATTTGAGATTAATTTGACGATGAGGACCGGCCGATGTCCGCCGCCGCTCAGCAGCCCAGCGCGAAACAGCGCCTCGTGATGAAGTTTGGCGGCACCTCCGTCGCCGATCTCGACCGGATAAAAAACGCAGCTAAGAAAGTAGCCGCCGAGGTTGAGCGCGGCCATGAAGTCGCCGTGGTCGTTTCCGCAATGGCCGGTGAGACGAACCGGCTCGTTGACTTGGTCCGCAGCGTCGGACCTCTGTATGATGCGCGCGAGTATGATGCGGTCGTCTCCTCGGGGGAGCTGGTGACCGCGGGGCTGATGGCGCTCACTTTGCAAGAACTTGGCGTTCCCGCACGCTCCTGGCAGGGCTGGCAAGTGCCCATTTGCACGACCGACGCCCACGGCGCCGCCCGCATCACCAGCATCGACGCCAGCGCGATTGAGCGGAAGTTCGCCGAAGGGCTGCACGCCGTGATCCCGGGTTTTCAAGGCGTCGCGCCGGATGGGCGCGTTTCGACACTGGGCCGGGGCGGCTCGGACACTTCAGCCGTCGCCGTGGCCGCGGCGATCGGCGCGAAGCGCTGCGACATATATACGGATGTCGACGCCGTTTATACGACCGACCCGCGCGTTGTGCCCGCGGCCCGGCGGATCGAACGGATCGCGTTCGAAGAAATGCTGGAGCTGGCGTCCCTCGGCGCGAAAGTGCTGCAAACCCGCTCCGTTGAACTTGCAATGCGGCATGACGTTGTGGTGCAGGTGCTTTCGAGCTTTGGCGATCCGATCGGCAGCGATCTGCCCGGAACCATCGTTTGCGCGGAAAATGAGATCGTGGAGAACAAAATGGAGAGCAACGTCGTCTCCGGCGTCGCCTATTCGCGCGACGAAGCGAAAATCACCGTTCGGCGCGTGCCGGATAAGCCGGGCGTGGCGGCCGCGCTGATCGGCCCGCTCGGCGCAGCCGGCGTCAATGTCGACATGATTGTCCAGGACATCTCCGACGACGGCTTCACGGACATGACCTTCACGGTCGGCCTCGCCGACGTCGATCGCGCCCTCGCCGCGTTGGAGACGGTGCACAGCGAACTCGGCTACGCGTCTCTGCAGACTGATAAGGATGTCGCGAAAGTGTCGGTCGTCGGCATCGGCATGCGCAGCCACGCCGGCGTTGCGCAATCGATGTTCGCCGCGCTGGCGAAAGAGGGCGTGAACATTCAGGTGATCACCACCTCGGAGATCAAAATCAGCGTCTTGGTCGACCGCAAATATACGGAACTCGCCGTGCGCGCGCTGCATACGGCGTTTGGGCTGGACGCGCCGACCGCTGAGTAACCGCATCTACACGCCTGACGTGCGTGTAACGCCGCCCACACCGCGGCGTGCGCGCTTCAGGCAATCTAAAACTGTCCCATCCGAGTCTTTGGCGCTAATCTGTGTGTCCCGCTCGACGCATCGAGCGGCGGCCCTGGCTGATTGCAGCAGGTCGCCCCGATCATTAAGCGGTTGCGCGCGGAGTTGGCCGACGCGTTGAACGGACAGGCGTCTGAGGGACCATGAGCTACAAGCCGCACCAGCTACAAAGCGGCGCGAGCACGCGGGCGATGCTGCGTCAGCTGCGCGAGACCATGGCCAAATCAGGCCGTGGCGACGATCGGCTGCGCCGCATTACGCGGCTGATCGCAACCAATATGGTTGCCGAAGTATGTTCGCTATACATGTTAAACCCGAGCGATGAGCTTGTGCTGATCGCGAATGAGGGGCTCAACCCCAATGCGCCCGAACTTGCGCGGCTGCATCTGGGCCAGGGCCTTGTCGGACGCATTGCGCAAACAGGCGAGCCGATCAACACCGATCAGGCGCAATCAACGCCCGGCTTCCAATTCGTTCCCGGCATCGGCGAAGAGATCTATCAGTCGTTTCTTGGCGCGCCGATTGTGCGCCAAGGGCATGTGTTGGGCGTTCTCGTCGTTCAGAACAAAGCCCGCCGCATCTACGATCAAGATGAAGTTGACGCGCTTGAGCTGGTCGCCATGGTCATCGCGGAGATGGCGGACGCTGGCGCGCTTTTCACCGAGCGCGAGGCTCCCTCCATCAGCCGCCGCGGACCGGTTCTGCTCAATGGCGCATCCGGGGCCGAAGGCGTGGCGATGGGTGGCGCCGTGCTGCATGAACCGAAAATCTTGCTCGCCAATCCAATAGCCGAAGATGTGGCGACGGAGCGGAGCCGCCTCTCCGAAGCGATGCGCCAGCTGCGCGGGGAAGTGGATCGGCTGGTCGCGGAAGAGCGCCTGGATGAAATGGTGGATGGCGATGCGGATGATGAGCATCGCGACGTTCTGCAAACCTACCGCCTTTTCGCGCATGATAGCGGCTGGCTGCGGAGGCTCGAAGCGGCGGTGGATAGCGGCCTGTCGGCGGAGGCCGCGGTCGAGCATGTGCAAAATGAGACACAGCGCCGGCTGGAGCGCACCGCGGACCCGTATCTGCGCGAACGCCTCTCGGATCTCGATGATCTCGCCAACCGCCTTTTGCGCACCTTGCTTGGTCTTGCGCCGCCAACGCCGGAGGACCTTCCGGAAAACGCCATCCTGGTCGCCCGCAATCTCGGCCCTGGCGAGCTGCTGGACTATGCGCGCGGCCGACTGAGGGGCTTGGCGCTTGAGGAAGGCTCTTCCGGCGGCCATGCCGCCATTGTCGCGCGGGCGCTCAATATTCCGCTGGCGATCGGATTGCGGGGACTGATTGATCGGGTTGAGACGGGCGACCCAATGATCGTCGACGGCGATGTCGGCCGCGTTTTGGTGCGGCCGGAATCCAGCGTCGTTAGCGCCTATCGCGAGACGATCGCCCTCAAGGCGCAACTCGCGGAGCAATATCGCGCGATCCGCGATCTGCCGGCGGAAACCCGAGATGGCGCTCGGGTTCGGCTTGAAATGAACGCGGGCCTGCTGACCGATATGCCCAGCCTGAGCGACAGCGGCGCGGAAGGCGTAGGCCTCTACCGAACCGAGCTTCAGTATCTCATCAATGATCGCGCGCCACGCAGAGAGGCGCAGACCCGCTTGTACCAACGCGTTTTTGACGCTGCGGGCGAAGCGCCTGTCACGTTCCGAACGCTTGATATGGGCGGCGACAAACGGCTGCCGTTTCTAAAAGGCGAGGCGGAGGAGAATCCAGCCCTCGGCTGGCGGGCGATTCGAATCGCGCTGGATCGCCCGCTGCTGTTTCGTATGCAGCTGCAGTCGCTGACGCGCGCCGCCGCTGGGCGCAAACTGCGCGTGATGTTCCCGATGATCGCCACTGCGTCCGAATTCTATCGCGCCAGAGATCTGCTGCTGCAAGAGGTGGAGCGGCTGGATAAGCAGGGGCGCACGCCGCCCACTTCGATTGAAGTCGGCGCCATGCTTGAAACCCCGGCGCTCGCCTTCGCGCCGGACCGTTTCTTTGAAGTGGCCGACTTTATCTCGGTCGGCGGCAATGATCTGTTCCAGTTCTTCTTCGCCGCGGATCGCGGCAACCAGCGCGTGCGCAGCCGGTATGATCCGCTCTCGACCAGCTTCGTTAACCTGCTCGACCATATCGTCACACGGTGCCGCGCGGCGGGCGTCCGCCTTTCCTTCTGCGGCGAAATGGCGGCGCGCCCGGTCGACGCGATTGCGCTGGCGGCGCTTGGGTTCAAGACGTTGTCAGTGCGCCCAGCAGCAATCGGCCCGGTTAAGACGGCCCTGCGCACGATCGAACTGAAAAATGCGGTCGAAGCCATCGCCGAGGCGCGGGAAGAGGGCGCCGAGAGCGTCCGCCCACACCTGCGCGCCTATTATGATCGGGAAATGCGTCTCGCCGCCGCCGCCCATGAAGCGCGCCAGGATCAGAGCGGGCCGCCGCGTCGGGCCTTAGCTCCGGACACGGACGCCCATTCCGAAGCGTCCGACTAGCCGAACGCCGCCGCCGCCCCTTGACGCGCAAAAACGCACTACCCATGTCAGCGACGTAGAACGCCAGACGGGTTCTACTTGTTCGATCAAGCTGAGAATCGGCTTGAGGGGGCGCGCACATCCGTCTTCCGAAGTTGAAGGCGGCGCGGCCTCCGGTGAATATCGCTCATGATGAGGGTATAACTATGCGCACTATTGATCTGACCCCCCTGTACCGCACGAGTGTTGGCTTTGACCGGATGGCGAGCACGCTGGACGCGTTGACCAGGTCGGAGAATGGCGGCGGCTATCCGCCTTACAACATCGAAAAGCTGGCTGAGGACGATTACCGCATCACCGTTGCTGTCGCAGGTTTCTCCGAGGCGGACATCTCGATCGAGAGCAAAGATGGCGAGCTGGTCATCAGCGGCGCTCGACAAGAACGAGATCAGGCGGAAACCCAATATCTGCATCGCGGGATTGCTGAACGCGCCTTCGAGCGCCGCTTCAAGCTCGCGGACCATGTTCGCGCTGTTGGAGCGCGACTTGAGAACGGTCTTTTGCACGTCGATCTCGTGCGCGAAGTCCCCGAAGCGTTGAAACCTCGCAAGATTACAATCGAGACGACGCAACGCACGGGCGAGATCGCCGCTGAGTAGAGCGAGCATCTCCGCAGGCCTGTGGATAAACTAAAAACAAGTTGGCTGCATAAAGCGCATTCTTGCGCTTGACCCGTGACGCGATCTTTCGTTTATGTGTCCTCAACGTGACGAAAGATCGCGTGAGCGCCTTGGAAAATAAGCGTGCTCAAGTCTACGGGAGGGAGTGACGCGGATTCGCGACGCCGGGGATGGCGGCGTTTTCGCCTCTACTCTATTTGTGAGTAAGTTAAACGCCCGCGCGCTGCGCCGGGCGTTTAGCATATGTAGCGACCGCTACCGAGCGTCTTGAACGCCGACCAAACCCATACAAATTTCCAACCTTACCAGAGCCACTCGCCCTCAGCTCAAGCAGGAAATGATGCGCGCGCGAACGACGAAAACGCCGCGAGAAACTCGCGACGCCGCCTGAGATGATCGGATAGTGACTTGTCTGTGCGCTTATGCGCGCAGCACCTTAGCCTTGACGCGCCTTAAAACGGCGCTGCGTCTTGTTAATGACGTAAACCCGTCCGCGGCGGCGCACAACGCGGCAATCGCGGTGACGGTTTTTCAAGGACTTGAGCGAGTTCTTGATCTTCATGGCCCTGCTCCGACGCCGACGGAGCAGCGCCTCCTCTAAAATACAAAAGGCGCGCCACACTGGCGTCGCCTAGCAGTCGATGGTGGGCGCGGCTGGGATTGAACCAGCGACCCCTACGATGTCAACGTAGTGCTCTCCCACTGAGCTACGCGCCCGTCGCTGCATGAGGAGGGTCGTATAGCTATGAAGAAGCGGCCGCGCAAGTACTTAAACAGCCTTTTGGCGGTCAAGCGGCCAACATGCGACCGACTTCAGAGACCAACTGGTTCAGATGCGCTGGCTCGCCAAGCTTGTCATATAGCCCGCCATCATCATCTTCGCTGGAAAGCAGCGGCACGAGCGCAAAGCCCGCGATAAACAGCAGCCGCATTTCCGGATCGAGGTCCAGCGCCTCGCCCGCGAAAGTAAGCGCCTCGGCCTCGTCGCTCTCGACCCCGAGCAGCAACACATCGTGTATGCTCTCCGAAAGGATGGTCAACGCCACCTCAGGTTGAGCAACGCGCGTGACGAAATGGCCGGCGCGCTTGAGTTTTTCGCCGATATAGCGTCGAATCATATCGTCGCTGGTGATGAGCATTATGCGCGCCATCCGACCTGACCCCTGGCGTTTCATGATTGATCGCCTCTGAGATAAACAGAACCCGGTTAAGCGAAGCTTGATCGGCAGAAATAATAACGAAGCAGGACCGTCGAGTGACGTCAGACTCCGAAGCATTCAAGTTTGCGCCCGCTCCGCATGAGGCCGCGTGTCGAGCGTCGCCTTACCGCGTTTCAGAACCGCCCCAGCTTCTATCTGGCGTTGTTTTCAGTTCGCCGCATAGTGGCCGCGCATACTTCGGCGACTTCGTGGCTGCGGCCCGGCTCAGCTTAAAAGATCTGCGCGCGTCAGAAGACGCGTTTGTCGAAGAACTGTTCAGCCCTGCGATTTCTCTCGGCGCGCCAATGATTTCCGCAGTGGCGCCCCGCGCTTTTGTCGACCTTAACCGCCGGCCAACCGAACTAGACCCCAACTTAATTGACGGGGCGGCTCTTGCGCCCCACAGCACACGCGTCGCCGCCGGGCTTGGGGTCGTTCCACGGATCGTCGCCGAGGGGATGCCGATTTACGATTGCCGGCTGAGCGCCGACGAAGCTCAGGCGCGTCTGGATCATTGGCATACGCCCTACCATCGCCGCCTGGGCAGATTGCTCGAGCGCGCGCGACGGCTGTTTGGGACGGCGCTGCTGATCGATTGCCATTCGATGCCGTCCAGCGCTCGCAGCAAAAACCTGATCACCAATGGCGCCGAAATCATCCTGGGCGACCGCTTTGGCTCCGCCGCGCCGCCTGAATATGTATGCGCGATTGAAACATCGTTCCGGCGTGCGGGCTTTACCGTAAGCCGCAACGCTCCTTTTGCCGGGGGCTACATCACGGAACGGTTTGGGCGCCCGGCGGCCGGCGTCAGCGCAATACAGATCGAAATTGACCGCGGCCTCTACCTCGATGAAGAGAATGTGCGACGGGGCGACGCATTTCACGAAATTGTGGACAGACTTCGACCAGTTGCGGCTGACATTTGCGCTCTGATCACAACACAAACCGGGTCTCTGGCGGCTGAATAAATGCATTCTCGCCTTAAATAAGGCGACATCTAGACAAAAAAAGGCCGCGTCGGACGCGGCTCAAGTCTAGGGAGGAAACGCCCAAAAGGGCAATGGCCGTCAAGCCACGTGCCAATTTAGGTTATTTGGCTCGGCAATTTAAAGGGGGTGGCGCCCATTTTACGCACACATGACTGTTATGCACCCGATAGTTGTGGTCTGGCTGCATCGCCTGTCGCCGCGTAAGTCGATCTAATCGTCCGAAGTCGATCCTCGAGCCTTCAGCGCCCGGCCTTTCAGGATGGAGCTATCGCCAAACTTTGCGCGAATCGCATCGATCGCCTCTTCCGCCTTGAACACATCCCGCTCCGGCGCGCCGAACAGATCACGCTCGCCCCCGCCCTCCTCCGCGGAGCCGAGCGCCAGCGCCCCGACCCCCAGCAGCCGAAAGGCGCGGCCCCCCGCCGTCTCTCGCCGCAGCAACGGCTCCGTCGCCTGGTACAGACGCTCCGCAGACGCGGTTGGCGCCTCCAATGTCCGACGACGGGAAAGCCGCTGAAAATCAGCCGTTTTCAAGATCAAAGCAACGCCGCCGCAAACCAGGGCCTTTTCCTTTAACCGGCGCGACAGCGCCTCACATCGCCGCCACAGCAGACCTTGAAGCCGCTCCTGATCCGCAATGTCCTCCGGGAACGTGGTCTCCGACGAAATGCTCTTAGCGCCGCGGCGTGACACGACGGCGCGCGCATCCTCCGCCCGCGCCAGCTGCGCCAGGCGCAGCCCAATCGCGCCATAACGCCCAGCCAGCGCTTTCGGCTCCGCCCGGCGCAAATCTCCGACAGTTCGAAAACCATCGCCAATCAGCTTCTGCGAAAAGCGTGGACCAACCCCCCAGATGATCGAAACCGGCTTGTCCTCAAGAAACCCGACCGCCTCACGGGCGCCGATCACCGCGAACCCGCGCGGCTTGTCGAGCTCCGACGCTATTTTGGCCAAAAACTTGTTCGGGGCCAGCCCGATCGAGACAGTCACGCCGACCTCAGCCTCAATGCGACGCGCAAGATCGCCCAGCAAGGCCGCCGGCGGCGCTTTGTGAAGGCGCTCCAGGCCCGCAAGGTCCAAGAAAGCTTCATCTAACGAGAGCGGCTCGACCGCGGGGGTCACCATGTCGAAACGCGCGCGGATCTCCGCGGCGGCCTCCCGATACTTCGCCATATCCGGCTTTACGAACACCGCCTGTGGGCACAACTCAGCGGCGCGGCGCGCCGGCATCGCAGATCGCACCCCATAGGCGCGGGCGAGATAGCACGCCGTCGACACCACGCCACGCTGACCACCGCCGACAATGACGGGCTTATCGCGCAACTCAGGCCGATCCCGCTTCTCAACTGACGCGTAAAATGCGTCGCAATCAACATGGGCGATGGTGAGGGCGAACAGCTCCACATGGGCAATCAAGCGCGGCGATCGACAGTCCGGGCAGCGCTCGCCTGCGAATTTTTCAACGCGCCACCCGCAATCCCGGCAGAGGCAGGGACCGCCAATCTCGTCGCCGCCGCCCATCCGCCCGCTCAGGAACCGTTTGCGACGCCGCGCAGCTGCCGCTGGATCTCCTGCGCCGCGGCGCGAGGATCCGCCGCCGCAATGATCGGCCGCCCGATCACCACCTGATCAGCGCCCGCTGCAATCGCCTCGGCGGGCGTCGCCGTACGCTTCTGATCATCCTTGACCGCGCCGCTCAACTTCGCCGCAACGCTCTGCGGACGCACGCCAGGGGTGACAATTAACCGTCCGGCCGCCTCCGGCAACGCCCGGATCAGCGCTGCTTCTTGAGGCGACGCGATCACGCCATCCGCCCCCTCCGCAAGCGCGCGCCGGGCGCGTTCGACCGTAATCTCCCGCACATCCCCCGCCTGGATCATCATCCCATCCAGATCCTGGCGGTCGAGACTGGTCAGAATTGTGATCGCGAGAATCTTGGTCTTGCGTCCGCCGCGCCCTTCAAGAGCCGCGCGCACCACCGGCGGATCGCCGTGCACCGTCAGATAGTCAGGATCCCACGCGACGACCCCGCGCACGGCGTTTTCAACCGTTTGGCCGATATCAAAAAGCTTGAGATCCAGGAAGATCTTCGCATCGCGCTTCATCAGCTCCAGCGCGAGGGCCATGCCGCCCGCGCCGAGCATGCCGAGGCCGATCTTCCACCATCGCGCCGCGTCGCCGATACGCGACGCCAGCGCCTCCGCCTCCAGCGCATTTGGCGCGCCGAGGGGCCAGTCGAGCGCAACAATAAGGCGCTCGCCATCTTCAATTTGGGGACGTTGTGCTTCTGTCATGCGCCGCTTCTACACCGAAGCGGCCAGCCCTGTCAGCGACGATGACGCAGCGTTTCAGCCGCGCCAGCGCCGCTGCGGGCCAACATCCAGATGGACAAAGCCGTTATAAGGGTAGTAGCCCACCCCGCCCGCGCCATATGTCCAAGCCGCCCGCGCCAGCCGCCGTGGGCCGACTTTATAGGAATACACATCCGCGGCCATGCCATGCATATGGTAGGAGTTTTTCGCCGCCCGCCCGGTCCGCCTGCGGATCCGCTCATTTGTCGCCCGACATCGATAGCCGGAAGTGACAATAAGCTCGTCCAGATCGAACACATTCTGCAGATTGCTCAACGCGTCGATCAGCTTCGGGTCCATGCGGCGCACTTCGTCCACATTCACGTCGCGCAGAGTCCAGTTCAGGATCTCCATCACCTCCGGAATGTAGCGCCCGCTTTCGGAATAGACGCCTCGGAACCGGTCGCCGGTCGCCTGATGCGTCAAGCGGATCGTGCGCACGTCCTTGAGCCGATGCGGCGCGCGCGCCACGGCGGGGCTGGCCAGAGGCCGTCTTGTCCGCGCCACTGACGCGGTTGGCGTTGCGATGACGCCCATGGCCGCGGCTGTCGCGGCGGAGGCGCATCCGGTCAAAAATGACCGTCGATTTACGTTCTGTACGTTCATGGTGCTCTTCAAGCTCATTCACGCCTGCAAACCGTTGTGCCTTGTTAAGCTTAAGGCTCTCTTAACAGCGTGCTCGTGTCGCAACGCCTTGCGAATTCAATGCCAACCACCCAAATTATCGCTTGAGGCGGCTCAGGGATGAGCGCCTCGCCTGGGATCAGATTGGCGCGCCGCAAATGCGGGCGCCCAATGCCGCGCCGGAGTGACGGGCGGCGGGAGATGGTCATGAATTTTGAGAACTACACTGAACGCGCGCGCAACCTTCTGGTCGCGGCGCAAACCAACGCGACCGCGGCTGGACATCAGCAATTTCGACCGGAGCATATTCTAAAAGCTCTGCTCGAAGATTCTGAACAGCTCGCAACTTCATTGATTTCACGCGCTGGCGGCGAGCCAAAGCGCGCGACGGCTGCGCTGGAGCAGAGCCTCGCGAAGCTGCCCAAGGTTTCGGGCGCTGGCGCCGGCGGGCTGCAAATGAGCCAGGAGACCGCGCGCCTCTTTACGCAGGCCGTTGAAATCGCAAAGAAATATGGCGATTCCTTCGTCACTGCGGAGCGCTTGCTTCTCGCCATCGCGCTCGCGAAAGGAACGGAAGCCGCCAAGGCTCTGGAGGCGGCCGGAATCTCTCCGCAGGCGCTGAACAGCGCGATCGAAGAGATCCGCAAAGGCCGCACCGCGGACAGCGCCTCGGCCGAAGAAGGGTATGACGCCCTCAAGCGCTATGCGCGCGATCTGACCGAGGAGGCGCGCGCCGGCAAACTCGATCCGGTGATCGGGCGCGATGAGGAAATCCGCCGGGCGGTGCAGGTGCTTTCGCGCCGCACCAAGAACAACCCGGTGCTGATCGGCGAGCCTGGCGTCGGTAAGACCGCCATCGCCGAAGGGCTGGCGTTGCGCATCGTCAATGGCGATGTCCCGGAGAGCCTGAAGGGCAAGAGCCTGCTCGCGCTCGATATGGGCGCATTGATCGCCGGTGCGAAATATCGCGGCGAATTTGAGGAGCGGCTGAAAGCAGTTCTGTCCGAAGTGCAATCCGCAGATGGCGGAGTCGTCCTCTTCATCGACGAGATGCACACGCTTGTGGGCGCTGGCAAAACCGACGGCGCCATGGATGCGAGCAACCTTCTGAAACCAGCCTTGGCGCGTGGAGAGCTGCATTGCGTCGGCGCGACAACGCTCGACGAATATCGCAAGCATGTTGAGAAAGACCCAGCGCTGGCGCGCCGCTTTCAGCCCGTGATGATCGAGGAGCCGACGGTTGAGGACAGCATCTCAATCCTTCGCGGCCTCAAGGAAAAATATGAAGTCCACCATGGCGTCCGCATCGCCGACAACGCGCTTGTCGCCGCCGCAACGCTGTCCAACCGCTATATTACCGACCGCTTCCTGCCGGACAAAGCGATCGATCTGATGGATGAGGCGGCCAGCAAGGTTCGGATGGAGGTCGACAGCAAGCCGGAAGAGCTGGATGCGCTGGATCGCGATATCATTCAGAAAAAGATCGAAGCGGAAGCGCTGAAAAAAGAGAGCGACGCCGCCTCCCGCGATCGTCTCTCGGCGCTTGAGATCGAACTTGTCGACCTTGAAGAGCGGTCCGCAGCGCTAACGGCGCGATGGCAGAGCGAGAAAGACAAGCTCGGCGCCGCCGCAGGGCTGAAAGAACAGTTGGAAGAAGCCCGCAACGAACTTGATGACGCGAAACGACGCGGCGATCTCGCCAAAGCCGGCGAGCTCCAATATGGCGTGATTCCGCAGCTGGAGCAGCGCATTCAGACGACTGAGAACTCGGCGGACAGCGGCGGCGAGCTTGTCGCCGAAACGGTAGGGCCGCAGCATATCGCCGCCGTCGTCTCACGATGGACTGGGGTGCCGGTCGAAAAAATGCTCGAAGGCGAACGCGAAAAGCTGTTGCAGATGGAAGAAGCGCTGGGCAAGCGCGTGATCGGCCAACGCGAAGCCGTCACCGCGGTTTCCACCGCAGTCCGTCGCGCCCGCGCCGGCTTGCAGGACCCCAATCGTCCGATCGGCTCGTTCCTGTTCCTCGGCCCAACCGGCGTCGGCAAAACGGAGCTGACCAAGACGCTGGCGGAGTTCCTGTTCGATGACGACCAGGCGATGGTTCGGATCGACATGTCCGAATACATGGAAAAACACTCGGTCGCTCGCTTGATCGGCGCGCCTCCTGGCTATGTCGGCTATGATGAGGGCGGCTCGCTGACCGAGGCGGTGCGCCGGCGCCCGTATCAGGTCGTCCTGTTTGACGAGGTCGAGAAAGCCCATCCCGACATATTCAACGTGCTGCTGCAGGTGCTGGATGACGGCCGCTTGACCGACGGGCAGGGCCGAACTGTCGACTTCAAGAATACGCTGATCATCATGACGTCGAACCTCGGCTCGGAATTCCTGGCCGCACTGCCGGATGGCGCGCCCGCTGATGAGGCGCGGGAACAGGTGATGAGCGTCGTGCGCGGCCATTTCCGCCCCGAGTTCCTCAACCGCTTGGACGAATTGATCCTGTTCCACCGGTTGGCGCGGGAGAACATGGCCGGCATCGTCGATATCCAGCTGTCAGGCCTAATGGAGCGGCTGGAGGAGCGGAAGATCACGCTTGATCTTGATCAGGCGGCCAAAAGCTGGCTTGCCGAACGCGGCTATGATCCCGTCTATGGCGCGCGGCCATTGAAGCGGGTGATTCAAAAGGCGGTCGAGGATCCTCTGGCGGAGCTGTTGCTTGCTGGCAAAATCGCCGATGGCGCGACCGTGGTGGTGACGTCGGATGAGAACGGGCTGATCTTCCCGGGCCTCCGCGATGCTGCGCCGGGCGGCCTGATGCACTAAAAAACCGGCGGCCGCGCCGCCATGGACGCCAGTCGAGCGCCAGGCCCCTCCCCGGCGCTCGACCCAAGAGCACCCGCCAGTCACACCGCGCTGGCGCGCGCCCGGCTACGCGCAGGGACCGGAGGCGCCGATCCAAGAGCGTAACCCGTTGACCGACCTGAATTTACTCCAGCCGGTTATTTGAGTTGTCGCGATTTCCGAGTCATCGAATGCGCGCATTCGATTTGAAATCACTCTAGCTTCTCGCCCCCGGCCGCTTCTGTGGCCAATGCCGCTCGCAGAAATATTTCGTTTCGTCCAACAGCTCCTGCTTGTCCTTGTTCTTCACGATCATCTGCAACTGCGCGCGCGCCGACGCCGCCTGAACCGCGCCCGCCGCGCAATCCGCCGCGGCCTGCGCCAACGTCCGATCGCAAGCGAACTTCATCGCCTGGTCGCGGATCGCGGGATCATCGAAGGCCGCCGCACTGAGAGACGCGCCAAGTTCGATCTCGGCGATGTGCTTTACCCCTTGGATCAAGATCTTCTTCAACGGGTAGCGCTGCCAGGCCTTGTTCTGAATCGACGCCGAGGCCAGCCGCCCCGCATGGAGCAGCTCCAACGCGAACACATAAGCGTGGACGCTGTGATGACGCGCGAAAATGATGCCGTGTTTGATTTCATTCTGGATGATCTGCTTCTCGCTTTCATCCGACTTGCGGCGAATATTGCGGAAACACCAAGTGTAGCTGGTTGCGAGATCATAGAGTGTGAAGCGTCGCTCACGTTCGATGTCCGTCCGATCGCTGTACTGCCCTTCACGCTGCTCCAAAAACAGCCGCGCCTCTGGCGGCGTCTTCTCCAACTCCTCAGCGATCCGCTCCACCAAGGAGCGGTCGGCGAACAGCCGCGTTTCGTCGAACTGGTTCTGACGGTTGAGCGAAACAACAATCTGATCGCGCAAATCATCGCCAGAGCCGATCATGATGCGCGCCGGCACCCATCCCGAATCGCGCGTCTCGAGAATATGCTCCCGCGCCGCGAAGAGTGTGTTGCAGGTCTGACATCCATTGACGATCTGAGCGCCGTCAAGCGTGATTTGCCCATCCGCCGTCCGCTCCGCAGCGTCGGCGATAATCGACAGGCCGTTATTCAGCAGGCCGAAATATTGGCGCTGACCGGACTGCTGCAATGTTTCCGCGATGGAGGCGTTCACCCGACCGCCTGGCCCGAGATATTCGCGCACATTTGCGGCGAACAGCCCAGCGCGCAGCTCCGCCGCTTTGCCGTCAACCTTGATCGAAATCGCCTCAATCACTTCGCTCAAGCTGAGATATCCGATCAAGCTGGTGATCCGCCCGTCGATCATCGGCGCTTCGCAAAAATTGCCCAACGGCAAGCTCATCGAGCGCTGCAGCGTCTCCAGATCATCGATGATATTCTCAAGCAATCGGTTGCCGACCGGCCGAATGTCGACATGTTCGAAATAGCGCCCGAAACTGCTTCTGATCTTTTGCTCCGCCGCCCAACAGGCGCGGGTGACATTGTCGTCATTGTCGGGAATGTTCGGCGCGACATAGTACATCGAGCAGGAGCAGCAGTGCTCCAGCTCATTCTCGTTGATCAGCGCAAACACCGTCGCAAACAGCTCAGCCCAGGCCCGCACCTGCGCGTTCGGCTCAAGATGCTCCACGCCTTGCGGATGCAGGACGGCCAGCACCCCATCGCTAAACGCGCTCATTTTGTGCGTGAGCCGGTCCTTCTGGCGCTTCTCCCCCGTCGCCTGGACGAAAATAAACTCGAACTGCGCGCCATCATCCGATTCCACGCCTGCCGCGATGCGGCTGATGTCGCTCTCGGGAAAGATTGGCTCGCCATTCATCAGCAGCGCAATCGCATCGATCTGAGCGTCATTCGCGCCGCCGACGAGAAGACGTTTGTCGCCTCCGCCAAAAGGCGGTTCGCGCCGTCCGCCGCCGCTCCCGGCGCCCTGGGCGCGCAAGCTTGACGCCTCGGTAAACTGACGGTGGCGAAGCATCGTGTGAGTTGCGAACAGCTCGAAGGTGACGTCCGAGTCCGCCGCCAGCTCATATTTCCCCCCGAAACGCTGAAGCGCTTCTTTCACTTTTGTGGACAACGCCATTGCGCCAGCCCTCCCTTTCATTTGGCCGCGGCAATGCGCGCTGCGCCCAATGCAAGCTTTGTCGGGATGGGGGACGGTAAACAGGGCTTCTCCACGGCGGAAGCTTGAACTCCTCCTCAGGGTGAGAACAACCATACGCATTGAGCGGCCGAGTTCTGCCGATTAGGCCCCGCTTTGGCGGAGCGGAGGGGCGTATGATGAGCCGGATATCAACGATAAGCTGATGATATCACAGCGCGATCTACGCGGAATTGGCGCGGGCGCGCAGCCATAACGCGCCTCAGACTGGCGGCGGAATTCGCGCTTATTCAGCGCATGCGCTGTCTCCCTCAAACCGCACCCGCCCAATCGTAACGTCGCGCCCTAGGATCGAAACCCCTTCATCAGGCGTCGTCAGCGCTTCCTAGCCCGTTCTCGGCTGCGCACCGGGCGCGGAGCGGGCTGATTGCCCGGTCAAGACCGGTA
>JALEGB010000086.1 GCA_022760355.1 Neomegalonema sp.
CGGAGCACTCGTCCGCGCGGATCGAGCGGTTCCTGCAAAACTCGGCCGAAGACAACTGGATTGTCGCCAACTGCTCGACGCCAGCGAACTACTTCCACATCCTGCGTCGCCAGATGCGCCGAAACTACCGCAAGCCGCTGATCCTCTTCACGCCGAAATCACTGCTGCGCCACAAACGTTGCGTGTCGAAGCTGGAGGAGCTGGGGCCGCAGTCGAGCTTCCACCGCATCCTGTGGGACAGCGCGCAGCTGGGCGATTCGGATCTGAAGCTGAAACCGGACGCGGAGATCAAACGCGTCGTGCTCTGCTCAGGCAAAGTCTATTACGACCTGCTGGAAGAGCGCGATAAGCGGGGGCTGGACGATGTCTATCTGATGCGGCTTGAGCAATATTATCCGTTCCCAGAATTCCCACTGCGGTCGGAGCTTGAGCGCTTCAAGTCGGCTGAAGTCATTTGGTGTCAAGAAGAGCCGCGTAACCAAGGCGCATGGTTCTTCGTGGAGCCAAACATCGAGGCGGTGCTGACGGGCATCGGCGCGAAGCAGACACGGGCGACCTACGCAGGCCGAGCTGCAGCCGCGTCGCCGGCGACGGGCTTGGCCTCGCGCCACCGCGAAGAGCAAGAGAACCTGGTCAAAGCGGCGCTTGGCGTCTGACCAAAAATTGTGAGCGTCGCGCATCGGCGCGCGCTCATCGTAATGAAAGCGGGCGATGTCGCGTCGCCCATGGAGGCTTAAATGACGACGGAAGTGCGTGTGCCGACCCTTGGCGAGTCGGTAACCGAAGCGACTGTTGCGACCTGGTTCAAACAACCAGGCGAAGCAGTGGCCCAAGATGAAATGCTCTGCGAGTTGGAGACGGACAAGGTCAGCCTTGAAGTTCCCTCGCCAGCAGCAGGCGTTCTCAAAGAAATCGTCGCGAAAGAAGGCGATACGGTTGGCGTAGACGCGCTGCTCGCGATGGTCGAGGCCGGCGCCGCCGCAACCGCAGCGCCGGCGGCAGCGGCGAATGGCGGCGCAGCAGCTGCTGCGGCGGCTCCAGCAGCGGCGCCCGCCGCAGCCCCAGCGACCGACATCAAAAACGCGCCGTCGGCCGAGAAGCTGATGGCGGAAAACAACCTGAGCGCGAGCCAGGTCGCCGGCACCGGCCGGGATGGCCGCGTGATGAAAGGCGATGTGCTGAAAGCCCTGGAGGGCGGCGTCAGCGAGCGCCCAGCTGCGCCAGCAGCGCCGCGCGCGCCAGTCGCCGCGGACGACGCCGCGCGCGAACAGCGTGTTCGGATGACGCGCCTGCGCCAAACCATCGCCCGCCGTTTGAAGGACGCACAGAACACCGCCGCGATGCTGACGACCTATAACGAGGTCGATATGTCAGCGATCATGGCGCTGCGCTCGCAGCACAAGGACGCGTTCCACAAGAAGCACGGCGTCAAGCTCGGCTTCATGAGCTTCTTCGTCAAAGCGTGCGTTAACGCGCTGAAAGAAGTGCCGGAAGTGAACGCCGAGATCGACGGCACGGATCTCGTCTATAAGAACTACTACCATGTCGGCGTCGCCGTTGGCACGCCAAACGGCTTGGTCGTTCCTGTCATCCGCGATGCGGACCGGATGGGCTTTGCAGAGATCGAAGCCAAAATTGGCGAGCTCGGCGCGCGCGCGCGGGACGGCAAACTGTCGATGTCGGAGCTGCAGGGCGGCACCTTCACCGTCTCAAATGGCGGCGTGTATGGCTCGCTGATGTCGTCGCCGATCCTGAACCCGCCGCAGTCGGGCATTCTGGGCATGCACAAGATCCAAGAGCGGCCGATGGTCGTGAAGGGTGAGATCGTCGCGCGCCCGATGATGTATCTGGCGCTGAGCTACGATCACCGTATTGTCGACGGCCAAGGCGCTGTGACCTTCCTTGTACGCGTTAAAGAAGCGCTCGAGGATCCGGCGCGCTTGCTGATGGACATCTAAACGCTGGTTGCGCGCTCGCCGCCGACCGGCTTGGGGAGCGCGCATGATCAGCCTCGAATTTATGATCACGGCGTTTATCGTCGTGATCGCTCCTGGCACCGGCGTTATCTACACGATCGCCGTTGGCCTCGGCGCCGGAAGAGCCGCAAGCATTGCCGCCGCTTTCGGATGCACCCTTGGCATCGCCCCAGCCATGGCCGCCGCTGCGATCGTCGTATCCGCCATCCTTTATGCCAGCGCCCTTCTGTTCACCGCCGTGAAGTTTATCGGCGCGGCGTATCTCCTATATCTCGGCTGGTTGACGCTGCAGGATTCGGGGCCGCTCTCAATCGCCCAGGGTCGCGGTCAGGGGCGGAGCGCATATAAAATTGCGAAAACCGGTTTTCTGATCAACGTCTTGAACCCCAAGCTGGCCGCGTTCTTTATGGCTTTCCTACCGCAATTCATCGACGCCGCCTCCCCAACCGCCACTCTGAGATTTATGCTGCTGGGCAGCGTGTTCATGGCGATGACCTTCGTGGTGTTCGCACTCTACGGTGTTTTCGCTGCGCAGCTGGGGCGATATGTGCTGCGCCGCCCATCGGTAATGACGTGGATGCGCCGGACGATCGCCCTCACCTTCGGCGCCTTCGCCCTCCGCCTCGCACTGTCCGAGCGCGCCTAGAGCTTGTTGATGTTTCACGGAACCATCAACAAGCTCTAAGTCTCTGTTTGGTCGCGTGCTGCTCCCGCCAACCGGCAGCCACTTGGGTCGGCGCACGCTCTAGGGTGCGAACTCATAAAGCTGACCGCGCCGTCGGCCGGATAGGGCCACGGAACACCAGGGCTTAATGTCGGATGATTTCGTAATCGTCGAAGCGGCGCTGAAGAGCGGCCGTATCGCCGAGAGACACCGCGCGCAGCGTAAGGCGCGCCGTGTCAAGCGTAGGCGTAGGCATGATGGCGCCCCAGCGGAGAGAGCGCCGCCAAGAGCGCTCTAAGCCTTGTCTTTTTTCGGCTTGTAGTTTGCATTTTCCGCGATACGGGCCGATTTACCGCGGCGCTGACGGAGATAGTAAAGCTTCGCGCGGCGAACACGACCGCGACGCACCACCGTGATGCTCTCAACGATCGGCGAGTAGAGCGGAAACACACGCTCAACGCCTTCACCGAAGCTGATTTTCCGCACGGTGAAGTTGGCGTTTACGCCATGACCAGCGCGGGCGATGCAAACGCCCTCGTAGTTCTGAATCCGGCTTTTATCGCCTTCTTGGATCCGAACTGCGATCCGCACCGTGTCGCCAGGACCGAAATCTGGGATTTCTTTCTCTGCGGTCAGCTCCGCGACGTGCTCAGCTTCCAGCTGCTGCAAAAGGTTCATCACACTACTCCTCGCGCGCCTCTGTCGGCGCGTCCTTGTTCCCGTCCGATTGCTCTTTGCGCGCCTCATGTGCGCGCCAGAGGTCGGGACGACGCTCTTTTGTGACCAGCTCAGCCTGGGCGCGGCGCCAGGCCGCGATGTTGGCGTGATTGCCGGAAAGCAGAACCTCCGGGGTTTCGCGCCCTTCCCAAACCGCTGGTCGGGTATATTGCGGATGCTCCAGCAGCCCCGCCGAGAAACTCTCTTCGTCCAACGACTTCGGATCCCCGATCACGCCAGGCAATAGGCGCACGACCGCATCCAAAATCGCCATGGCTGGGATTTCACCGCCGGTATACACAGCGTCCCCAACCGAAATCTCCTGCACGCCGCGACCATCCAACGCGCGCTGATCGACGCCTTCAAAGCGCCCACAGCCCAGGATCACGCCCGGCCCGGCCGCGAGGTCCCGCGCCCATGCCTGGGTCAGCGGCCGTCCGCGCGGCGACAAAAACAAAACCGGGACCGCCGCCGCCCTTGCTTCCCCAAGTTCAGCCGCACTCCACGCTTTCGCCTGATCAATCGCCGCCGCAGCAATATCCGCGCGCAGAACCAAACCAGGCCCTCCGCCAGATGGCGTATCGTCGACTGAGCGGTGCTTATCGCTCGCAAACGCGCGAAAGTCGAGGGTTTTCAGCCGCCAGATTTCGTTTTGAAGCGCTCGACCGATGAGTGAGTAGCCCAAAGGCCCCGGAAACATGTCGGGGAACAAGGTCAGCACTGTCGCCGCCCAGGGCGGACACGCCTTCGCCCCTGTCTCAAGGAGCTCGCCCATATCTTCCTCCTGGATTTGCAGCAGCAATGCTGACATATATTTTCGCACGCGATCGCGATCTCGCGCCGACTCAGCGTAAGTACGCCCCCAAGTCACTCTGGGAACCAGGAAGCCCCCATGTCCGCAACCGCAAAACGTGAAGTCTTCGCACGCCTGCATCAACGCGAAGGCGCGTTCATAATGCCGAACCCGTGGGATATCGGAACCGCGCGCATGCTTGCCGGCCGCGGCGCCGAGGCTCTTGCAACGACTTCTGCCGGCCTTGCATTCACGCACGGACTGCCCGATGGCGGCTCCATTACCATCGCCCAGTCGGTTGCGCATGCGAAGGAGCTGGACGACGCGACGGCGGTTCCCGTTTCCGCAGATCTCGAAAATGGCGGCGGCGCGACGCCCGAGGATGCGGCGGACGCGGTTAAAGCAGCGGTCGACGCCGGGCTTGCCGGCTGCTCAATCGAAGATGTGGCCTATGATGGCGCCGGCGAAGCCTATGGCTTTGACCTTGCCGTCGCGCGCATTCGCGCCGCGGTGCAAGCCTCGGCCGACGCTCGCATTGAAGGTTTCCAACTAACGGCGCGGGCCGATGGGGGCATGGCCGGGGCTTATGATCTCGAAGAGGCGGTCAAGCGACTGCAAGCGTTCGAAGCGGCGGGGGCGGATGTGCTCTACACGCCCATGCCGCCTGATCCTGACGCGCTGAAGAAGATTTGCGCCGCCGTGAAAAAACCGGTGAACGCGCTTGCGGCCGGCACATTCCTGGAGCTGACCCGCCGGGACTTCATCTCGCTCGGCGTAAAGCGCATCAGCATTGGCTCCAGCCTGGCGCGGGCTGCGCAAGCCGCAATTGACAAAATCGCCTGCGCAATGCTCGACCATGGCGACTTTGGGATGATGATTGGCGGTATGGCCAGCGCAGATTCCGACACGCTGCTGGCGAAGGGGACGCGTCGGTAGCCAAATGTGACGCCCCCTTCCGTATTCAGAAAAAAGACCACGCAATGCCGCCCGCCATGCTCCAGCTCGCCATTGGCGCGCTCCTTTGCCTGATAACGCTGCTCGTCGCCCTTGCCGAGTGGAGCGGCGCGGAGGCGAGCGCCAGGGCGGCAAGCATCTTGTTCCTACCGCTGATGGCGATCCTGGCGCGCTACGCCAGCTGGTCGCGCCGCCTGTTCGCGCTGATTGCCGCGACGCTCGCCATTGTCGCAATCTCGACGCGATCGGACTGGGTGGCGCTGATCGACGCCGGGCTCCGCTCCGCCGCGTTGATCGTCGCCTTTCTCACCGCGCTTTCAACTTTGCGCAGCGCTTCGGCGTCCTCTCGCACAATGCAGGAGTGCGGCGCGTTTCTGGCGCGACAGCCGCCTGGACGACGCTACGCCGCGCTCACCGCCGGCGGGCACCTGTTTGGCCTGCCGCTGAATTACGGCGCCCTGGCGTTGCTGGGCGGCATGGCGGAGGCCGAGGCCAATCGCGAGCCAAACCCGGAAATCCGCGGCCATCGCCGCCGGCGCATGCTGCTCGCCGTGCAACGCGGGATGATTTCGACCCTAACCTGGTCGCCGCTCGCCTTCTCAACTGCGATCACCACCTCGATCGTTCCCGGCGCCTCATGGGCGCAGGCGCTGGCGCCCTGCCTCGCGAGTTCACTGATCATCCTGGCGATTGGGCTAGCGCTCGATACGCTGTTTAAGCCTCGCCTAAGTCAGCCGGCGCCGCCGATCCAAATCCCATCGCGCGGGTGGGGGGTGCTCTGGCCGCTCGTCGGCCTGCTCGCGTTTTTAATGAGCGCAGTGGTCGGGCTGCATCTTGTCAGCGGCGTCCGCGTCGTTGCGATCGTGATTCTGATGACGCCGATTTTCTCCGTGCTCTGGATTGCGGCTCAAACCACCAGCGGGCGACGGGCGGCTTGCGTAACGGCCTACGCCCAAAGCTTTGTCGGTAAAGAGGCGCCGCAGCTGAGCAACGAGGTTCTGCTCCTGGCCGCAGCCGGATTTATCGGCGTGGTTGGATCGCGGCTGCTGTCCCCCATCGTCACCGCATCCGGCATTGATCTGACGGCGATCGGCGGATGGCCGCTGTTGGTCGCGATTGTCTGGTTGATACCGCTTGCCGGGCAGGTCGGCATGAACCCAATTCTGGCGGTGTCGCTGTTCGGTCCGATGCTGCCGCCCGCCGCCGATGTCGGATTGGCGCCGACGGACCTCATCATCGCGCTGACCGCCGGCTGGGCCATCAGCGGCGCCAGCTCGCCCTTCACGGCTTCGACGATGCTTGTGGGGCGCATGGGCCAGGTGAGCGCCGCACATGTTGGAGTGCGGTGGAACGGCCTGTTCACACTGACCTGCGCCGCCGCCCTCTCACTCTGGGCTTGCGTCTGGGCGGCGATGACGCCCTAGGGTGCGAACTCCTAAGGCCAGGTCGCGACTGGCGGCAGAGACATCAGCACCGCCTGCGGGTTATGGCCGGTTTCCAAACCAAATCGCGTACCGCGGTCATAGACGAGGTTGAACTCCGCATAGCGGCCGCGTCGGAACAGCTGATGCGCCCGCTCTGCTTCAGTGAAGGGCTCAAACATCCGCTTCGCGACAATTGGCGGATAGCCGGTCAAAAAGGCCCGCCCGACATCCTGAGTAAACGCGAAGTCCGCCGCCCAGTCGCCGCTGTTGAGATCGTCATAGAACACGCCGCCGGCGCCGCGCGGCTCGTTCCAATGGCGGATCATGAAATACTCGTCCGCCCAAGTTTTGAAGCGGGGATAGTAAGCGGGGTCATGCTGGTCGCAGGCGGCCTTGAAGGCGGCGTGAAACTGCGCCGCATCTTCAGCAACCGCAGGATCTTCGGCCTTCAGGGTCGGGTTGAGATCGCCGCCGCCGCCGAACCAGCTTGCGCTCGGGGTCCAGAAAAAACGGGTGTTCATATGCGCGGCGGGCGCGCGCGGGTTGCTGAGATGGGCGACCAAGGAAATGCCGGACGCCCAGAAGCGCGGATCTTCGGCCAGACCGGGGATTTCCTTGCGCGCCGTCAGGGCGCGGCAGGCCTGGTCCGACAGGCGTCCATAGACCGTCGAGACGTTTACGCCCACTTTCTCGAAAACTTGGCCGCGCATAACGCTCATCACGCCGCCGCCCTGATCCGCTTCGGCGTCGCCGGGATGCGCGCGGCGCGTTTCAGTGCGCTCAAACCGTCCCGGCGCGCCGCCGTTCGTCTCCGCATATTGATCTTCAAGCGTTTCGAACGCCGCGCAGATCTGGTCGCGCAGGCTTTCAAACCATGCCGAGGCCTCCGACTGGCGGGCGTTGTCCGTCATCTCATTCACTCGCATCTCCTGCGTCCTGCCAGCCTTTAGCATCGGCGCATCGCCTTTGCGCGCATCAAAATTCGCAAAAAGGGCCAGTGCAAGCCTAACGCCGATTGCGCAAGGTGACAAATTTACGCTATATCTCGGTCTAAATAGGAGGTGAGCTACCAGCTATGCGCTACACATACTATGACTTCTTTTGTGGCGGGGGCATGGCGGGCGCAGGTCTGTGCGACCAGTGGCGCGGTTTGTTTGCGAATGACATCGACGCAAAGAAAGCCGCTTCCTTTCGGATGAATGACGCGCACGGGCTGCGCCCCCTCGTAGAAGACATAGCGGCGCTGCGGGTCGACGACATCCCAGGCGCGGCCGATCTCGCTTGGGCGTCCTTCCCTTGCCAGGACCTTTCGCTTGCCGGGCGAGGGGCAGGCCTCAACGGCGCGCGCAGCGGGGCGTTTTGGGCATTCTGGCGGCTGATGCGGGATCTGAAAACCCAAGGCCGAGCGCCAAAGCTCATCGTGCTGGAGAATGTCGGCGGAGCTGTCACCTCGCGCGGCGGACGCGACTTGGCGGATATCATCGAGGCTGTCGCCGAAGATGGTTATCGGGTCGGCGCGCTGATGATGAATGCGGACGCGTTCGTGCCACAGTCGCGGCCAAGGGTTTTTGTCATTGCGGTAGAAGAGACGCTGTTCGCCGCCGCGGAGCCCGCCGCAATCGCGCCGGGGCCCGTTCCAGGCTATCACACCGCGGCGCTGCAGGCGGCTGCGGGGTTGGCCAACGGGCCGACGCAGCAAGCCTGGGTGTGGTGGGCGCCGCAAGGCCCTGCGCCGCGGCGTCTGCAGCTGCAAGACATTGTCGATCCGGACGATGAGGGACCCGACTGGCGATCGCCGGCTCAGACGCGGCGGCTCTTGTCTTTGATGGCGCCGCTGCATCGGGCGAAGATCGAAGAAGTTGCAAAATATGGTCGCCGCGCGGTCGGCGCTGTGTTCCGGCGCACGCGACGTGGCGCGGATGGACGGTCGCTGCAGCGCGCTGAGGTGCGGTTTGATGGTTTGGCCGGCTGCCTGCGCACGCCGGCTGGCGGCTCCAGTCGGCAAATCCTGCTTTTTGTCGAGGGCCCCTGGCGCGCAACCCGACTACTGCGCCCACGCGAAGCTGCGCGTTTAATGGGGCTGCCCGAAAGCTACATTTTGCCGCCAAAACCGATCGAAGCGCTGCAATTGATCGGCGACGGCGTTGCGCCGCCCGTGGTCCGGCATCTGGCCGAGCAAATTTTTGAGCCGGTGCTTGCTGCGGCTCCGGCCGCCGCGCTGCGGGCGACGCCGCATCCGTCAGGGCGCGCGTCTGCGCCAAAGGTCGCAGTCGCTTAGAACGTGCGCCGACCAAGCAGACGCCGGTTGGCGGAAACAGCGGGGGCTGGCGCTGAGCGACGCTTCAGCCAATACGCCCCTGATTCTCGCCCAGCTGGCCCCGATGCAGCAATAGATGATCCAGGAGCACACACGCCGCCATCGCTTCGCCCACCGGGACAGCCCGGATGCCGACACATGGATCGTGACGTCCCTTCGTTAGCAGTTCCCGTTCCCGCCCAGTCACATCGATCGTTCTGCGCGGCGTGAGGATTGAGGATGTCGGCTTCACCGCGAATCGGACGACCAGCTCCTGCCCAGTCGAGATGCCGCCCAGTACGCCGCCAGCATGGTTGGAAAGGAACTCGGGCCCATCTGCGCCCATCCGGATCTCGTCGGCGTTTTCCGCGCCTGACAGCGCGGCGGCGGCGAACCCATCGCCGATCTCGACGCCTTTCACAGCGTTGATCGACATCATCGCCGCAGCAAGGTCCTGATCCAGCTTGCCATAGACAGGCGCGCCGAGGCCCGCCGGCACGCCAGACATACGCACTTCGATCACCGCGCCGAGACTATCCCCTGACTTGCGCGTCGCGTCCATCAAGTCGACCCATCGCGCCGCCGCAGCAGCGTCCGGGCACCAGAAATCATTTTGCTCAGTCTCAGCCCAATCCCAAGCCTCCGGATCGATCCGATCCTTGCCAATCTGGATAAGCGCGCCCCTGATCTGGACCGAAGGCGCCAGCGCCGACAGCGCGATCCGCGCAACGCCTCCAGCGGCGACGCGCGCTGCGGTTTCGCGGGCGGAGGAACGCCCCCCGCCACGATAATCGCGCACGCCATATTTCAAGTGATAGGCGAAGTCCGCATGACCCGGGCGGAAGGCGTCCCGAATATCGGAGTAATCCTTCGAGCGCTGATCCACGTTTTCGATCATCAGCGACAGAGATGTGCCGGTGGTGCGGGGACCGTCGGTTCGCTCATCTTCAAATAGGCCGGACAATATCTTCACCCTGTCCGGCTCTCGCCGTTGGGTGGTGTGCCGGCTCTGGCCAGGGCGCCGGCGATCGAGCCAGTGCTGCACATCCTCAGCACGAAGCAGGAGGCCGGATGGACACCCATCCACCACCACGCCTAGCGCCGGCCCATGGCTTTCGCCCCACGTCATAAAGCGGAAAATCCGCCCGAAGCTGTTTATCGACATGGCTCTTCAATGGCCTCTGCGCGCGCAAAAAAAAAGCCCTCCCCGGCAGGGGAGGGCCGAAAATCTCAGATGAAGGCCGCCTTAAGCGTCTTCACCGTTCTTAATCGGCTTCCAGAGCTTCTTGGTGGAGAACCACAGCAGCACGGCGAAGATCGAAAGGAAGATGATGTTGGCGAGACCAGCCCGCTTACGCTCTTCCATTTTCGGCTCGGCCGCCCAAGCGAGGAACGCCGTGATGTCGAGCGCCATTTGCTCGGTCGTCGCCTTCGTACCGTCCTGATACGTCACGCGATCCTCCGGCAGTGGGGCCAACATCTTGATCGCGAAGTCTTTGAAGTACGGGTTGAAGTGCGCGCCATCCGGAACTTTGAAGCCCGCCGGGGCCTCGGTGTAGCCGGTCAGAAGCGCGTAGACATATTCTGCCCCACCCGTCCCTTTGAACATTTGGGTCAGGATGCCGTGAAAACCTGTCCGCTTCTTGGTGATCAGCGACAGATCCGGCGGATAGGCGCCAAGGGTCGCCTCCGCCGCTTTGCGGTTCGGGAATGGCGACGCAAGCGCATCGGTCGGGATCGCCGGCCGAGTGATCGCCTGCCCATCCGGGCCAACGTCAGGAACCTCAAAGGTCGCTGCGATCGCTTCAACCTGATCAGCTGGGAATTCCGGACCGCCTTTCCGACCGAGGTCGCCATAGCGGAGATACTTCATCGAGTGGCAGCTTGCGCAAACTTCGGCGTAAATCTGCCAGCCGCGCTGCAGCTGCGCCCGGTCAAAGCGCCCAAGCGGGCCCTCAAAGCTCCAGGTGACATCTTTGATTTTCGGGCCGTCGCCCCCCGCTGCGAGGGCGGGCGCGGCGCCGGCGGCGAGCGCGGCCACGCTCAAAACGGCCGCGCGGAAGAACTTCATCGTTTTCATCGCTCCGTCCCTCACTCTGCCGGCTGCGCAGCGGGCGCCGCCGCTTTTCGCTTCTTCGCCATTTTGGCTTGGAAGTCCGCATCAATGCTGTCTGGCCGCGGCCGCGCGCGCTCCCGCACGCCCAGGATCGGCAGGATCAGCAAGAAGTAGGCGAAGTAGTAGATCATCAGCAGCTGGCCGAGATTTTTCATCGTGAAGGCCATATGCACATGCTTCACGCTGTACTCCATATAGCTCTCACCATCTTCTTCTTTGTGATAGCTAATTTGGATTGCAGCTTCGGCCGACTTATCCGCCGTCGTGATCTCTTTCAGCTTCTCATCCGCCTTGGCGGGGTCACGGAACTTGAACTCCTCCGATTGCTCGATCAGGCGAATGGCCGGGTCTTTTGAACCGACATAGCCCAGGCCGATGCAAGCGACGACGAAGATCCAGAAGAACCAGCGGAAGCTTGGGCGATACGCGCCGGACCGAACCCGCGAGGTGTCGAGCCAAGGCAGGACCGCCAAGATACCGATTGACGCGAACATCGCCAAGACGCCGAGCAGCTTGTTATCGATTGAGCGGAGGATGGCGTAGAATGGCAGGAAGTACCATTCCGGAACAATGTGTTCCGGCGTCACGCGCGAGTTCGCTTCGATATAGTTGTCCGGATGGCCGAGATAGTTCGGCATGTAGAAGACGAACACCGCAAAGATGATCAGAAAGATCACGATGCCGAACGCGTCCTTGACCGTGTAGTACGGCGAGAACGGAACCGTATCCTTCTTCGCGCTGTCGACGCTCGTGTTCCGAACCGACACGCCGCTTGGGTTGTTGTTCCCAACATGGTGCAGCGCCCAGATGTGGACGGCGACAAGACCCGCGATTGCGAATGGCAGCAGATAGTGCAGCGAGAAGAAGCGGTTCAGCGCCGCTTGGTCCACTGCAGGCCCGCCCAGAAGCCACGCTTGGATCGTCTTGCCGACACCTGGGATTGCCGAGAACAAGCCGGTGATCACCTGCGCGCCCCAGAAGGACATTTGCCCCCAAGGCAGGACGTAGCCCATAAAGGCGGTCGCCATCATCAGCAGGTAGATCAGAACGCCGACAATCCACAGGATCTCGCGCGGCGCTTTGTACGAGCCGTAATACAAGCCGCGGAAGATGTGCAGATACACCGCAATAAAGAAGAACGACGCGCCGTTCGCGTGCACGTAGCGGAGCCACCAACCGCCGATCACGTCGCGCATAATGTGCTCGACGCTCGCAAATGCGTGGTCGACATGCGCCACATAATGCATCGCCAGGCCGATGCCGGTGACGATCTGCACAACGAGGCAGACCGCCAGAACGCCGCCGAAGATCCACCACCAGTTGAGGTTTTTCGGCGTCGGGAAGCTGTTCAAATGGTGCATCAGACCGCCGACAGGCAGTCGATGATCGAGCCACTTCTCCGCTTTACTTTGCGGGGTGTAGTGCTCCTGAGGAATATGTCCTCCGGACATGCGCGCTATCCTTCGTCTTGTCGCGCGTCTCGCCGCGCGCGTGTCGGTTCCCGCGCCCCGAACGGGCTTCTTCCTCTGGGGCGGACTCTTATGCGCCGACCTCGGAGCAAACGCCCCGAGGCGGCGGGATCGGCGTTGCTTAGCCGATTTTGATCGTTTCGCCGTCTTCCAAGAACGCCAGCTTCGGGATTGGCAGGTTCTCAGGCGCCGGGCCCTTGCGGATACGGCCTGACAAATCGTAGTGCGAACCATGACATGGGCAGTACCAGCCGTGGTAGTCGCCTTTGTTCATGATCGGCACGCAGCCGAGGTGCGTGCAGACGCCGATCGCGATCAGCCACTCGCCGTCTTTGCCGAAGCTGCGCTGCTCATCCGTCGCCGGCGCCGACTCGTCCGACAGGTTGGCGTTGCGCGCCACTGGATCAGGGAGATCGGCCAGATCAACGCTCCGCGCCGTCTTTACCTCTTCAGCCGTCCGGCGGCGGATAAAGACAGGCTTGCCCAACCAGTCGGCCACGATCTGCTGACCCGGCTCGACCTCATTGTATTTCACTTTAACCGAGCTGCGGGCTTGGACATCCCAGCTTGCCCACATATGTGCGACTTGCGGCGCAACGAATGTGCCGGCGGCGACGACGCCAGCCGCTCCCGTCGCGATGTACAGAAAGTCGCGGCGCGTGCCTTCGCCTGACGTACTCTCAGCCATCAGTTCCTCCTTCGATCTTTCAAGGGGCGCGGGCGATGTTTTGGCGCCTCGCTGGAAAGTTACTACGCGAATTATCGCGAAGAGACGGACGCGTCGAGCGGCATAGCGACGCAATTAGCGGTTTGCGCTCACAGAAAACGACGAAGGAATGAGAAGAAGCTTAAATGGACTTGACCCAAATCAACCGGCCGACGCTGCAGCCCACAAATCCGCCGGTCCGGCTTGTCGCATATCAGCCGGAAATGCCGGGCAACCTGGGCGCAATGATCCGTTTAGGCGCCTGTTTTGGCGCGCCAGTCCATGTTGTTGAACCATGTGGTTTCGCGTTCTCCGCTAAAGCGCTTCGCCGCAGTGCGATGGATTATGCGCGGCGCGCCGACGTGTCGCGGCATGATGGTTGGGCGGAGTTCCAAGCCGAACGCCCGCCGGGCCGACTCGTCTTGCTTTCGACCAAGGGAAGCGAACCGGTGTGGAGCTTCGCCTTTCGGCCCGGCGATTATGTGGTGATGGGGCGTGAAACCGCCGGCTTGGGGGAAGAAGTCTGGACCGCCGATGATGCGGCGCCAGTCACGATCCCAATCTGCTCGGGCGAGCGCTCCCTAAACGTCGCCTCCGCAGCAGCCATCGCCTTGGCCGAAGCAAGCCGTCAGCTCGCGTCCGTCGCGCTCAATACGGCAGATCACTCGCCCTGACCGCGACGGCTGAGGATGCGGCCGCTTTCTCGGGTAATTTTAAACCCCGAGGCCGCGCGGTGCAGCGTCAGCTCCACGCGCGTGCGCCCGGAGACGCTTGTCTCCGCATTTGCGACGGTGAACTCAACCTCGATCGTAATCTCAAACGCGCCGTCATCCAGCCGAACAATTTTGAGCGTGGACATGTCCGGCTTCATCCGGCGCGTCGGCCAGCGGTCCAGATAGTATTTTTTGTCCGTCAGAATCAGCGCGCGATCCTGCAGGCCGCGCCCGTAATAGCTGACCCGATCCGCGTACCAGCGCCGCATGTCTTCCAGCGTTGCGTCGGCGTCGAGATGCGTCTCCAGCAGGAAGAACGCCACCTCGGCCTTCGCAGCGCTGTCGACGCGTATGACCCCTTCGGCAAGCGCGCCGTGGATTGGCGCCGCCCCGCAGCTGATCGCCAAGATCGCTGCGATCATCGCCCGCAGGACGCGCGCCCCGCCAGCCCTCGCCGCCGCGCCGCTCAGCCGTATTTCACGCTGCGCCATCTGCCCAGGCTCCTCGCTCAATCACCTCGGCGCACCCCCTTTGCGCGCCATCGCGACTAAAATTTCTCGGCTCAATCAACGCCGACGCTATTCCGCCGCCGCGTCCACCCCCAAGAATCCTCCGGACTGGCGCGACCATAGCCTAGCGTAGAGTCCGCCGCGCTTCATCAATTGCGCGTGCGGCCCCTCTTCGACCACGCCCCCCCCGTCGAGCACAACGATCCGATCCATCTCCGCGAGCGTCGACAGCCGATGAGCGATCGCAATCACGGTCTTTCCCTCCATCAGCGCACCCATCGTTTCCAGGATCGCCGCCTCAACCTCGGAGTCCAATGCCGACGTCGCCTCGTCCAGCACCAGAATCGGGGCTTTTTTGAGGAAGACCCGCGCCAAAGCAACGCGTTGACGCTGACCGCCAGAAAGTTTCACGCCCCGCTCGCCGAGATGCGCGTCATAGCCGGACCGCCCTTTGATGTCCCGCAAGCCGAGGATAAATTCGTGAGCGTGTGCTCGCCGCGCCGCTTCGTGAACCTCCGCCTCGACGGCTTCGGGCCGACCGTAGCGGATATTGTCGCGCGCCGATCGGTTGAACAGAGCCGGCTCCTGCGTCACCACGCCAAAACGCGCGCGCAAATCGGATGCGGCCACAGCGGATATATCGGCACCGCCAATCGAAATCCTGCCCGAACCAGGCTCGTACAATCGCAGCAACAGCGCCGTCAGGGTCGACTTTCCGGCGCCGGACGGGCCCACCAGCCCAACCTTTTCGCCCGGATCGATTGTCAGCGACAGGTTCCGCAACGCCGCCGGCCCCGGCGATGTGAATGCTGACCGGCGCTCCCCCGCCGCCGTGTGATAGCTGAATGAGACATCCTCAATCACAATCCGGTCCGCAGCGCCCGCCATCGCCGCCGGCGCGCGCATGTGCAGCGCGTTAGGGCGGTCATGGAGTTCATGCGGCGCAGCCAGGGTCGCAACGGCGTCCTCAAGCGTCCCAAGCTCTCGAAATACGCCAAGCAAGGTAAAGGCGATCCAGTTGCTCATGTGCGAAAGGCGGAACGTCATCGCCGCAGCGGCGGCGACCGCGCCGAGGGTCGCCGCCCCCGAAGACCAAAGCCACAGCGCCACGCCCAGAAGCGCCGTCATGGCGATTCCGTTGAGCATATTCAGCGACGTGCGCAGCAGGGTCACGGTTGCGCCAACATGAAACGCGGCGTGACGATACCGGGAGAGGCCGACCCGCGCGGCGCTTTCTTCCTGCCCTGGCGCCGCGAACATCTTGACCGTTTTGATGTTGGACAGCGAATCGACAGCCAGCCCCGTCACCGCCGAGCGCGCCTCCGCCCGCTCTTTCGCCAAGCGGCGCACCTTCGGCAACATCCGCCACAACACCAAAAAATACCCAACGCCCCAGAGGACGGCGAAGAGGCCTAATCGCCAATCGGCGAGCGACAAAACCACGGTCATGCCGATCAGAAAGCTGCCAAGCACGCCAACAGCCATCAGCAAATCCATGGTCACGGTTTCCACCGCGCCGCCCGCCTGCGCTTCCTTCTGAGCAAGTCGGCCGGCGAAATCGTCATCGAAATAGCGGATCGAATGGCCAAGCACGTAGCGATGCAGCCGCCATAGAACGCCTGCATACAGATTCGGACCGATAACCATCGCGCCGAATATGCTGCCAAGCGCCAGCACCAGCGGCCGCCCGATCAGGATCAACCCGGCCATAAACAGCAAGAAGTCACTATTCGCGGCGAAGAAAGCTTCGGGCGGGGAGGCTCGGGCCCGGTCCACCAGCTCCCCGACGCCAGCAAGGATCACAACCTCTGTTACGCCAACAAAAAATGTAGATACGCCAACCCCGAGAATCGGCCAGCCAAATCCGCGATAGGCCCATAAAAAGAACGCCCCCAACCGCCGCGGCGGCGTTTGGGGAGTGCGCGGATCAAACGGATCGCACCAATGCAACAAAGCGCGGGCGAGGAAGCCGAAGCCCCTCGCCCGCGCCCGCGGATCATCTGTAGATGGCGTCTTTGAGCCCGTCATTGCGCTGCTGTTTCGCCACCCGCGCTGTCGAGCGCAAGGAACCCGCCGGATTGGCGCGACCAAAGCGACGCGTAGATGCCGCCTTGTGTTAACAGGGCCTCATGGCCGCCCTGCTCCGCGATGCGCCCCTGATCGAGCACGACAATCCGATCCATCTGCGCAATCGTCGACAGCCGGTGCGCAATCGCAATCACCGTTTTGCCCGCCATCAGATCCTCCATCGCCTCCAGAATCGCCGCCTCGACCTCAGAATCCAGCGCCGACGTCGCCTCATCCAGCACCAGGATCGGCGCATTTTTCAACGCGACCCGCGCCAAGGCGATGCGCTGTCTTTGGCCGCCGGACAGTTTCACGCCACGCTCGCCGACGAACGCGTCATAGCCCGTGCGTCCCTCCTGATCCTCAAGATCCAGAATGAACTCATGCGCGGACACCCGACGCGCCGCGGCTTCCGCCGCAGCCAGAGCCGCATCGCGATCATTCAGCAGTGTGGCGTCCCGCGCGCCATAGAGGATGTTGTCGAGAATTGAGCGGTGCAGCAAAGACGTATCCTGCGTCACCATCCCAATCTGCGCCCGCAAGCTTTCCTGTGTGACATGTTTTACATCCTGGCCGTCGATCAGAATGCGCCCGCCATCGACATCGAAGAATCGCAGCAGCGCATTCATCAATGTCGACTTGCCGGCCCCCGAACGACCCACGAGCCCGACCCGCTGCCCCGGCGCGATGTCTAGCGTGACGCCATCGACCCCGCGCCCGCGCGACATCCCCGCACGGTCTCCAGTTCGGCCATATTGG
Organism: Neomegalonema sp.; assembly: GCA_022760355.1. Lineage (GTDB taxonomy): Bacteria > Pseudomonadota > Alphaproteobacteria > Rhodobacterales > Rhodobacteraceae > JALEGB01. The sequence continues at coordinate 17,164 of JALEGB010000086.1, forward strand.
TGCGACACGTCCTCAAAGCGAATTCGCGCCTGCGAGACTTGAAGCTGCTTCGCGTCGGATGCGTCCTTGAGGCGAAGCGGCTGCGACACAAGCTCCACCCCCTCCATGACCGTGCCGACATTCTGGAACAACATGGTCAGCGTCCACATGATCCAGTCCGTCATCCCCTGCAGCCGGAAGACCAATGTGGCCGTCGCCGCCACCGCGCCGATTGTCGCCGCGCCCACGCTCCAGAGGTACGTCGCGCCGCCAACCAGCCCAAGGATGAGCAGGGTGTTGATCATCGTCAGCACAATGGTCAGCCAAGTGATCAGACGCTCCTGATCATTCAGCACTGCGCGCATATCCTCCAGCGCTTCGCGCGCGTACACTTCCTCACGGGTGGTGTGGGCGAACAGCTTCACCGTTTGGATGTTGGTGTAGCTGTCGACAATTCGCCCCGCGAGCACCGAGCGCGCATCGGCCACCTTCTTCCCCGCCCGCGCAATACGAGGCACGAAGTAGGCCGCCACCGCCACATAAGCGGCGAACCAAATCGACAGCGGCGCCAGCAGGCTGGGCGAATCGCTGCTGACCAACACCGCCGAGGCGATCAGGAACACAAACGCGTACCAAATGGCGTCTAACAGCTGCATGATGATGTCATTGAAGGATGGCGCCAGCTGCATCTGCTTGTTGGCGATCCGCCCAGCGAAATCATCACTGTAAAATCCGATGCTCTGACGCAGCATGTGCCGGTGTGTCCGCCACCGAACCATCGTCACCATATTTGGCCAATAGCTCTGCCCGGCGATCAGACGATCCGTGATCACAATCAGCGGCCGCACAACCATCACCAACGCGGCGATCAGCATCAGCCGGTCGCTGTGCTCGCGCCAGAACGCGCCTTGCGCGGCGCCGACCTCGCTGCGGTTAATCGCGTTGACGACCTCGCTCGCGAAGCTGATGATCATCGCATCCGCAATCCCCGCACAGGCGCCAAGAATCACGCTCGCGATCACCAGCCGGCGCGCCGGCCACATAAAAACGCGATAAAATTCGCCAAAGCCGCTGGGCGGCGCCTTGCTGTCATCATAGCTTTCGAACGGGTCCAGCAGCCCTTCGAAGAAACGAAAAATCGCGCCCATTTCAGGCCGCCTTTCTTCTGGCGTCGGATCGCCGAAACGCGACGCGACGCGAACACGCATGGCGCCCGCCGGTCCGCGACGAAGCGGAGGCGTGGCGACGCAAAGGTGGTCGTTTGAGTAATAACGGTCCGCCCCTTGCAGCCATAAGGACCGCGAGCCGGAGAGGGTGGCTAAATCACACCCTAGTGCGGCGGAAATTGGGCATGTCGCCTAAGATTAAGTGACAGGGCGACGGCGCCTGTCGCCCCTGCGCAACATCGGACCTGAACAACACGGGCCCAACAAACAATGAGCCCCAGCACACAAACACCAGCCGCGCTGGCGATGCGGATCCACGGCGTCGGAACCGCGCGGCTTCGTGGGCTGACGGCGTTTTTGCGGCTCCAGCCCGCGCCTTATTCGGAAGGGCGCGACGCAGCTGACGACGGTGGAAAACCAAATCGCCGCAACACCAGCTGCGCTTTGGCGCTCGTCAGAAACGCACTCAGCTTCTGCGCGCCAGGTTGCGCGCGCTTCACAGTCGCCAGCATGTATCTGATCGGCTGATGGCTCGACGCCGGCAGGGTCGCGACAATGCTCAACTTCGCAATCGCCGCATCCGTCGCATAGAGCAGGCCGAACTCCACCTCGCCCCGCGCTGTCCACGCCGCCGCCGCCCTCGCATCAGAGGCCTCAATCAGCCGCGTCGCCAATCGATCATACAAGCCAAGCTTTCTCAGCGCCTCCTGCGCATAGCGCCCTGCCGGCGCCGCGCGAAGGTCGGCCACCGCAATTCGCTCCGCTGTCAGCAAAATTTCCGGCGTCTTTGACCTAGCGCTCGGCGTAGCCGCTGCGATCACCAACCGATTGCCCGCCCAGATCGCCGCCTCCGCCTCAAGCGCGCCGCGCTCGCCGAGCCAATTCGTCCAGTCCGGGTGCGCGGAAATAAACAAATCTGCTGGCGCGCCGGCGTCGATCTGCCGAGCCAGGGCGCCGCTTGCCGCGTAAACGCCAATGACCGAGCGACCTGTCTCGCGCTTAAATTCAACAAAAATTTCGTCGAGAACACTGGCGAGCGACGCTGCCGCATAGACCCGCAAAGGCGGCTCTTCGGCCCCCGCGCCGGCCGAAGAGATCGCCAACGCCAGCAATACCGCCACAGCGCGGAGACGGCGCATCACGCGCCCAACGCCCGCATCCGTTCAAATCCAGCGCGCAGATCTTCGATCAGATCGTCCGGATCTTCGAGACCGATCGAAAGGCGCATCACCTGTCCGCCCGGCCGTCCATTCCGCGGCCAAGAGGTGGCGCTGCGGGATTTGCCAGGCGAGCCGGGGGTAATCAGGCTCTCAAAGCCGCCCCAGCTGGCGCCCATCCCGAACAGCTCAAACCCGTCGCACATCGCGGTCAACGCCGCGTCATTCGAAAGATCTGGGCGCAGCACAATCGCAAACAGGCCCGAAGATCCCGCGAAATCGCGCTTCCAAATCCGATGTCCGGGGTCCCATGGCAGCGCGGGATGGATGACTTCGACAACCTCCGGCTGCGCGAACAGCCACTCAGCGACACGCAAACCGCTCGCCCAATGCCGCTCCATGCGCACTGCGAGCGTCCGCAGCCCGCGCGCGGCAAGGTAAGCGTCATCTGGGCCAACGCTGACCCCCAGCTCCAGAAAGCCGCGCTTCAACTTCGACTCCGCCGCCTTCGACGCGACCGCTGCGCCCAGCATGACATCGGCATGGCCAGAGATATATTTGGTCGCCGCTTGGATCGAGACATCCACCCCATGCTCGAGCGGGCGGAAATAGAGCGGCGTCGCCCAGGTGTTGTCGATCATCGTCCAGATGCCGGCGTCGTTCGCCACGGCGGCGATCGCCGGCACATCCTGCATCTCAAAGGTCCAGCTGCCCGGACTCTCCATAAAGATAACGCGCGTATTTTGTTGGATCAGAGATCGAACGCCGCCGCCGATCAAGGGATCGTAGTAGGTCGTCTCAACCCCCAACCGGCGCAACATGCCGTCGCAGAAGCGCCGGGTTGGGCTATAGCAGCTGTCCGCCATCAGGAGGTGATCGCCCGCGCTTAGAAAGGAAAGCAGCGGCGCCGTGATCGCCGCAAGTCCCGAAGCGCACAGATGCGCGGACGCGCCGCCCTCCAGTTCGGCGAGCGCCGCCTCCAGGCTATGGTGCGTCGGCGTGCCATGCCGACCATACACCAGCGCATCAGGCGCGCGCGCGGAGCCCATCGCTCGATAATCAGCCAGCGAGTCCGCCAGGATCGTCGACGCACGGTAAACAGGCGTATTTACAACGCCGCGATGGGCGTGTGGCTTTCGACCGGCCGTGACCGTTTTCGTCGCGTCTTTCATCTTCTCACCTGCCTACAAGGCCGATTGCATATGCCTGAGCTGCACGCGTCGCGCGCAGGCTTCTCGCACACCCCTAAACGCCTCGCGAGTTCACGATCGCTAAGCAAACGCTCCGTCGCAGCGCACGCTCCATCGCAGCGAATGATGCAAAGCACAGGCCATCTTGGCCTGGATGTCCAAATTTCTCGCCACGATAGCAGCTTGTTTTTTCCACTTCGTGTCGCCGCCACGGCTTCTTGCCCGCAGCGCAATCAGCGACCTATAAGAGGGCGCTTTCGTGAACTCGGCGCAGTTTCGCCGTTCGGAGATTTCTGGCGGCCGCCGCGTTCGGCCTGGGCGCGGCCACGTCATGACGCAATGCGGAACGGTTTCATGTTCCGCACTGTGACGGAGAGGTTGATATGAGACGGATCTCGACCCTAACCGCAATCGTCTTCGCCTTCCTTTTTGCAGCCTCAGCGCCGGCATATGCGGACAAGCTGGCCGACATCAAAGCCAAGGGCTTCGTCCAATGCGGCGTCGGCGGCGACCTGCCGGGTTTCTCGAAGCAAGATAAAGACGGCCAATGGCGCGGGCTGGACATAGACATTTGCCGCGCCGTCGCCGCGGCCGTGTTCGGCGACGCCCAAGCGGTGAAATTCACCCCGCTCACCGCCGCCGAGCGCTTCGAAGCGCTGCGATCGGGAAAAGTCGACATCCTTTCACGCAACACAAGCTGGACAATGGCGCACGATACGCAGCGCGGCGTCCGGTTTGTCGGGGTCAGCTACTATGACGGGCAAGGCTTTCTTGTGCCCGCCCGGCTCGGCGTCGAATCGGCAAAGGGGCTGAGCGGGGCCCGCGTCTGCGTCCTCTCCAGCACGACGTCCGAGCTCAATGTGGCGGATTTTTTCGCCGCAAATGCGATGATTTTGCAAAAGAAAACTTTCAAAACTGCGGCGGAGGCCGTGGCCGCCTATGAGGCGGGCGAGTGCGACGCCTATACAACGGATCGCGCCGGTTTGGCCGCGCGCCGGCTGGGGCTGAAAGAGCCTGGCGCTCACGTCGTTCTGCCCGAAATCATCTCAAAAGAGCCGCTTGGCCCTGCTGTCGCTGCGGGCGATGATCGCTGGTTCAACGTCGTGCGCTGGACGCTGATGGCGCTGATCAATGCTGAGGAGCTCGGCGTATTCTCCACCAACATTGAGGAGCTGAAAAAATCTCGCAACCCGGCGATTCGGCGTCTGCTGGGGCTGGAGGGCGACTTCGGCGCCAAACTCGGGCTGCCAAAGGATTGGGCGGCGAAGGCCATCGCCGCAGTTGGGCATTATGGCGAAATCTATGATCGCAATGTCGGCCCGGCGTCGAAACTTAAGTTGAAGCGCGGCGTAAACGCGCTGTGGAGCCAGGGCGGCGTTATGTACGCGCCGCCGATCCGCTAATCGCCGCATCGCGTTTAATCGCAGCACGCGCCAATGCGGGGGCCGCCCGACGCGCTGTGAAGGAGCCTCGCCATGGCCGCCGACCACCGCACTCTGGTCAAAGATGCTGAAATGTCGGCCAACAGCCTCGCGGCGAGATTGTACGATCCGCGCTGGCGCGGCGCCTTCATTCAGGCGATCGTGATCCTGTTGGCCGCCATCGCGGCGCTCTGGCTGCTCGGCGCGGCGCTGAGCGAAGAGGGCGGTTTCGGTCTCGGTTTTCTGTTCGAAACCTCAAGGGTCAAGATCGAACCCGGACTGGGCGGCTATGTCGTCGGCTATGTGGCGGGCCAGTCGAAACTCTATCAGCTGTTTTTCGTTGGGCTGATCAACGCCGTATCGCTCGCTGTCGCCGCCATCATCGCGGCGACACTGCTTGGCGCTATCGTTGGCGTATTTCGATTGCTCCCGAACTTTGTGCTGAGCGGCCTCGCCGCCATCTATGTGGAGCTGTTCCGCAACCTGCCGGTTCTATTGCTGATGTTGACGAGCTACGCGCTGATGAGCGCTTGGGCCGCCACCTCAAGCAATGGAACAGTGGATCTCTTGGGGCTGGCCCGGCTCGATGGGTCCGGGCTGCATATGCCATTTCCAGAAATTCTTGCGGGCGGCTCAACCCTGTTGCTGATGCTGACCGCGAGCTTTGTGTTGTGGCGGGCTCTGCGCTGGTGGAAGCGTAAGCGTAAAGATCGCACCGGCGAAGGCTTCGCCGCCAACCGAATTTCAGCCGTCGCGCTGCTGGCGCTGTTGGTCTTGAGCTACGTCGCAGCCGGATATGAAGCGGCGCGGAACGCCGCCAAATGGTACGAGCGGGACTTTATCAGCCGCCAGATCATCCGCGAAGATCCGCGCGCGCCGGCAATCCGGTTTACGAGCGCCGCGCGGGTGACGGCGATCGAAATTTGTGGCGAGGCGCGCGACGGCGCCCCGCGTTTTGTGGCCAAAGTTTCAGGCGTCGAGGGCGTGACCGAGATTGTCCTCGGGCGATATCATCGCGCCCCCAGCGCTCTGACCGGCTTCGCCCCCGCCGCTGTTTCATGCGCCGCGCCGGCCTGGCTGTCGCCTATTCGCTGGCCACAGCGCGCGCCGCCGACCAAAGGCGCGCCGGAGCCCAGCCCAGCGCCAGCGGCCGGCTGGCTCGGCTATGGCCTTACGGCGCCGCTTGGATTCCTCGCAGCATGGCTTGGCCTGACGCTCTATGCCGGCGCCTATATTGGCGAGATTACCCGTGCGGCTGTCTTGGCCATTAACCCCGGACAGATTGAGGCCGCCCGCGCTTTGGGAATGCAGGGGCGAGACCGAATTGCGCAAATTATCGCGCCGCAGGCTCTGCCGCTGATGATCCCGCCGATCGTTCAACATTATCGCGGCGTGGTCGCCTACTCTTCGCTGGCCTCGGCGGTCGGCTATTCGGACATTGTCGGCCTGTTTTCTGGTGTGATGACCGACGCAAGCGAGGGGGCGGGCGTGATCCTCATCATGACGCTAGCGGTGTATCTGACGATGTCGCATGCGGTCACCCTCCTGACCAAAGGGCGGGTCGGCGCATGAGACTTAGGTCGCCGCGCGCGCGGAGCTACGTGCGCGACACTCTCATTCCACCACAGCCTGCGCCCGTTCATGTCGGTCCGATCGGCTGGCTATGGCGCAACCTGTTCGCGTCGATGGCGGATTTCAGCTCACGCCGCGCAACCGCTTGGTCCGTCCTCATCGGCGTCGCCACGTTGCTTGCCTTGTGGTTCTGCGTCGCGCAAATCGCGAATTTTCTGGGCTTCGCGTTGATCGACGCGGTCTGGCACGGGCCGAAGGACGGCCAAGTAAAAGCCTGCAGGCCGACGACCCAAGGCGGGATCCAGGAAGCCGGCTGGTTTGGCGCATGCTACCCCTTCCTCGCCGAGAAATGGCGGCAGCTTATTTACGGCTTCTATCCGGAAAATGAGCTCTGGCGAGTCAATCAAGTGTTTCTGATCGGCGGTCTTGGCAGCGGCTGGCTGGTTGCGCACGCTGTTCCGGTCCGACGCCTCTGGGGCATCGGCGTCATTTTCGTCGCAGCCGGGCTCGGGCTATCGATTTCGACGATATTTGGCGAGGGATTGCTGGATCGGGTCGGCGTTCAAATCCTTCTGCTTATCGGGTTCGTTTGGCTGATCCTGCCCGAAAACGCGCCGCGCCGCGGCGTCGGGCTGTTTATGCTCACCGCCTATCCTCTGATCTCGTTCATTCTCCTGACGGGCGGGGATATCGAGGTTGCGCCCAAGCTCCTCCTTGCGGGGGCGATGGCGGCTGGCGTCCTGCTCAGCGCCAGCCTCGCGGCGGAGCGGGGCTTGCTCGGTGAAGTCGGGGATCTGCTGGGCGAAGCGGCCCGCACTTTGGGCTGGGTGTCCATCGCGGCGACGGCGCTGCTGTTTTTCGCCAGCGATATTTTTGTCGATTTGATCGAAGCCGCGGGCGGCGTTGCGCTGACGGACAAACAGATCGCCGCGCTGAAATGGTGGTCGGAGATTCGCAGCGACACAGACGCGGCCCCAACGATCGCGGATCTCGACGGGTTCCAGCGCGCCTTTGGCGCTGCGCTTTCCACCCAGGAACTTGCGCAATTGCGGGCGCTGCAGTGGGAGCGTCCCTTTATTGACGCGACCACCGCCCCTGGAACGCGGGAGCTTTGGCCGCTGCCGCCTGTCGAAACATCAGCTTGGGGCGGGTTGATGCTGACCCTGATCCTTGCGGTCGCCGGGGCGCTGCTGTCCTTGCCGCTCGGCGTATTACTTGCGCTCGGCGGTCGGTCCCGCCTTCCGGCTGTGCGCAGCGTCAGCAGGGCCTATATCAGCCTTTGGCGCGGCGCGCCGATGATTTCGGCCATACTTGCGGCCCTGATCATGGCGCCGCTCTTTTTTGGCGCCGGCGCGGAGCTCGACCGGCTTGCGCTGGTGCTGCTCGGCCTCGTCCTGTTCAACGCCGCCCATCAAGCGCAGATCATTCGCGGCGGCTTGGATGCGGCGCCGAAGGGGCAGGCGGAGGCGGCGGCGGCGCTGCGGATGCCCTATGGCCGCACCCTGCGCCTGATTGTCCTGCCGCAAGCGCTCGCCACGGTTATTCCAGGGTTGATCAACAATTTTGTCGGGCTGTTCAAGGATGCGACGATTGTGCTGCTGCTGGGCATGTCCGGGCTGCTGGGCGCAGCCAAACACGCGGCCACCGATCTGGACTGGGGCTCACAGGTTCAAGCCGCGTCAGCTTATATGGCTGCCAGCGCGATATTTTTTCTCTTCTGTTTCGGGCTCACGCGTTATGCATCGGCGGTGGATCGCGAAATTCGCCGTGGGCGAAACCGCTAAGGAGTAGCCAATGATTGCGCCTCAAAAATCGACCAAGAACGAGCCGCGCGCGGGCGATGTCGCGATTCGGATCGTCGGCATGAATAAGTGGTTCGAGCAGTTCCACGTGCTCCGCGATATCAATCTGACCGTACATCACGGCGAGCGCATCGTTATTTGCGGCCCGTCCGGATCCGGCAAATCAACCCTGATCCGCTGCATCAACCGTTTGGAGGAGCACCAGAAGGGCCAGATTGTCGTCGAAGGCGTTGAGCTGACGGGCAATATGAAACGGGTTGATGAAATCCGCCGCGATGTCGGCATGGTGTTTCAGCACTTCAATCTGTTCCCGCATATGACCGTGCTCGAGAACTGCACCGTCGCGCCGACGAGCGTTCTTAAGATGCCAAAGCGCGACGCGACCGAAGCCGCCATGCGGTATCTTGAGCGGGTGCGCATTCCGGAGCAGGCGAATAAGTTTCCGGGTCAGCTCTCGGGCGGTCAGCAGCAGCGGGTGGCGATTGCGCGCGCCCTATGCATGAATCCGAAGATCATGCTGTTTGATGAGCCGACCTCGGCGCTCGATCCAGAGATGATCAAAGAAGTGCTCGACACCATGGTCGACCTGGCCAATGACGGTATGACGATGGTCTGCGTCACGCACGAAATGGGCTTCGCGCGTGAAGTGGCGGACCGGATGATCTTTATGGATCAAGGCCAGATCGTGGAAGAAAACGCGCCGGAGGCGTTCTTCTCCAACCCGCGTAATGAACGCACGAAGCTGTTCCTCAGCCAAATTCTGGGTCACTAGGATGGGAACAGCACGCGACAAAACAAATAGTTAGAGCCTTTCGCCGATCCAACTTGATCGGCGAAAGCTCCAGGGTGCGAACTCATAAATCTTGGCGTCGCCAGCCCGTTTTCGGGGCTTGCTACTTCGCCGCCTGGCTGGCCTTCACAGTTGGCCCGCCTTGCAAACGGCGCATTAGCACTTCCCAGCCCCATGCGATCAGCCCGACCTCCTCTTCAAGGGTCTCCAGGCAGATCGAAAACACGGACCGTGGATCTTCAACCAACACGCCGTCCGCGTCGCCATCATGGATCTCGAAGTCCGCGCCGCTATTGTAGGCGAGCCTCAGCATCGGGCCATTATTTGCATCTGTCGCAATATGAAGCCGGCGGGCGCCGCGGTTGCGCGCATAGAGCGCTGCGCGATGCATCAGCCCCCGGCCGACGCCGCGGTTGCGCCATGACGATTCAACAGCGAAGGCCGCCTCCGCTTCAGTTCCGTTTGGCGTCTCGTAGACGGCCACTTCCGCGGCGGCGCGCACTTCGCCGCCCGCGAACCAGCCGATCACCAGCGAATTGTCATTCGCAAACACACGCGCAACATGCTTTTCAATCGCCTCGTCGCTTGTCGGACCGTGGAAACGCATGCGCCTCGCATCCGGCTCCAACCGCTTGAGATGAGCCGCATAGTCGGCTTTCTCGCTCGGCCACAAGGTTCGACTGGCGTCAAACAAAGTAGAAAGTCTCATCGGCCGTTTCTCCCCTTCCGGGCGCATCCTCCATCAAGGCGCGCCGCCCCAGGCTGCCGCATACATGTGATGGATTGCTGCGGCGCAGCAACGGGATTGTCGCACTTTGACGTGAAAAGCACCTTTGCGCCGAGCGCATACCGAGCATTTTGCTGCATTTTTGCAGCAGTAAATTTGTAGCTATTGAATAACGCAGCGTTTTTGCGTCAACTGGCGCCATTGTCAGCTCGAAAAGAGACTGGCGTGCATAGGCGGGACAGGAGTTACTGTGATGGAATTGACCCACTTTATCGGCGGCGAGCACGTGAAAGGCGCATCCGGGCGCTTTACCGACGTTTTCAATCCCGCAACAGGCGAATCGGAGAAGCGCGTTCCGCTGGCCAGCGCCGCGGAAATTCGGAGCGCAATTGAGAACGCCGTGGCGGCGCAGCCGGCTTGGGCGGCGACCAACCCGCAACGTCGGGCGCGAGTGCTGATGAAATTCATCGATCTGCTGCATCGCGATATGGACAAGCTTGCCGAAGCGTTGAGCCGAGAACACGGCAAGACCCTGCCCGACGCAAAGGGCGACGTCATCCGTGGGCTCGAGGTCGCCGAATTTTGCGTTGGAGCGCCGCATCTGCTGAAAGGCGAATTCACCGAAGGCGCCGGTCCAGGCATCGACATGTACTCCATGCGTCAGCCCCTCGGGGTGGTTGCCGGCATTACGCCGTTTAACTTTCCGGCGATGATCCCAATGTGGAAATTCTGCCCAGCGGTCGCATGCGGCAACGCATTCATTCTTAAGCCATCGGAGCGAGCACCCTCTGTGCCGCTGATGCTGGCGGAGTTGATGATGGAGGCGGGCCTCCCGGCGGGCCTGCTCAACGTCGTCAATGGCGACAAGGAAGCGGTAGACGCCATCTTGGATGACCGGGACATCCAGGCCGTTGGCTTCGTCGGTTCGACGCCAATCGCGCAATATATCTACAGCCGCGCATCGGAAAGCGGGAAGCGTGCGCAATGTTTCGGCGGCGCGAAAAACCATATGCTAATCATGCCGGACGCGGATTTGGACCAAGCCGCCGACGCCTTGATCGGCGCGGGCTATGGCGCCGCGGGCGAGCGCTGCATGGCGATTTCCGTTGCTGTGCCGGTTGGGCGGGAGACCGCCGATCGGCTGGTCGAGAAGCTGGCGCCCAAAGTCGAAGCGCTGAAGATTGGCCCCTACACTGATGGCGACAATGTCGACTTCGGCCCGCTGGTCACCAAAGAAGCGCAGCAGCGCGTGCTCGGGTTGGTCGATCGCGGCGTCGAAGAAGGCGCGAAACTCGTCGTCGATGGCCGCGGCTTCAAAATGCAGGGCTATGAAGAAGGCTTTTTTGTCGGCGCCTGCTTGTTTGACGATGTGAAGCCGGAGATGGACATCTACAAAACTGAGATTTTCGGCCCCGTTCTCTCGGTTGTGCGCGCTCAGGACTATGAGGAGGCTTTGGCGCTGCCGATGAGCCATGAGTATGGCAATGGCGTCGCGATCTACACGCGTGATGGCGACACCGCCCGCGACTTTCAAAGCCGGATCAATATCGGCATGGTCGGCGTGAATGTGCCGATCCCGGTTCCGCTCGCTTATCACACCTTCGGCGGCTGGAAGGGATCAGGCTTTGGCGATTTGAACCAGCACGGGCCGGACGCCTTCCGGTTCTACACGCGCACAAAGACTGTTACCTCGCGTTGGCCGTCCGGCGTGAAAGAAGGCGCTGAGTTCGTGATTCCAACGATGAAGTAGCCTTCCTCAACCACCCGTTCGCCGCGGCGCCATCATTCCGCCGCGGCGTCAGAATCTGCTCGGATCAGACAAGGGTCCAAGCAGAGGCGATGAATATGACGTTGCGCAAGCTGGCGATCACAACGGCCGTTCTAAGCATGGCCGTCTCCGCCGCGTTCGCTCAGGATGCGGAGAAGGAGCACAAGCTTATTGGCGACTGGCGCGGCGAGTATGTCTGCAATCAGGGGCGAACGGCGATGACGCTGCGCATCCTTGCGCTGCGGCCGAAGGTCCGGGCCCTGTTCGCCTTTTACGCCCACCCCTCCAACCCCACCGTTCCCTCCGGCTGCTACGAGATGTCCGGCGTCTACGCGCCTCGGACAGGCGAAATCCGACTAACTCCGGGCGCCTGGCGGCTTCATCCGCCAACCTATGTGACAGTCAGCCTCCGCGGCGCGCTCAATCCGGCGAAGTGGACCATCGCCGGCGACGTGGAAGGCTTCAACTGCGCGCAGTTTGCCGTGGCCTATACCGGCGGCGATAACACTGTGGATCGGCTGTGTTCGAAACCGGAGCCAGTTGCGTCTTTGCACAATACCGCGCCGGCACTGACGCCGAATTGAGCGCAAAAAATGCTCAACAAAAGTTGAGCTGCTCACGGCGTACGCTGAATAGAATATTTGCATTGCAAAGACGCGGGTTTGTGGCATGCTACCTAACAAATACGGTGCGCCCAGCAGCGCAAGAAGCAAGCTATTCTCCGATTTACCCCTCTTTTCGGACTATAGCTGCTCACCTTAATGAGATGACGGCTAGTTTTGAGCCGAGCGGTTTTGCTCGGCTATACGTCACCTTTATGCCGGGCGCTCGCACAAAAATTGCGAGGTCAAGAGCATGACTAAACGCCTTTTCTACTATCTAATCCCGCTGGCCTTCGCGCCCCTGCTTGGGCAAAATGTCGTGTATGCGCAAAGCACGTCCCTGCCGGTTGGCTGCAAGTCCCGAGCCGCGATTGTAGAGTACTTGAAGAAAGTCCATGGCGAAACGCTGTATGGCGCCGGCAAACAGTCCCGAACGAAGATCGTCGAGCTGTTTGTCTCGTCCAAAGGCAACTGGACGATGGTCGTGACCCGGCCCGATGGCATGAGCTGCCCGGTCGCCGTTGGCGAACGGTGGCGCGACCGGAATATGAAGCTCACGGCGGCGGATGAGGCGGCCTAGCCAAACGCCTATCGACCACTGACGCCGCCCAACTTATGAGTTCCCACCCTAGATCGGAGGCAGGTTGGCGCCGATAAGCCAAGCCGCGAACACAATCTCGATCGCGAAAAACAACCAGATTTTTTTTGACCCGGAGCCATCAACGGCTATCGACAACAGCCTGCCGGCGGCGGCTCCCGCGTAGTGAACGCCGACCATCACCCAGATGAGCGGGTTGAGATGGCCAAACATCAGCCCTGCAGCCCCCATCAGAATAAACGCGCCGCCGCTCGCCGCGCGGATCTCGCTTTTGCCATCCTCGAACCCCGGCGCAGTCGTCAGCTTCAATGCTTCAAGCGCAAAACTTGGCCAGAGAAAACCAAGGGCGCCAAAGCCAATCGAGAGCGCCGCCAGTACGCTATTGATGATCGCAACCGGGTCCCCCGCCAGTGCGTTAATCATGACAACCTCTGCTCAGTTGATCCGCTGGTCGAGCCGCCGCCGCGCTCCGTCGCTTTGGAGCGCCGTCTGATCTCGACCTCCCTCGAGACATGGCTCGAAACCCGCGAAAGTCACGAAACATCCGCGCGAATGCGAAGCTGGGCCGTTGTCGTCGCCTACGACTTCCAGAAACGCGGCGCGTCGCGCAGCGCGCGCCAGCGTTCAGCGGCCTTGGGCGCGTCCGCCATCGCAATGGCGTCCGCCGCGGAGATAACGGCTTCAACTGCGGCGGCGTGAGCTTTTTCCGGCGCGAACTCCCGCAAGCGCGCAACATCAGCCGCATCGTTCAGGGATCCAAGCGCGTTGCCGAGCCGACGAACAGCACGATAGCTGTCTTCCAGCGCGCCGCCGGGAAAGAGCGGCCGAAACCCGTCGAGCGCATAGCGAAGCCGCTTCGCGTCCTTGCGGAGTTCATGCCGGCTCTCGACTGACATCGCCTCAAAAGTTTCATCATGCGCGAACACGCGCTTCGCGGCGCGCGCAATCGATTTTCGCGCCCAACCAATCGCCCCGCGCCGGGCGGCTTTCGGCGCCGTAGGCCCGATGGCGAAGCGCGCCGCCGCGTCGAAGTCAAAACTCAGCAATGCGGCGTCCAGAACTGTTTTTTCCGAAGCAAGAATTTGCCGCGGTTTGACCGCCGCCCGGGCCAACCGAGCCTCGAGCCGCCGCAAGGGCTTCTCATCGCCGATCGCGTCGACGGCCGCGGCCTGCAATTTCGGGAGGGTTTCAAACCGCAAAACGTCCAGAGTGCGCACCTCGCCGACCAAACGGCCGATATCGCGTGCGCGATCGCCGAGAGCGCGCATCGCTTCGGCGTCGAGCAGACGGCGGCCCGCCCACAAAGTGGCGCGCCCGCGACGCAACCCAACCCGCATCTGATGCGGCCCCTCAGGCTCATCCGATCCGATTGCCGCGCGGAGGTTGGCCACGATCATTGCGGCGCTTTCGCTCAAGGATTGGGCCAGCACCTCGCCAGCAGTCGCTTGATCAGAATAGTCGACCGGACGGGCCCGACGAACGACGCCAGGTTCTGCGAAAAAAAGAAAAGGCGCCTCAGCGGCGCCGCCCTGACATGGCCGAGATGACGAATCAGGCAGTAGTTTCCGTGCTTGCATTGCGACAGTTTGATGACATTTGAAAAAAAAGCAACCTGAAACGATTGCCTTAAGCCGCCAGCTAGGTGACGCCCACGCCGTCGAGACGGCGCGCGGCGTCCCCCTGCGTTATAGGAACATCGCATATTTGCGCAGAAACGCCCGCCCCACGCTCGCCTGGGATCCATAAGAATAATCCGTCGGTCCAAGATGACCGAGAAACACTTGCTGCAGGATCCTGTCATCCTCGCTTTGAACAAAGCGGCCCTCATCGCGCTCAATCATTTCCAGAACGAGATCGCGGATTTCATCCGGCGTGTTCTGGACGACGTGAATTCGAGCGTTGCGGAAGGCTTCGGCGCTGCGCCAGCGTGAGACGCCATGCTCAAACACAGTGCTAAAGCGATAGCTGCGGCCCTGCTCGTCCTTCAACAGCTTTAGGATCGATACGTCGCGCGGGCTGGTGCCGGGCGCCATCCCGTACGGAACCGTATTGGTCATCGCGCAGGGACGGTTAAACAACGTCGCGACCGCCATAAGCCCGGATGTTGTGCCAACGAAGAACCGGCATTGCGACGCGAGGAAAATATCGAGATACGGCGCACGCTCCTCGCTATGCGCGTAGTCGTAAACGCCTTCAATCTCCGGCAGCTGACGCATGGTCGGATCGCCCATGCGTACGACAAATCCGCCCTGCGCGACGATCTCCTCCATCGCCTCGCGGTAGTTCAGAATATTTGCGTTGCGATGCCGATGGATCGCCTCGTCCGCCGGCGAGTATCCCGGCTCACGATTATGGACGCAGACAAACCAACCATCGTCTCGCATGCCCCAGCGCTTAAGCGCCGCCAGGCCGTCTGAACGCATTTTCTCCGGCAGCTCCACCACCGGCGGTCGATCCCCCCACTCGGCCAGCAGCGCCGGATAGGGCGACGCGCTGTCGAAAGCGAGGAAAGGCGTGGTCGTGTAGTGGACGATGTCCGGGTAGTTCAGCAAAGGACCAAGCAGCTTTCCGAGCAGCCGATTTTCGATAATCCGGACCTTCTGGCGCCAAACATCCAACAACGCGTCATTCGCCGCCTGGCCAGGAGCCAGCAGCATGATGGGACGCATTTTGGCGCGCTTTCCGAGCTCAATCTCCTTGAACAGAAGGTCGAACTCGGCTGCGAGATGGCCAATTCGATGTGGAAAACCGCTAACGACAAAGCGGATGTCCGTCTTCGCGAGGCGTCGGGCGATTGGCTTGTAGATCAGCCGATGCGCGAGCGCCCGCCCCCAGTCGGCGGCCCGCTGACGAAAGCTGCGTCGCGGCGGCGCTGCGTCGAGATCGGTGGGCGTCGCCTCAATGACCCCATCCTCCGCCGCAGCGGCCGGGTCTTCGAGCGTCGCCTCCTCGCGCGCCTTGTTCTTTTTCAACTGTGCAACATCGACATTGCCGACCAGCACGCGCCGCTCATTTAAGTTCGAAAGATCGTCAGCAGTCGCCATGGCGGACTCCTCGTCAAACATGCGCGCCTTAGGGTCGAAACCCCTTCAGCAGACGCCGTCAGCCCGGTTTAGGGGCTTGTCGGCTAGAATATCGGGGCGCAGGCGGTGTGGCTCACCGTCAAGCTTAGATATCGACGTCCGGCGAGCCCCTAAACCGGGCCCGAAGCGCTGACGACGCCTGCTGAAGGGGTTTCGACCCTAGAGCGTGCGCCGACCAATTGGAGACCGGCTGGCGAAATCAGCACGCGACAAAACAAAGCCCCAGAGTCTCGAGCCGATCGGCGAGAGCTCTAGGGTGACTTCGGGCCAACGCAAACGGCGATCAGATAGTGGCACATCGGGAAGAAGCCCGTATGAACCACCTCGTCATTCATGCCAAACATGAAGACATTCCCGAAATATTCGCGGCAGAAGTCGCGAAGATCTGCGCCGGTACGGCAGTTGATATGGCCCTCGCGCGACGCTGGAGACGCGAAAGCTTGGCTTTCGAGCGATGGAATTCCGACAATAAAAACGCCGTCAGCGGTTAGGCTGGCGATGATGTTCTTCATATACCGGTCACACTGGGCTGGATCGATGTGCTCGAACACGTCCATCGAATAAGCCGCGTCGAATTCGCCCGCGACTGGACCGCCGATAATATCGTGCCCGAAAAACTCGGCGTTCGGCGCAACTGGCCGGATGCCTTTATTGGCCGATTCAACATGCGCGGCGAAAAAGTCGACGCCCGTAATTCGCGCGACCGCTTTGGAGACGATCATTGTCCCCAAACCTTCCTGACAGCCGATATCAAGCACATTCTTCTTGCCATCGAGCATCTTCGACACGAATTTGTGCCGCGAAATCAGGAAGCCGAACCGCTTCGGATCGTCGACAAAGCCCCATTTGTTGACGGGCCCAAAATCGAAGCTTTGCGCCGCGGCCTCGAAATCATAGTCAATCGCGCGCTCATACGCCTCAATTGCTCGTTCCGAGGATCCATGGCCGCAGAAGCGGTTTTCCTCATTGCGGTGTTCAGCGCGCAAGTCAGACATAGCGTTCTCCTTTAGGCGCCGGCGCTCAGCGGCGCAGATAGGCCGCTTCGACTTTCATGATCGCGGCGACGATGTCGTCGATCTCGGTCTCGCCGTACTGCTCATTGACGAAGAGGTTGAAGCTGCGATCACGGGTTGCGATCGCGTTTGGCGTGCGGGCGGACTGGCGCATATGCGGCCGCGCCCATTCCCACTCGGTCACGACGAACCCATATTCGGGATTGAGGTCGACGCCCTCCGCGCTCAGCGCCTCAGCGAATTCTCGCGCGCGGCACGCTACTTTGCGCTGATCGACCCAAATTGGCAGGAAGAACGGCGACGCGCCTTCCGACATGTCATAGGCGCGGCAAGCTGCGCTCTCAGCGCGCAGACGTTTGGCGAGACCTTGTACGAAAGCTTGACGCGCGGCGATCACCTCCGGCAAGCGCCGCAGCGAGGCGAGGCCAATCGCGCAGGAAAGCTCGTCCGTATTCCAGTTCAGCGCCGGGAACAGATAGGCGCCTGGATTGCGGAAGTCATAGTCCTTTCGCCAGGCCGGCTTGCCGCGATCAGCGCTCGCGAGGGCGCGGCGATGAAGGGTGAGATCACGCGTGTACACCAGCCCGCCGCTGGCGCCTGCCGAGAGCGCTTTGCGATACATGGTGGAGAGCGCTGCAATATCGCCAAAGGAGCCAACCACGCGGTCGCCAACCCGAGCGCCGGGCGCCTGGCTGCAATCCTCCAGCGTTTTCACGCCGCGCGCCTTCAGCTCCGCACAGAGCCGTTCAATGTCCGCGACCGGCTCGCCGGCGGCGTGAACGATAATCGCGGCGCTTGTCCGATCCGTGACGCACTCCAAAAACTGGTCGGCGCCGGCATTGTACGAGCCTGGCGCGGCGTCGACGACAACCGGATCACAGCCTTGATACAGAATGCAGTTGAAGGGGCCAGGATCGACGATTGGCGAGATCAGCACTTCGGATCCTGGCTGCGGGGCCAACGCCTCTAGAGCCACAAAAACCGAGCCCGTGCCCGTCGCGACCGCATCGGCGTAGCCGCCGCCCATGAACTCGGTGAAAGCGGCGCAGAAGGCCTGCTCAAACTGTCCCTCATAGCCCGGATCCGGACCATCAACGCTGTAGACCGAGATCGCTTCCTGAAGCATCTCGACTTCGGCTGGACCGAAGGCGTTACGTTTCGGCATCGGCGTCGCGCGGGTTTTCGCGCCGCCAAACACCGCCAGCGCCGCAAGCGCCTCGGAAGGGTGGAAGTCGAGGGTTTCAAGTTGCGCCGCCATGCCGCCCCGCCAGATGAGTGAAAAAGGGTGGAGCGCGGACGCGCCCCTCAAGCATCGACATTGGTAAACGGGGAGACTTAAAATGCGCTTAAAAGTAAGCGGGGGAGGCAAGGATCTTGAGGAGGTTTATTACTTAACCATTTCTAATTTTTTGCCGCAGGCAACAGCTTAACCCTTAATAGACTCTTCACCATAACTAAATATCTTGCTCGGTGATTAAGGGGCGGTGTCGGGTCGAATGCGTATGCAACTCAAGGATTTCGCACAGCAAGCTGGGATCACGGTGCTGCGGGACGCGTCCTTCACCTATCTCGCGACGTTGGATCTGCCCATGTTGGATCGGGCCGTCGCTGTGTGGGATGATGCTTACCTGACGATCGCCGCAGCTGATCCAATGGTGCGCGCTGTGATCGTGCCGCCAGAATTGGCCTCGAAAGCGCCGGAGCGGTTGGGGCTCGCGATCGCCGACGCCCCAAAACACGCGTTCCTGCAAGCGCACCAGTTCCTTTTCGAGCGGTGGCGGGCTGCGCCCAAGCCGCCGACCAGTATCGCCGCCTCAGCGCAGGTTTCACCGCTCGCCTATGTCGCCCCCGAGGGGGTGCGCATCGGCGAAGAGGTTGAAATCGAGGAGTTTGCGTCGATTCGAACCGGCGTAACGATTGCGGATGGCGCACGCGTCGGAGCCGGCGCTGTGATCGGCGGCGAAGGGTTTGATCGGAAGATCGTCGATGGCGGGCTGCACATGCCACGGCATTATGGCGGGGTGCGGATCGGGCGCGGCGCGGTTGTCCAGCATAATAGCTGCATCGATCGCGGGACGTTCGGCAATGACACGCTCATCGGCGCGGATTCCGCGCTCGATAACCTCGTCTATGTCGCGCACAACGCCACGATCGGCGAGCGGACGGCGCTGTGCGGCGGCGCATGTGTTCTGGGCGCGAGCCGAATCGGCGATGATGTCTGGGTCGGCCCAAACGCGACGATATCGAGCGGTTTGGCGATCGGAGATGGCGCCCGCGTCTCCATCGGCGCCGTCGTCACAAAGGATACGGCCGCCGGCGCGACGGTATCGGGCAACTTCGCAATCGATCACCAGAAGCACCTGTCGCAGCTGCGGCAGGTGCGCTGAGCTCTAACTCTCTGTTTGGGCGCGATTTGCGAGCCGTTAGATGGGTCCATCTAACTTCAAATCGCGCTAGAGCGTGCGCCGACCAAGTGGATACCGGTTGGCGGGAACAACACGCTACAAAACAAAGAGTTAGAGCCTTGAGCCGATCCAACTTGATCGGCGAAAGCTCTAGGAACCGTACTTTACCGAGCAGCCATAGGGCCGCGCTGACGCAACTTTCGGAAGCCCGCCGGCCGCCAAAGCGTCCAAAGCCGCCGCCACATAGTTCGTCGCGCTCTTGATGTCGGCCGGATTCGCGGAGGGAATACTGTCAATCCCGCCTTTGAAGACCAGCGCGCCCTTTTCATCGATGACAAACATATGCGGCGTCGTCCGAGCGCCATAGAGCCTGCCGATCTTGCCGGAAGGATCGAGAACAACATGCGCGGGCGCCGCCTTGCGCGTAACGGTCAGCTCATTGGCGCGGTCAGCGCTGACATGGCCCTGACGGCCTGGCGCGGACGAAATAATCGAGATCCAGACGACGCCCGCTTCCGCCGCGCGCTTCTGCAAGCTCTGCATATTGCCGCCACTGTAGTGCTTGCGCACGAACGGGCAATCATGGTTCGTCCACTCCAAAACGACGCGCTTTCCCTTTAGCGCAGTTAAATCAACAGCTTCTCCCTTGGACCCAGCGCCAACAAAGGCGGGCGCAGGGCTCCCGACCTCCGGAGCGGCCAGCGCCGTCGCGGCGCCAACGGCGACAATGAGAGATGCGAGTGCAAGCCGTGCTGCGTTTCTGAGCCAAACGGTCATTCTAACCTCCGACAAATGTGCGTCGCGCCGCGATGGACGTTCCCACCTGGAAGATCTGCTTGCCCCGGCCTCAGCTATCGCCCAAAGCCGTCGCAAGCGCGCTGTGAGTCAGGATTTGCGGCAGAATGATCGGCTCGCCGCCCCCTCTCGGATATACAACATAGAGCGGCACCCCGACGCGTCCGAACTCCCCTAACAGCTTCGTGATCTTCTCATCACGCAACGTCCAATCCGCCTTGAGATAGATGGCGTCCGTTCGCTCCAGAACCTGGCGAAACCGATCTCCGCGCAGCACATTCAGTTCATTGACCTTGCAGGAGATGCACCAATCCGCGGTGACGTTTAACAGCACCAGCTGGTCTTTGCCGCGAAGCTCGGCGAGCCGCGCCGTCGAAAACGCCTCCATCCGCGGGCCGCTCGCCTTGGTTGAAACGCGTTCGCTTGGATCAAAACTCCAAGCCGGAGACAGAGCCCACAGCGCGCCAACCAAAGCGAGGACTGCGCCAGCGACAGCCGCGATGCGGCCAGCTTTGCTGCGCGGATATGCGACGCCCAACGCCCAAGTCGCAAAAGCGAGCGCGACTGCGCCAATCAGCGCCGAGAATAATGTATCGACGCCGGCTTGATGGCCAAGCACCCAAAACAGCCATGCCGCGGCCAAAAACATCGGAAAAGCAAGCGCCTGGCGGAAACGCTCCATCCATGGGCCAGGCTTCGGGATGAGGCGGGCGGTCGCCGGCGCAGCCGCCAGCAGAATGATCGGAGCCGCGAAGCCAATCGCCAGCGCAGCAAAAACAATCAGGGCGGTCGCCGCATCTTGCGTCAGCGCAAATCCGAGCGCCGCGCCCATGAAGGGGGCGGTGCAAGGCGCCGCGACCAGCGCAGCGAGAACGCCCGTGAAGAAGCTGCCTGTCACACCGCCCTTTTCGGTCAGCTTCTGTCCAACGCCGCCCCCGCCGAGAGCAACGTCAAACACGCCGGCGAGATTCAAACCGACCAGCACCAGCACATAGGCCAAAGCGGCGACGACGATCGGCGTCTGCAGCTGGAACCCCCATCCAGCCGCTACGCCAGCCGACTTCAACGCCAGCAATCCGGCCGCGAAAGCGAGAAAGCTGGCGAGAACGCCCGCCCCATAGGCGAGCCCATCCCGCAAACCGTGACGCGCTGCGCCCGCGTCCGCCGTCGTGTCAGCATGCGCGGCCCGCGCGATCGCCACCGCCTTCAGCGCCAGCACGGGGAAAACGCAGGGCATGATATTCAGGATCAAACCGCCAAGAAAGGCGAGCAGCGTCGCCGCGCCGACAGAAGCCTGCAGGCCGAACGCCATGTCCGGCGCGGGCGCTTCTTTCGGCGCCGCCTTTGGAGCCGCCGGCGCTTCAGGCGCGTCGTCAATGGCGACCGCCTTGGCGCCATCCATAAGAGTTGCCGAAACCTCGATGGCCACTGGAGCGCCGCTTGGATACTCAGCTCGCAGCACCCCGGTTAGCGGCGCTTCGAACCCCGCCTCGGCTGCGTCGATGATCAGCGCTACACCGCGCGCTGTCCGCTCGAGCTTTTGCGGTTTTGAGGCTTCCGCCGCGCGCCAATCATGCGGAAAGAAGAAGAAATTCTTCAGCCCGGCCCGAGCCATCGACGGGCTGTCGACTTCAATTCGGTACTGGGCGCCCTCTAGACGTTTAAATCGCGCCGGCGCCCCGGTTTTCGCTGGCTGCGTCGAGCGCCCTCGGGCGACAATGCGCGCCGCATCAAGATCGCGGGTCGCCGTCGCCGCGGTCGGTACGATCAAAGTAAATTCCTGCGCCTCTGGCACGCAGATCTTTTCGCACACCAACCAGCTTGCTTTCGCCTTCAGCGTGAGAGGTGCGCCAACCGGCCAGTCTTTGGGCGGCGTAACGTCCACCAGATGCGTTGCTTCATTTTCAAAGCCGAAATTAACCAGCTCGCCGAATGGAATACGCTTTGGGATCGGGAACTGCAGCTCGCCGATCTCGACGCCTTTTGGAGCATCCCAAATGATCTTGGTTTCAAGACCACTTGCACCCGGATTGCGCCAATAGCTGTGCCAGTGCGGCGCGAGCTTCAGCTGTAGCGCGACAGTGAACGGCCGCCCCGGCGCCGCGGCCGCGACGTCGGCGACGAGCCGAGCTTCCGCGCGTTCCGACTTCGCCCTTTCCGGCGCCTCTACCGCCTGCGCCAGAGGCGCGGCCAACAAGGCCGCAACATACGCCAGCATCCAAACGAAGCGTCGCCCGGCCGCCCTGCGCCAGGAACTAAAGGTCGATACGCGCATGTCCACCATCTGTTTAAGCTTTCAACGCCGCCGAACAGACCTACGCGACCGGCCCAAAAACTCAAGCTGCAGGCGATCACAGGCGCGACAGACCGTCTCCGACGGAACGACTTTTCATCCACGTATTGAAGACACGACACCAATTTCGGCAATCCGAGTTTCCGGGGGCAAACTTAAATGGCGGTTAGACCAATTGTTTTTTGGGCGCATCTTGTAGTGGGATGCGTCGTTGCTGTGTTTGTTCTACTCATGTCGGCGACAGGGGTTCTGTTGACCTATGAGCGGCAAATCCTGGCCTATATCGAGCGGGGCCGTGATAGCGCGAGCACAGAGAAACGGCTGAGCGCCGATGAACTCGCTGTCGCCGCCCGCAAAGCGGCGCCGAAAGCGCGTGCGCTGGTGTTTGCAAACCGCCCGGGCGCGCCGATCGGCGTTCAAGTTGGACGGCATGATCTGGTGTATCTCGATCGGACTTCCGGGGAAAAAATTGGCGATAATCACAGCGGCGCCGCGGCGTTCTTCGAGTTTGTAACGCATCTTCACCGCTGGCTGGCGCTCGAGGGCGCGAACAGGAATGTCGCGCGAATGATTACCGGCGCGTCCAACCTCGCCTTCCTGTTTCTCATTGTCAGCGGCCTTTATCTATGGCTGCCCAAACGTTGGCGATCGATTGATTTGCGGACGCGGCTGTTGTTCCGAACTGGCCACCCGAACGGTAAGGCGCGGGACTATAACTGGCATCATGTGTTCGGCTTCTGGATGCTCATCCCGTTGTTTTTCGTCGTTTCAACTGCGGCGGTGTTTTCCTACCCATGGGCGAATGCGCTGGTTTACAAGGCCTATGGTGAAACACCGGTGCGCGGGCGCGGGCCCGGGGCCAAGGTGGACGCGAAAGCGCTCGCAGCGCTGCCCGCTGTGACCACGCCGGCGCCCCAACCCCTTGAGGCCGTCCTAACCGATGCGCGGAAGCTCGATCCCGCTTGGCGTACGATCGCCATTGCGCTGCCAAGACCGAGCGCGACGACGACCACTGCGCGGATCGATCCGACAATCGGCGGTCAGCCCCATCGCGCGACAACGATCAGCTATCGTCTGGCCGACGCCAAGCGGATTGGCGTCAGCGATTTTTCCGCACTTTCCCCCGGCCGCCAAGCGCGGATTGTTATCCGATTCCTGCATACCGGCGAGGTGCTTGGCTTCTGGGGGCAGACGGTGGCGGGCTTAGCGTCGCTCGCCGCCTGCTTTCTCGTATGGACCGGGATCGCCTTGGCTTGGCGCCGGCTTGTCAGCCCCCGTCTGCGCCGGGCGAGCTAGAGCTTTCGCCGATCAAGTTGGATCGGCTCAAGGCTCTAACTCTTTGTTTTGTCGCGTGCTGTTCCCGCCAACCGGTATCCACTTGGTCGGC
>JALEGB010000087.1 GCA_022760355.1 Neomegalonema sp.
GGGCGGTTGCGAGCCCGCGCGCGCCAAGCCCGCGCCCGCTCGGCCTGGCGCCGCAGTCGCCAACTGCCCCAAGCACCCCGGCCGCTGCTCCGGCGCCTGCGCCCGCCGCCCCAAAGCCGGCCGCAAGCGCCGCCGCCAGCAGCGGCGCGCTGAAACCGCGGCCGCTTAATCTGCCAATCGCTGAAGGCGACGGCGCCACGGTCGCGCCCACCGCCGTCAAACACAGCGCTCCACCGCCGATGGCGCCCCAGCCTTCCGAAGCGCCTAAACCCGCTTCGGGACCGGCCGCGCCGTCAGAGCCTATCGGAATCCACCCGGTCGCCGGCCCAGTTCGGCCGGCGCCGGTATCGGAAAAATCAAGCAATAATCCAGTAGAAAGGGATACTCGTATGTCCGACGCGAAGTCGATCTTGGAAATGATGAAAGCCAAGGAAGTCGAGTATGTCGACCTCCGCTTCACTGACCCACGCGGTAAGTTGCAGCACGTTACGCTGGAAGCTGACTTCGTCGATGAAGATCTCTTCACCGACGGTTGCATGTTCGATGGATCGTCGATCGCTGGTTGGAAAGCGATTAACGAATCGGACATGACCCTGATGCCGGACCTAACGACCGCCGTCATGGACCCGTTCTACAACCAGAACACTCTGCAGATTTTCTGCGATATCCACGACCCGATCAGCGGCGACCCCTATGAGCGGGATCCACGGTCGACCTCGAAAAAAGCGATGGCTCACCTTGCCGCTACTGGCATCGGCGACCAAGCTTACTTCGGCCCAGAAGCAGAATTCTTCGTATTCGACAGCGTTCGCTTCGAAGTGTCGCCAAACCGCGTTGCGGTTGAGCTCGACAGCGAAGACATGATGAACAACAGCTGGCGCGAATATGAGCGCGGCAACATGGGTCACCGCCCACGCATCAAAGGCGGCTACTTCCCAGTCAACCCAGTCGACAGCGGCCAGGACATGCGTTCGGAAATGCTGTCGACCATGAAGAAAATGGGCGTGCCTGTTGAGAAGCACCACCACGAGGTTGCTTCGGCTCAGCACGAACTTGGCTTCAAGTTCGGCCCGATGGTCACGACCGCAGACAGCCTGCAGCTGTACAAATACTGCATCCACAACGTCGCGCACAGCTATGGTTTGAGCGCAACCTTCATGCCGAAGCCAGTCAAAGACGACAACGGCACCGGCATGCACGTCCACCAGTCGATCTGGAAAGGCGGCGCGCCTCTGTTCGCCGGCAACCAGTATGCAGACCTGTCGGAAGAGTGCCTGTACTATATCGGCGGCATCCTGAAGCACGCGAAAGCGCTGAACGCCTTCACCAACCCGTCGACCAACTCGTACAAGCGCCTGATCCCAGGCTTCGAGGCTCCGGTTCTGCTCGCTTACTCGGCGCGCAACCGTTCGGCTTCGTGCCGGATCCCATTCTCGCCATCGCCTAAGGGCAAGCGTATCGAGACCCGTTTCCCGGATCCGACCGCAAACCCATACCTGGCCTTCGCCGCCCTGATGATGGCGGGCCTCGATGGCATCGAGAACAAGATCCATCCGGGCGAGCCGATGGACAAAGACTTGTACGCGCTGCCGCCAGAAGAGCTGAAAGACATCCCGACCGTCTGCGCATCGCTGCGTGAAGCTCTCGAAAGCCTGCAAGCCGACAAAGCGTTCCTGCTCAAGGGCGGCGTGTTCACCGAAGACCAGCTCAACGCTTACATCGAACTGAAGATGGAAGAAGTTGAGTACTTCGAGCACACGCCGCACCCAGCTGAGTTCGATATGTACTACTCGGTCTAATCCGAGCTGCTGCGCCGTCTTTGCGCTCGGCTACGGCCGGGCGCCCGCAGGACTTTCGGGTCATTCGGGTAATGCGGCTTCTAAGGAGTCGCCCCTCCCCCACGAGGGCAGGCGTGTGAAGGCGAAACGGCGATTGAATGAGGCGCAGCTTTCGGGCTGCGCCTTTTTTGCTATGAACGCGCCCTTTGCGGGCAGCGCTTGGCGCATTTTTTCATAGGTCGCGTCACAAAAGGCGGCGCTCGTTCGTCACAGCTGCATCCCCTCTCGAAAGGAGCAGTTCGATGACCGACCCCGCAGCGCCACTCGCCTATGATCAGCATATCCCAGAAGTCTTTCAGGCCTTTATCGGCGCGCAAACAGCAGTAAGCGCCTCCGCCATACCGGCGCAGCTGGCGCATCTTGTTCGCCTACGCGCGTCGCAGCTGAATGGATGCGCCTACTGCGTCGACATGCATTTGCGCGAAGCCCGCGCAGATGGGGAGCGCAATGAACGGCTGGACCGGCTGGTCGTCTGGCGGCATGTCCCCGACTTCACCGATCGTGAGAAGGCGGCCTTAGCTTGGGTCGAGGCGCTTACGCAGCTAAAAAGTGAGGCGAGTTACGGCCCGCTGCGCGCGCAACTGCGTCAGCATTTCTCCGACAAGGAGATCAGCAGCCTGACCGTGAACATCGCGATGATTAATCTGTGGAACCGCATCATGGCCTCCGGACATTAACCATGGCTGACTTCCCCGCCCCCGACGATGAGGAGGGTCTGACCGAGATCTTTGCGCAGACTCGTCCAACGCTGCTGAGCATCGGCTACCGGCTTCTCGGCTCGCGCGCGGATGCCGAAGATGCGGCGCAGGACGCCTTCCTCCGGTGGCGGGCGGCCGACCGTGCGGCCATTGCGAACCCGGCCGCATGGCTCACAACCGTCTATACCCGGCGCTGCATTGATATGCGCCGGGACGCGCACCGCGCGCGGGTTGACTATG
The DNA here is from genome assembly GCA_022760355.1 of Neomegalonema sp. Classification (GTDB taxonomy): domain Bacteria; phylum Pseudomonadota; class Alphaproteobacteria; order Rhodobacterales; family Rhodobacteraceae; genus JALEGB01. Next base: position 2,777 of record JALEGB010000087.1, read on the forward strand.
TCGGTGAATGGCTGCCGGAACCGATTGACGCCCCGCTGCATGAGCAAGAGGACGCGGCGCTGGCGTCCTCGCTGAACATGGCGTTTCTCCTCCTTCTTGAGCGGCTGACGCCAAAGGAGAGAGCCGCCTACCTTTTGCGTGAGATCTTTGACGCGGACTACACGACAATCGCTGCGACGTTGGGCCTAGCCGAGCCCGCATGCCGGCAGCTCGTGGCCCGCGCGAAGGCGCATATCGGCGTCCCCAAACGCCGCGCAGCGCCGTCGCTGGCGACGCAAAAGCAGCTTCTGTCCGCCTTTCGCGCCAGCATTGAAAAGGGTGAGATCGGGCCGCTCGCCGGGCTTCTGACCGATGACATTCGCATTACATCCGACGGAGGCGGCAAAGCGCGGGCGCTGCTGCGGCCGTTGACCGGGCTCTCGGAGGCGGAACGCTTTATCACACAGGGGCTGCGCCGCCGCTGGCCGCAGCTGAGCTGGCGCGAGACGATGCTGAACGGCGCGCTCGGCGTTCAGCTGTTCGCTGACGACGGCCTCATCGCCGCCGTGACCTTCGCCTACGCGCCGGACGGCCGCGCGACCGATATCTTTATTATGCGCAATCCGGATAAATTGGCGCGCCTGCGGGCCGCCGACCAGCAGGCGCCGCCGATCAAATAATTTCCTCCATTGCCGCGACGAACGCCGGCGTAAATTGTCCATTTTCTTGGAGATAGCGCTCAGCGTCATCCAAGATGGCGTGCCCCTGCTCCAGGATTTTTTCGTCAAGCTGCGACAGCGTCAGCGGGGCGGGGTGCGCATGCGGCGCGTCGTCGGTTGAGACCTCAGCGAACCTCGCCTCCGACCGCATCGCCTCCGGCGATCGGAACAGCCCCATTTGCTGGACCAAAAAGCCAAAATCGCCACGCGCCGCGAACTTATTGCCGCTGATGTATTTGTAGCCACGAATACCGACGACATGAACCTCAAACAGGTTTGACGCGGCGAAAATCAGAATGACGAACTGCAACGGCACGATGATGTAGGGCGACGTATTCAGCGAGAGGTCGACGCGGCCAACCAAATCAAACAGCGTCAATGTCAAAGAGTCGGCGAATACAATTAAGCCCCACATGATAAACCGAAAAAACGTCGAGAAGTCGATATCTTGAAATAGGATCAGCCAAAGGCTGATTACGATAAAGGCGAGCCCCATCTGAAACGCTTTTAACGACGAGCGCCCCTCGCTGATCCACCGGAAAACTGCAATATTTGTGAAACTCGTTACCGAAATCGCCGCTTTGCCTTTCGCCCGGCGCGCTTTGATCAGCAACAGAAGATTGCCGCAAAACATTTGTGTTCGACCGCCTGCGCCCCAAAACATATAGACCAGCGCCCAGCATCCGACCACGAGCCCGTAGATGATGAGGGATATTAACCACTCCAAATGTATCGCCCGGAACAACAGTTTAATCGTGCAGACAAGAAATGCGACAAAACCCAAAAACGCGATCGCCAACAAAGTAACGACGACTATTCTAATCAAGATATCGCGAACGGCATCAAACGCATCTCTGTTTTCATACTGACGGCTAATCTCGCGATCAAAGTACAAGTACGAAGTATCGTCATCCAGAAGTTGTTGAAAAGCGGTCAAATTGAGCTTCTGCAGCCCGCTTGGCGTCTTGCTCATCTTTCCCCCGAATCCTCTGTGCGGCCGTCCCGCCGACGCCGCCTCCGTAATTTATCTTGTCGGGATGCGGCGGTTAACCGCCCCGCCTCGCCACGCCGTAGATTGACGTGCGCGCCAACATCTCTCAGACCGGCTGAAACCAACGCCGGAGAATGTTTGATGCCATCGAATGTCGCGCTGACGGGCCTTGCCCGTGACCTTGAGGCTCGCGCCGACGCCGGGAAGCCAGTGACAGTCGGGGTGATCGGCGCGGGGCAGATGGGGGCGGATCTCGTCAGCCAGATTGCGCATATGCGCGGCATCCGCGTCGGCGCGCTGGTCGCACGCACGCCGAGCCGCGGGCATGACGCGGTCAGGATCGCCTATGGCGACGCGAAGGAGGGCCGAGACGTCGCAACGCCGGAAGCCGCGCATCAGGCGTTGGAGCAGGGCGCGCTGCCGATTGTCGAGGATGCGCAGGTTGCGCTGAACAGTCCGCAGATCGATGTGATCGTCGACGCGACCGGTATTCCCAGCGTTGGGGCTGAGATCGGCATGGCGACGATCGAGCATGGCAAGCATCTGGTGATGATGAATGTCGAAGCGGACGTCACGATTGGCGCCTATCTGCGGGCGGAGGCGGAGCGCAAAGGCGTCGTCTACACCGTCGGGGCCGGGGACGAGCCCTCCTCCTGCATGGAGCTGATCGAGTTCGTGTCGGCTCTCGGCCTTCCTGTCATCAGCGCCGGCAAAGGCAAGAACAACCCGCTCAATGTCGACGCGACCCCCGATCTTTACGAAGCGGAAGCGGAACGTCGCAATATGAACCCGCGGATGCTGGTGGAGTTCGTGGATGGCTCAAAAACGATGGTTGAGATGGCGGCGATCGCGAACGCCACGGGCCTTACGCCGGACATACCGGGCATGCATGGCCCTGCGGCCGGCCCCGATGAGCTGGCCTCCACCTTGATCCCACGCGACGATGGCGGCGTTCTTTCCGCGCCGGGGCGGGTGGATTACAGCATTGGCAAGGGCGTGGCGCCGGGCGTTTTCGTCGTAACCAAGACCGACCATCCGCGCCTGCATGAACGGTTCTCTGACCTCAAAATGGGGCCGGGCCCGTATTTTGCGCTGATGCGCCCCTTCCATTTGACCTCGTTGGAGGTGCCGCTCTCCTGCGCCCGAGCAGTGCTGTATGGCAAAGCGGACATGCAGCCGCTGAAGCGGCCCGTGGCCGAAGTCTGCGCCGTTGCGAAGCGGGATCTGCAGCCCGGCGAGAGCTTCGATTTGATCGGCCAATATATGTACCGCTCTTGGGTTATGACCGCCGATGCGGCGGCGGCGGCGGGGGCGACGCCTTGCGGCATGCTTGCGGGCGGCAAGGTGCTCGCGCCAGTCAAGAAAGGCGAGCTGCTGACCCGCGCCAATGCGGCGCCAGCGGCCGGGTCGAAACTGGTGGAGCTGCGCGCGCGCCAAGATGCGATGCTGCGCGCCGCGCCTTAGAGCGTGCGCCGACCAAGTGGTTACCGGTTGGCGGGAACAGCACGCGACAAACCCAAGAGTTAGAGCCTTGAGCCGATCCAACCTGATCGGCGAAAGCTCTAGGGCGGGAATTGATAAATCTGGCCGAGCCAGCCCGTCAAACGCGCTTTTGGGGTGCGTCAGAACGCCATCGGCAGGGTGAGGCGCGCCTCCATGCCGCCGCCCGGCCGATTATGCAAGCTGGCTGCGCCGCGATGCGCGCGAGCGACGGCGGCGACAATCGCCAGACCAAGCCCGGACCCCGGCGCGTTCAGGTTTCGCGCGGCGTCGCCCCGCACAAACGCGTCAAACAAATGCGCGGTCGCGCCCTCCTCCAGCCCTGGCCCCCGATCCAGCACCGAAACGACGGCGACCGGATCGCGACCACCCATCGGATCGTCGTCAATCGCCACGCACAGCTCGACCTCCGCCGGCGCCTCCGCCGACGCCCGCCCATAGCGCATCGCGTTGGAGATGAGATTGTCCAACGCCAGATGGATCGCGTGCCGATCCCCCCATATGACGGCGTCCGCCAGCGCCGGCGTCTCGATCACGCGCAAGCTTGGATGCAGCGCGGCCAACCGCTCAAAGATTGGCGCTAGTCCGGTTTCCTGCGCCTCAAGCGGCCCGCCCTCCAGGCGCGCAAGCGCAGTGCTCGCGGAAATCACCGAATCCATCGCGTCCAAATCGCGGACAATACGCTCCTGCTGGTCGGGATGATCGATCAACTCCGCCCGCAGGCGCAGTCGGGTCAGGTACGTACGCAGATCGTGCCCCAGCGCCCCGAGCATCACGGAGCGCGCCTTCAGAAGGTCCGCAAGTCGGGTCTGCATGCGGTTGAAGGCGCCGATGACCGCGCGGATCTCCTCCGGCCCATCCTCCTTCATCAGCTGCGGACGGGCCGCGCGCGCAAAACGATCCACCCGCGCCGCCAGCTCCGTCAGGGGGCGGATCTCGCGCCACATCGCCCGCACGGAAAGGAGCGCGATCAGCACCGCAATCCCCCCCGCGAGCAGGCCCAGCGGCCATCCCCACAGCCGCCGCGTCAGGTCTCCGCGGGTCTCGATGCGGACCACAGGGCCGTCCGCAAGAGTAATGTCCAGCCGCAGCGGGAGGTTGGAGAAGTTGAACCGGTCCTGACGCCCGATCGCCCAGGCCGACGCAGCGTCATCCCCCGCCCGCACCAGATAAGCGACCACGCTGCGCGGCTTGAGGTGACGCACATAATGCAGCACCGCGCGCTCAACCGGCGCGAGCCGCCGTACGCCGTCAGGCGTCCGCGCCGCCGGCGCATCAGGCCGAATGAGCTGCACCCGCACATCGGGCGAATTGACCGCGCTCAGAACCAATTTCAGCTCCGCGGGCGCCGTTTTGCCGACCAGCTCGGCAATCGCCGCGGCTTGACCGGGCAATGGGAAACGCACGCCGGCGCCCGTGTCTCTCGCGCGCTCCCAAAACGCGCTGGCGACGCCGACCAAATGCAGCGCGATCAATGTCGAGAGGGCAAAAAGGATCAATCGAGTACGCCGCCAACGATCCATCCTTGGCGGACGCAACCAGAAGCGGCGCCGGCGCCGTGTTTGACGAGGGGGGCGCATGGGCTCAGACCGAAAGGGGCGAAGGACGCTGCGTGAGAATGTAGCCCGCATTGCGCACGGTTTTGATCAGGCTGGGATTTTCGGGGTCCGCCTCGATTTTGCGCCGCAATCGGCTGACCAGCATATCGACCGCCCGATCAAACGGAGTCGCGGTGCGGCCGTAAACCCGGTCCAGCAGGTGATCGCGGGAAAGCGCGCGCCCCGGCGCATCAATCAGCGCCGCGAACAGATCAAACTCGCCGCTGGTCAGCGGAATCGGTTTCCCGCCCGCGTCGATAACGCTCCTCGCCGCAAGATCGACGGTTAAACCGCCGACCTGCAGGCGCGCGACCGTCTCGTCATACGCAGAACGTTCCGCCGCGGCGAGGATAGCGGCCTTTGACGCCTCCGCCCGCCGGACCAGAGCCTTGAGGCGCGCCGTAAGTTCGCGGGGGTTGAACGGCTTCGGCAAATAGTCGTCAGCGCCCATTTCCAGCCCGATGATCCGATCGACATCCTCACTCTTGGCCGTCAGCATCAAGATTGGCAGCTGAAAACGGTCTCCCTCGTCGGCCCGCAATCGCCGACAGATCGACAGACCATCTTCTCCCGGCAGCATGATATCCAGAATCACAGCTGCGGGCATTTCTTGCGCGCGGATCGCATCCGCCTCCGCCGCATTCGCCGCCGCCGCGACCCGCCACCCTTCGCGGCTCAGCAACGCCGCCACCAACTCTCGGATCTCGGCGTCGTCCTCGACCAATAGGACCAGCCCGCTTGTCTCGCTCATCTACATCTCCCTGACGCGCGAATGAAGGCGCGCCACTGATCGATGAGTTGACGGCTTCGATGCTAAAAAAGCCTGGATGCGCGTGCGCGACAAGCGTCGTTACCAGCCGTTACGCCGCGCCCGCCACTCCATAATTTGGCCGCCGCTGCGCCAAGCTATTCATCGGCGGGGGGCGGAGGCGGGCCCGCCAGCGCCATTTGGGCGCTCAGGGCGCGGATGGCGAAACGCGCGCCGACCCGGCTCAGATGGTGACTATCCGCAAAGTATGAGGCGAGATCCGGGGCCGCCACTTGGCATAGCGCCGCCGCGCAAAATGGAGACGCAAGCGCGATGCGCCGGGCGCCCGCCTTCTCCGCCTGCCGATACAAGCGCTCTCGCGCCGCCGCTTTGGCCAGATATCGATCCGGCAGCTTGTCGGCGCGGGCCCAGCCGCCCACCGTCGCGCGGAAGATATAGGTCGGCGTCGTCACCCCCAGCTCCGGTCCCTGCGCAAAGACCGCCGTGCGCACGCCACGCGCCTTGAGCGCCTGGAGAGCGGCGACAAGACCGCCCTCAACACTGGGCACAGGATAGTGCCGCCAGCGCGCGAGCAGAAAAGCCTCCTTGACCTGCAACCGTTCGATCAGCTTCAGCGCCGCCGCGTTATGCGCGCCGCAATCGACGAATTTGGTTGGGTATGGGCGCTCATAGCCGAGCGCCGGCGGGCAGATGCCGGACCAGATTACATAAATGACGGCTTCACGCGCCTTCGCCCACTCGACAAAGCCCGGCGCGATCGCCCAGGCGTGGCTGTCTCCCCAAACTGCGATGACGGGCTTGCCCGGCGCAGCTTCGCCAATTCGACAACTTCTGGGATCAAGGCTTTGGCCGATATCGTCCGGCAGATCCGCGTGGAAGCTGACGCAAGCGCCCGGCGCGGCGCCATAGCGGTAGGAGTCTTTGGCCAGCAACGGCGCCAGCCCTGGATAACGCCCCGGCCAGCCGTCGCTTTCCTGCACCGCCCAGCCAAACAGAAGGATCGCGGCGATAGAAGCGGCCAGCCCGCCAAAGAAGCGCCGGCGCCGCCCCGCTCGTCGCAATGGCCGCTCAATCAGATGCAGCGACGCCGCGGAAATGGCGAAGGCGGCCGCCAACGCCAAACCGCTCTGCACCGGCGTCAGCGGGGCGCTCGACATGTAAGCCGCGGCGGCCAGAACCGGCCAGTGCCACAGATAGAAGGAGTAGGAAGCGCGCCCAATATAGACCACCACCGGGTTCGCCAGCAGCCTGTGCGCCGCGGTCTCGTCGGCCTCAAGATCTCGGCTGCGCTGGCCCGACCAGATGAACAACATCGCGCCCAATACAGGCGGCAACGCGGTCAGCCCGGGAAAGACTGTCGACGCGTCATAGAGGAAAGCGGGCGCGAGAATCAGGATCAAACCGAGCACCGCCAATGCGCAGCGCCCATGGCGCGACGCCACCCGAGGGCCGCGCAATGTCAGCAGCCCGCCGGCGACAAATTCCCACAGCCGAAAGGGGGTTAGAAAAAACGCGGCGCGGGGATCGGAATGAACGACGATCGCGGCGGCGACAAAAGACAGCGCGGCGACCCCGATCAGCCAAGCGCCGACGGGCGCTTTGCTCCATCGCAAAACGGCGACCAACAGGAGAGCGAAGAAAATATAAAACTGAAACTCAACCGCCAGCGACCAGCAATGCAGCAACCAGTAGGTATCTGGCGATGGTCCAAAATAGTCGAGATTATTGTAGAAAAAGAAGTTGGAACCGAAAACTGGAAGTAGTGAGACGCTTTCGCCAAAAAGCGCCAAATCTCGCGGGCTGCGCAATAGCGTTGACGCAATAATCACCACGAGGGTGACGCAGATGAGCGCCGGCGCGACCCGGCGCAACCGCCGTTCCACAAAGCCAGCCAAATCAAACGCGCCGCGGCGGGATTCGCTCAGAATGATCCCGGTGATCAGATAGCCTGAGATCACAAAGAAAATATCGACACCGAGATAGCCGCCCGTCAGCCCAAACAATTTCGCATGGTATAGCGCGACCAAAAGCACCGAGACGGCGCGCAGAGCGTCAATGTCGCGGCGATAAGGCAAACTCATAATCAGTCTCGCAAAAGGAGGGGAGCACGGACGCAAGACGCCACCCGATAGGAACCGATCGGCTCGTCAAAGCCGCCATGCCCGCCGAGATCAAGGCGGCTCGGCGCTCTGAACGGTGGGCCGACGGTTAAGTTGCGGCCGCGCTACGGGCGCGCGCTCCCACGGCGCGCCGCCGCCGCAACGCAGGCGCCCCCTTCACAAGCCGCAATGCAGGCCTTATCTTAGCTACGTCTTTCGGGACTATGGCGATAAACGCGCGCGGAATAAACGGATCGGACCCGGGGGCGGTACCCGGCGGCTCCACCAACTCCCTCCTTCCCGGTCATTGGCGGGCGGGGCGACAGGCGAGAGAGGGGCCGAAATAGGATCGACGGACGTGTAAAGGCGTTAGCTTTCGCTCGGCAGGGCGCCACCGTTATCGGCCCGCTATGTACAGTTGCCAATGACAACCGTGCTCCGGTGGCGATGGCTGCTTAATGCAGTCGGACACACCGAAACTTAAGTCCTAATCCTTAGCCGGCTTAGGCGGGGCTCGAAGGCGCCTGGCAACAGAAGCCTTCACTTTCCATTGCAGCGCTCCGATAATCGTTCCCATCGCGGATGTGCTTTACTGCCATTTTATTTCAGAAAAATATCTTACTAACTGGTAAAGCCTTCTCATCCCGACATGGATCTATAGTGTCCACGCCGCTGATGATTGAGGGCGAATCGGTGTTAGTTCGAAAGTTAAAACGGTCGCTGGGACGGCTGAATGATAATCTGCTGCCTGTCACGAAGCCGATCCGACGCGTCCTGCCGCGGTGGCGGAAGACGAATGGCGAGCGGCTGCCGCTCGGCGCGAGGGTATGGCGGATCACAAAGTTCGTTACTGTGGCCCTGCTGTTGCTCGCAACCCCAGCGCTCGCCATCGTCGTATTCATCGCCATCCCGTCGCATATTCTGCCGCAGATCGCGCGGCTGCAGGGAACAGATGCGGATATTCGCGAATTTGACCGCACGCATCACCGCTCCCACAGCGCGCTGCTCTATGACGGGCGCGGCCGCTATGTCGGCCTCCTAACCGCCGACGCCGCCCGTGACCGGGACTATGTCACCCGGTTGCGCGGTCGCGTTTTGTGGGGCGAGCAGGTTTTCTTCAACGACCATAAGAGCGTGCCGGTTGAAGACGCGCCGCGCTATTTCCACGCCTGTCTCGCTTATTTGGAGGATCGCCATCGCGGCGGGTGGGACAACCCGTACGGCGTATCCTGGACCGGCGTCTCCAAAGTGCCTCTCAGCCTGCTCGGCCTGGGAAAAGGCGGCGGATCGACGCTGGAAATGCAGCTGGCCCGATCCATGTGGCAAACCTATCCGGGGCAAGACAAGCGCAACAACACCACGCGCCAGGAGCGTAAATTCGCGGAGTGGGAAGCGGCGCCGCGTCTGCGACGCGCTCTGACGGCGGACTTCAAAGATGAAAGCCAACTGAGACGCTGGCTGAGCCAGCATATCGCGCTCGCCCAGGGGGCGGACAAGCAAGGGTCCGTCTATGGGGTCGAAGCCGTCGGGATGTTCGCGTTCGGCAAACGGGCCGCCGAGCTCACGCCGGCGCAGCAGCTTGTGCTCGCCGCCGCGGTGAAGCAGCCGCTGAGCTTTCGTCCTTCCGTGGCGAAGCGCAGAGACTTTCTCCGCTCGCTGATCGGCGCGCCGAACAAGCCGAAGCGCGCATTTCTTTGTACGCAGCCGGGCGCATCCTACGATTCGCCGGCGGGACCGCAAAAGATCTTCCTGGATGAGCCGACCCGCCTCGCCGCGGCCAAGGAGCTCTCGACCCTGGCCCGAGACTATAAAGGGCCCTACCTGCATCCGGAACTGCGCGCCCTCGCCAAGCCGTTGGAAAAGCATCCTGCCGGCCCGCGCTTTGGGCCGCTGGCGCTCAGCGACTATTTCCTCGGACGCGCGGCGACCGAAGCCGCGGCCCAGCTGACCGACTATTTCGCGGCCCATCCGGACACGGACCCGGCGCGCCATCTGTTCCGCGGCCGCCTGACCGCCGCGCGGCTGACCCTTGACGCCACGCGGAACCGCCCCTTCACCGAAGAGGCGCGCACACTGCTCAAAAGCTGGGGCGCGAAAATGATCGACGCCCGTGGCGAGGGATTCGACAAGGAAGTCCTCAAACACCTGCTGATCGCCGCAATCGATGAGCGAGGCCGGATCGTCCGCTACTACACCAGCAGCAGCGACACCCCTCTCTTTGGCCGCGCCGCCACCCGGCCGGAGAACACCTATAGCGAAGGGCCGTATGACCCTTCCCGGCAGCGGCGCATCGTTGGTTCGGTCTATAAGGTCGCCGCCGCAATGCTGCTCGCCGAGCAAGGTGCGACAAACCCCAACGAGATTTGGTCGAACGCCTGCTTTTACGGCATCACCAGCCGCTGCATGCGGCTGGCGAGCGGCGTCGGCTATCGCGCGAAAGTAAAAGCCCGGGTCGCGTTCGCGGAAAGCTTGAACGCCGCTGTCGCGCGCAAATTGGATGGCCCGGTTTCAGGCGGCCGGATGCGCGAATTCGCCAAAAGCCTCGGCGTCGAGGTCGACGATCCTTATGTGCGCGCGTCAACGAGCATGGCGTTGGGCCGGTATCGGACGCGTCCGCTGGAAATTCTGATGTTGATGAGCATGGCGCGCGCCTATGCCGAGGCGGATTGGACGGCGCCCATCGCCAAGCCTCATCTCATTACTGAAATAGAAGCGTTCGATGAGGCGAAGAGCAAAAAGCTGGGCTGGCGCAAAATTACCGGCGCGTCGAAGCCGCTGACCGACTATGTGCGCCCCAGCGCCAACGCGAAGAAAAGCGCCGCCTTTGTGCGCACGGTGCTCAGCGCGCCATTGTGCCAGCGCACGACAAAGCTCGTCCGCCCCACCTTACGCGGGCTCCGATCTTGGTGCGCGCGCCGAAACAAAGATGTCGCCGTCCATCTCGCCAAAACCGGCACCGTCCCCGGGCCGCCCAGCGAATATGGCCGGAATGAAAGAGATTGGTGGATCGGCGGCGCCATCCGATTTCGCGACGGCCGCGCCTACAGCTATGTCGTCGCCCTCGGCCCCGCCCCGTCCGGCGGCTCCTTCGCCCGAGACCTGTCATCGCGCCAACTCGCGCCCTTTGTCGAGCTCCTCCTGGAGTCGCTCAAAGCTGACCATTACTGATTGGAGAGCAGCGTGAACACGTTAAAACAGCGCATTTTACAGCTTTGGGCGCAAGTTCTGAACGTATTTGTCACCGGATTCACTCTGCTATCCTTTTATGGCACATGGATCGGTCTGGCCGGCATTATCAATCTGGGCGACGATGAGAAAGGAACCGGCGACATCGTCGTGTTCATCCTTGTCGGTCTTTTGACCCTGGTCATGGTCTATGCTCTGCAGCAGTTCCTGCGTTATTTCGGCTCCTACAAATCGATCATTCCGTTCGTGATGTATGTGCCGCTGTTGATCTTCAGTATCTCATTCGGTTTCGCCTTCTACTGGCAACGCCTCAACGCGAATGACGAAGCGGTTACCGCATCGACAAGCGGCCTCTCCACCATCGAGCAGAGCATAGATGGCGCAAAAGATCGGCTGGCCACGGTCCGTAGCGATATGACGGCGCTGGCCGCCAGTTTCTCCGACCTCGCCAAGGTGGAGCGGGAAAAAGGCGGCACGTGCGGCGACGGATCGCCCCCAGGCGCCGGCCCTCGCATGCGGCACCGGGATCGCCGTTCGGGCGAGATCAGCCGCAAAGTCTCCGAGCTCGCGAGCCGCTTTGACCGGCTGGACGGCCCGTTGAAAGAACTGGCCGACAGCCGCGCCGCGATCGAAGCCTATTCCCGTTTGCCGCAAAAGGAACGCACAGCTGTCAAGCGGGGCGAGCTGATCAAAAAGGCCGAGGCGACGGCGGCCAGCGCGGCGTCCAAGATCTCGCTGCTCGCGGGCGATCCTCTGATTGCGTCCACGGCGGCTACATTTGAAACATGGGCCAAGGAGTATACGGACCCGTCCCTGGTTCGCCGTGATGATCCGGCGGGGAGCCGCTATAAATGCGTCAGCCCGGCAGCGGCGACCAGCCTGCGCGCCGCAGCAACCTCGCTGCGTTCTCTGCCGAAGGTGGATGCGCCGCGTTTTGAGGCTTTTGTCGGCTCCGACGCCACGAAGGAGGCGCTTTTCCGCGTTGCACTGACGCTTTGGCCGTTTGGGCAAAACCCAGCCCCAGCAACGCCCGGAACCTCTGGCGCCCCCGCGCCGACAGTCGTGAACATCCCGGCGGGGATTGGCGACAAAGCGGAGGCGGAGTTCCGCAAGGCGGCCGAAAAGATTGCGAAGCTTGAGGAGGAGCTCAAGAGAAAGGAGGCGACGCCAACCGCGAAAGCCGCCGCCCCCGCGGCGACGAAAGGCGGCCTGAAACAGGCCGACTATTTCCCGCTGTTCGTCGCCAGCTTCGTCGACTTCATGCTGCTCATGTGCGCAGCGATGTCCGAAGATGCGAGGCGACGCCTCGGCGCCGCCGAGCGGCTCTATGAAGACTCGCAGAAAGATTCCGGCGTCGTTCTGGAGGTGCTGATCAAATCCGACCAGCTGCTGGAGCGTGAGGAATGGCGGCGCCTATCGAGATATCTGCTCCATGATGATGGCGACTATTACTTCGTGGTCCCGCCACGCACGATAGGCGGCCAAACCCACGACGGCGCGCAGAACCTCACGCTCGCGTTGCTCGGCCAAGACGTGATTGCTGAAACGACGAAAATTGACGCGGACCGGATCCGCGAAAAATTTAAGGCCGGCCATACGCCCGAAGGTCTGACGTCAATTGCCGACAGCGACATCGAAAATCTTGAGGCCTATCGCTTCCGGAAGAAGAAGCTGCTGCGGTTGGTCTATCAGATCATCGGCGACAAGCAGACGTCAGTGTCGAGAGCGCGGGACGCACAAGAGGACGAGGAGAAGATGGACGCTTAACCTCGCGTTTAGATTTACAACTACGCAACATTGAGGGGAAATCGAATGTTGAAACATCACCTACCTGGCAAGACGATCTTAATGGAAGCGCCCTATTCTGGATATCGAGGGGGAATAGCTTCCGGAGATCTGAAAATGGAAGGCGACCTTCGGCATTTTGATTTCGGCGCCTATGCCGCTGGACATTCTGTCGACAGTATGTTGGCGCAGCTTTTCGCGGCGCCAGATCGTAGCCGCCGCACCCGCGGCGTTATGGTGCTGGCGGCGTCAAAACAGTCGCCCATCGTGCAAGAGCTGCTGGAGCACAGCACCCAGTTTCACCGCAACCGCATTCGGTGCCGCACCACCGTGATGCGTCAGGGGTTCTGGAACGGTTTGTTCGGTGGCGGCTCCAGCGGGGCGATCCAGTTTAAACAGCGCCGTTTCCCACGCATGGAGCAATTGCGCGAGATGGCGGCCTTCGGCAGCGAAGCAATCTGGCGCGGCGCTCCGCTCGGAGCCGCGCCGCTGCAACCAAACCAAGGCGAATGGATCTCGCGGTACAACGATCCCGAAGCGTTCGACTTTGCCATGATGTGCCTGGATACCTGTTGGTTCCCCAAGTAATCAGGTTCCACAAGTAACCTGGTTCCACAAGCAACGATGCGACGCCTCACGCCCCATCCTCCTCGCCCTTGGGCGAGCCTGCGATGGGGCGCGCAGGGCGTTGCGCCGTTTGCCCCTCGCTTCGACGGGTCTCTTCGAGCCAGTTCGATCAAAGGCCAACCCAGACCACATGGCGATCGCCGACGCCCGGCGCGCAGTGCATATCACTTGGCGGAAGAGGCTTCAGCTGCTCGAATTCCGCTTCCCCCCAAGAAGAACACGGCGATCAGACAGCTCAAACTTCCCGTTTCCGGGAGCTGGAGGAGCCTTTATCGACCTGCCGGAACCGTGTGAATGGTCCACCCCCAACAGCACCGCAGTCGCGCCGCCCAGTTTCACCCGAACGACGCGCGCGGCGGGCTGGTTACGCCATCCCGAGCAATCGGCGGAAAAATATGCCGAGATAGCCGCTGCCGAACGAAAACAGCTCGCCCAGCAGCCATAGCATCAGCAGCACGCCAGTCGGCCAGGCGACCAGTTTCATATATTGGAAATAGCTGGCGATCAGCTTCAGCTGCCGGGTGTTTTCCCGCGTCGCCTCGGCCTCGATCATCAACGCGGTGGTCTGGATCGTGCTCATGATCGTCTGCAGCCGCTCCCGCAGCGCCACAAGCCGTTGACCGGCGAAATGGATCAAGTCGAAAGTCGGCCGCAAGCCGCGCTTCACGAATTGCTCATAGCTGACCCAGCCTTTGATGTCGCCGATTTCAAGCGTCGGGTAGAGGCGATCAAACTCACGCACAAAGCTTTGCGCCCGCTCAATCACGTACAACATCCGCCCAGAGCCGCCTTCGCCGACATTGTCCAGCTGCCCCGCCAATGCGATCAGCTTGCGCTCGGATCGCGTGACCGCGTCATTCAGCTCATATATCCGCAGATCCTCAAGGTCCTGCTGGGTTTGATTGATGTCCGGCCGACTGTATTTCGGCCGCCCCAACCAATCCCGCGCCGGTTCGCGGATTTGCGGCGGCGCAATCCGCAGGCGATTTTCCGCCATCCGCTCCAGATGCCGTTGCTCAATCAAGCGGCGCGTTTTGCTCCATTGCTTCAGCTCGTGATCCAACTCGCGGCCGAGCAGCTCAAGCAGTACGCCAGCGTTGCGCATCCGCGAATAGTTGCGCAGCGCGAACAGCCGCATGGTGGCGACGGCGTTGATCCGTTCGACGAATCGGCCGATCTGCTCCCGATGCGGCTCGCCCTTTGTCACGATCAGGAACCGCTGCGGCCGCGACGCTTCCCGCTTGAGCAGCAGCTTTTTGTGATGCGGCTCTTTCGCCACCGCATCCAGATCCCAAACCGCCTCACGCTCAGGCAACGAGGGGTCGACATCGGCCGGGAACCGACCTGGACCTTCATCATAGTCGTGAAATTTGCCGGTGGAGCCGAGGGCGCTGACATACAGCGCCCGCCAGCTGATGATCCCGCATCCGACGAAGCTGCGATAGTCCGCCCAGGGCGACATCCGCCGCAAGAACGGCCAGAGGGACTTGAGAACCGTGTTGCCCTCATTGCTTTGCGGATCGAACTCATCCAAATCGCCCACGCCCGTCGTCCCGACATTCGGATCTGGGCGCCAGGGCGTGGAGTCGTCGTGCGACGGCGCGGCGCCCATCTTGTTGAGATCTCGCAGCCCCTTCGTCGCCGCCTCGCGATTGACATCCGAGACGGTGCGCAAGCCGCGCATGGACATCACCAGCCCGCGAAAATCGGCGAAGCGATTGATCGCCCAGCCATTCTCATCCTCATCGTCGCGCCACTGCACATAATCGTCAATGTCGGCGGCTTCACGCGCATACTCATCGGCGTTTTTGGCGGTCATATGCCCTTTGTTCAGCGCGAACTTCAGGCCAAAATCGCGCATAAACTCACGCCACACGCCTTCATACAGATAGTCCGCGGCGTCTCTCAGCTTCGCTGCGCGCGTTGGATCGACGTCCTTCTCCGGCAACCGCCATTTATCAACCGCGCCGCTAACCATCTGATTATGCGACGTTTCGCGGATAAGATCGACATAATCGATGATGTGCTTGCGTCGGCGCGACGCGCCGTCGGCCACGCGGCCGGCATGATCGATCTGCTCGCCGCCATAGGGTTTGAGCGCGTCGATATAGAATGCGATCGTCGCGTGATCACGGTGCATCTGGCATTCGACGCGCACGCGAATATCGCTTTCATCCGGCAGTGGGCGCTCGCGTTGAGCCGGCTCGGCGGACGCCTCGGCGCCAATTGCGCTATCTCGCCACCAGATCGTAAAGCCCACATGTCGCGGCTCCGGCCGCCGGAAGTTCCACGGCCCGCTTTCGATGCCGTCCCCCTCGCCGCCATCGCCCGCTGCGCGCGCATCGGAGCTGTGATCGACGAATTTTTTGAACTCGAACTGCTCGATCGCGGCGCCCGCAACCCGCCCGCGCTTCTGCAAGGAAACCAGTAGCGCGTTCAGCTCGCTGCAGAACAGCTCTTGGGCCTTCTCATAGCCACGGAACCGCCGCTCCAGCTGCGCGAGCGGATTTTCGGCGTTCTCTTCGCCATCAGCGATGCGCCCGCCCGCTTCGCCAAAAGCGCGAGAGGGCCAGACGCCCATATGCCAAACGAGAGTCGGCGATCCGATCGCCGGGGCTTTATTTTGATGCCCGACCTGCTGGATTTCATTATAGCGGCCGGCATAGGGCCAAATCGCCCCATTCGTCGCCGCAAATTCCTTGAACGCGTTCGCCGCACCTGCGACCGCATGTTCGGACGCGCGCGAGCGCCCCCATAGAGACCGAAAACGAAGCATGAATCCCTCCCTCAAGTTTCACCTTCGAGGGGAGGGATACACGCATACTCCAATCGGTTTCAATGATTCGAAACGCGCCAGAGGGCGCAAAACCGGACCTAGTCCGGATCCGGCAACGCCTCCTCCATCGCGCGCTTCACCACAGCGTCCCGCGTCTTCTTCAGTTGCGGCACGCCCTGCACCCGGCTGCGCATCCGATCCCGCGGGCTTTGCGTAATGTCCATGACCTTTTGGGCCAGAAGCTCCCGCCGGCCTTCGGCGTTCATCTGCATCTCAATCCGCCGGCACATCGCCCGCATTGCGGCGGAGTCGCCCAAAGGCGGCTTCGCCGGCGCGCACAACAGACGCAGACCAAGCGCGGCGTGCAGCTCAATCTGAGCCAATCGCGCCTCATCCCGCTCTCGGGCGACCTCGCGCACGAACTGCAGCAATCGCGCCGCAACATAGTACGGCTCAGCAGTCAGCGACGGCGCAAGAAGATGGTCGTCGACCTCGCCGGCGAGAGCAGCGAAACCGCGCTCGGCAACATGGCTTTTTTCCAGAAAGACCGCGTAGAAACTGCGCAGCAACTCCTCGAGCGAAATCCGCTCCGCCGGCATCGACTTCGCATATTGCCCAGGTCGACGCTCCAGCACCAAGGCCGGCCCGCCGGCGCGGGCGCGACTGATGAAATGCTCTTCGATCGCCAGCGCTTTTTCACACGCGGCGAACAGGGCCGCGCCCGTGATCGGGGTTTGGCGGTTGGTAGCGTCAATGATCGCCCGGCGCACCGGCGTATTGATTGCGCCGACCAATTTCACCGGCACATGCACATCCCGCGCATTCCGCAGCTCATCGCGGTTGCGATAAATAACGGTGCTGGTCTGCAAGCCGTTCACGATCTGGAAGTTGCGAAGGTGGACCGCGCCGCCATTTTCTTCAACCGCATCGGCGACGACAGTTACACCGTTATTCCGCAGCAAGAATTGCGCGCGATCTTTGCTGAGCAGCGTGTCGCGAATACGCGCATTGACGCCGCCATCGCCCTGATAGCCACGCACATTTTGGTTGAAGATCGCCTCACGCATGCCCTGACCATCTTCACGCTCCAACAGCTGCAGGAACTGACCGATCGGAACATGGCCGAAGAACCCGCCCTCGACGCCTTTGATGTTCGGGATCGCGATCAGGCCATTGCTGGGCAGGGCGACTTCGTAATCTTCGACCTCAAGGCGCGTTTTGCCGGGCTCGGGCACAGTGTGCAGCGGCATGCCGGTGGCCATGAAATCCAGCAAGCGGCCGCGATCGACGGCCTCAAACTCAACATCCGCCCCGCCATCGCCGGATTGCGCCAGCCACTTTACCGATCCCACCCGGCGACGCCCTTCGCGCAGCGCTTCCGCGGCGCCGCTTTCGTCATTCCAATGACCAAGCGCGGCGAAATAACCATAAACGGAGACACGCAGCGCAATCTTTGATTCAAACGCCCGGGCGCGCAGCTGCGCAAGCAATGCGCGTTTCGGCGCAAGAGCCGCATCGACTGCGTCGCCCTCAAAGAAGGCGGCGACCTCATCGACAAATCGAACCATTTTCTCCGGTTCGAACCGGTTGGCGCGGGTCGCCTGAACGGCTGCGAAGGATACCGCCATCTGCTCAGCCGCCACCTCCAGCACCGCATCGAGCGCGGCGGAATCCTCAACGATCCGGCCGTTGACCATCATCACCATGCAATGAAGGGCGCCTTCCCCTTCGCGAGAGGTGACGAGCGAGCCCACCTTTAGCGGCTCAAGCTCCTGATCGTGAAAGCGTCTCAGAACGTGGAAGGCGGCGAAACGTTCGAATACTTCGCCGCGCTGCTCGTCGGATAGGGCCCCGAAGTCAAGCCCAAGCTCCGCCGCAAATTCGCGAACAGCAACAGCAACCGCGTTGGGCGGCCTTTTCTTTTTTCCGCGCCGCGCTGCTTTTCGAGTCGTCTCCTGCTTACGACCAACTGCTAGTTGTAGCATGCCTTGCGGCTCCTATGCACAATCCCGCCGGACCTCACCCGATATCCTTACTTATACTAAAAATTGAGGAAAGATCAAACGCCGCCAATAAATCTGGGAGCAGAATTGTGGATTGTTGGAGGGGGGACACAATATATATACTATCCACAGTTTATTAATCGCACCTACCAGTTGAAGGCGAGATATCCACAGCTCCTGCAGCGCGAATTTCGCCAATAGCCTCGCGATATGTCGCTCGCCTATGACGAGAGCGTAACAGGATTGACAAACGGCGTGTTTTTTGTCAGACGCTTTCGCGCAAAGTTGTTTTGCATCCGCGAACGCGTGCGCCTTCTCGCCAATGACTAGTTTCGAGCGGCAATGACGAGTTTCGAGCATTGAGCCGGCAGGAGCGGCCCCCCCGAGCTACGAGGCTTGAAAGGGGGCGGCAGGCGAGCACCCGCACAGGTCGCACCATTAGGTAGCCGGGCGCCAGGAGAGCGCTCGTTCGCGCGCCCCGGGCGCGCATGATATGAGCGGCCTCCTTTAGCGCGTGATGGTCACGACGCGTAGAGGTTGGAGGGCCCCTAGGGCCGTCAAAGCTGCTCCTCGAAAGCGACGGAGCTCCATGAAGTTCGATGAACTTGGACTTGATCCAAAAGTCCTAAGCGCGGTCCTTGAGGCCGGCTATGAAACGCCCACGCCCATTCAGGCTGAAGCGATCCCACACGCCCTCCAGGGCCGCGACGTGCTCGGTATCGCACAAACCGGCACCGGAAAAACCGCCTCCTTCACATTGCCGATGATTACGCTGCTGGCTAAGGGCCGGGCGCGCGCGCGGATGCCGCGGTCATTGATCCTCGCCCCGACGCGCGAGCTGGCCGCGCAGGTGGCGGAGAATTTTGAGACCTACGGCAAAAACCTGCGCCTCTCGATGGCGCTGCTGATCGGCGGGGTTTCATTCGCAGATCAAGAGCGCATCATTGATCGCGGGGTCGACGTTCTGATCGCAACGCCGGGGCGGCTTATCGATCATTTCGAGCGCGGCAAGCTGATGCTGACCGGCATCGAGATCATGGTCGTCGACGAAGCCGACCGGATGCTCGATATGGGCTTTATCGAAGATCTTGAACGCATCTTCAAACTCACGCCCTTTACGCGCCAGACGCTGTTTTTCTCCGCGACGATGCCGCCGGAAATCACCCGCCTCACCGAAGAATTCCTCTCCAATCCAGTGCGTGTTGAAGTCGCTCGCGCCTCGTCGACCGCGGACATCGTTACGCAAAAGGCCTGCGTCCTGCCAGGCGCCGTGCGCGATCGGGCGGATCGAGAAAAACGAGCCGCCCTGCGCCATATCATTGATGAGCAAGGCGAGACGCTCACCAACGGCATTATCTTCTGCAATCGCAAGCGAGACGTGTCGACCCTATTCAAGAGCCTGACCAGCCACGGATATAATTGTGGCGCGCTGCATGGCGATCTTGAGCAACGGGTGCGGATGCAGGTGCTGGACGGCTTCCGTAAAGGCCAAGTCAAGCTGCTGGTGGCTTCGGATGTCGCCGCCCGTGGACTAGATATCCCAAGCGTAAGCCACGTCTTCAACTATGATGTTCCAATCAACGCCGAAGACTACGTCCACCGCATCGGGCGCACCGGTCGGGCCGGCCGCGAAGGCGCCGCCTTCACCATCGTCAAACCGTCCGACCTGAAAGCGTTGGCCAAGGTGGAAGAGCTGATCAAGAAGGAAATTCCGCGCGTTGAACTCGAAGGGCTGACCAACGCCGAACCGCCAGCAGCGCCGGAGCCGCGCAGCTCCAGCCGCCGCGCCGAAGGCGGAAAACGGAGTGAGCGCGAAGAAAAAACGCGCGACGCGGACCCACAGGAAGAACGCGGCCGCCGCCGTCGTTCCCGCCGGCGCGACGCCCCAGAGCGGGAGCGCGACGAGCCAGTAATCGGCATGGGCGATCACATCCCGGCGTTCCTGCTCCGCGAAGTGCCGCTGCCTGGGCGAAAGAAGCGCGACCCTGCGGACGGCGATAAAGTGATCGATGAGGAAAAGATCGCCGACGAAGCTGAAGCGCCGGAAATTACGACCGACGACCTCACGCCAGACGCAAAAGAACGTCGGGAAGGCGCCACTGTCGATATTTCCGCTGAAGCTGAGGCCGGCGCGCCGGATCCAACGGAATCGGCCGACGCGGCATAGTACGCGCGACAAAAACGCTCGGCGGGTCGTCCGCCGAGCTGCCTCTTGGCGCGATCTGCTCAGTTATTCTTCGTCATCATCTTCTTCTAGACGAATGACGATAACTGAGACTTCCGGCTTCTTTCCCCAGAAACGATCACAAGTGCGCCGACAAGCGCCAAGAGCGACTTCCTCAATCGCCCCGTCGCTCCGCTTCTCGCTGGGTTTAAGGCGCTCAACCGCCTCATCAACCTCATCCATGATCATTTCATCGAGGGCGGCCGGCCAATTGTCGCCATCCGCGGGCGCCCCGACGCAGCGCACCTCCGGATCCGCGATCAGCTCGCCTTCCTCATCGACAACCAAGGCGATTGACACATGGCCCTGACGCGCGAGCCGCAGCCGGGCCCGCATCACACCATCAAGCGCGCCAACAAAGGTCGATCCATCCAGATAGACGCGCCCGGTTTCGACCTCTTCAATCTGACCAATTTCGCCCGGCCCCGCCAAACGAACCATCGCGCCATTCGGCGCCAGAAGCGATTTTTTGGCGCCCCATTCTGCGCTCATCTCCCGATGTTCGACCAGGTGACGATGCTCGCCATGCAAAGGCAGCGAGATTTGTGGGCGCAATAGCCGGTAGAACTCTTTCAGCTCATCGCGGCAGGCATGGCCGGAAACGTGGATCTTTTCACGGTCCGCATCCACAACCTTGATACCCCGCTCGGACAGCCGGTTATAGAGCTTGTAAACATCACGCTCATTGCCCGGGATCGTACGCGAGGAGAAGATGACAGTGTCGCCTTCCCCCAGCGCGATTGTCGGATGAGATCCCGAAGCAATCCGCGCCAGAGCGGCGCGGCCTTCGCCTTGACTGCCGGTCACGAGATAGAACAGGTGCTCTGCAGGCAGGTCCTTCGCCGCCTCTTCGCCAATCGTCTCAGGGAAATCGCGTAGAACGCCAAGCGTCATCGCGGCGTCCAGCATCCGACGCATTGCACGCCCAGCCACGACGACGGAACGTTCACACTCCACGGCGGCCAGCGCCATCGTTCGCAGACGCGCAACATTCGATGCAAATGTCGAGGCTGCGACGGCGCCGCTCGCTTTCGAGATCACCTTCTTCAGCCCATCGACCAGCTCAGCCTCCGAGCCCGCGACGCCTGGCTCAAATACGTTGGTGCTGTCACACGCAAGGCAAAGTACGCCTTCATCGCCGAGCGCCTGGAACGGCTCTGGATCGAACCCGGCGCCCAGACCTGGCTCAGCGTCAATCTTGAAGTCGCCACTATGCAGCACCGTGCCGAGAGGACTGCGAATTGAAACCGAGGTCGCTTCAGGCACCGAGTGGGTGATCGGCAAGAACTCAACAGTGAACGGCCCAACATCAAACGGCGCGCGCACCGAAATCTCGGTAATCTTGTCCGCCGAGAGCCCCTCTTCCTCAAATTTTCGACGCGCAATCGCCGCGGTGAAGGCGGTGCAATAGACGGGCTTTTTTAGCCGCCGCCACAGCCGCGCGATCGCGCCGACATGATCTTCATGCGCATGAGTAATCACGATGCCGCCAAGATTGGCGCGGCGCTCGACGATAAAGTCGATGTCCGGCATCACGATATCGACCCCCGGCGCGGAGCTCATATCGCCAAAGGACACGCCGCAATCGACCATCAGCCACTCATGCTTCCGCGGCGCGCCAAAGCCGTACAGATAGCAGTTCATGCCGATCTCGCCCGCGCCGCCCAGTGCGACGTAGACAAGTTCATCTTTCCCAGCCATTTCGTTTCCATCCATTCGTCAATTCGGCGGCGCCAGTTTGTGCGGGCCGGCGCTCAAGCCCAAGATTCCATAGTTCCGCCATCGCCGGATCTCGGCGGCGTTACGCTGTCGGCGGTTCGGTTCGGCGCGTTTTCGCCGCCGGGAACCGAGAGGATCGATCTATCGCGCATCATCCGACGCGGCTAGCGCCAAAGCTAACGTTTGACGAATTTCTTGGTCCTCAATCATTGGCTTTAGTCACTCAGCGGCGCGCCAAAACACATCGGCGGCGTGGATCCGACGCACATTGTGCTGTGTTTCAAGAAGAAGCGCCCCATCACGATCGAGATCAACAAACCGACCCTCGACAGTTTCGGCAGGTAATCGGGCAATTACGACTTCACCAAGGCGTTCCGCCTGCGCGAGCCAATGTTCACGCAAGGCTGGAAATCCGTCGCGGCGCCATGCGTCAAAGCGATGGCGAAAACTGATCGCGAGCTGTTCCAAGAAATGCTCTGGCGCAGAGGATAAAGCTTGGGTCGCGGCGTCAGCCAAACCAAGTGGCGTGAACGGCGCGCTCTTGTCCCGCGCCGTCGCAGAGCCCCCCGCCGAGCCGCGGCGCGGCGCAAGATTGACGCCGATCCCAATAGCCAGCACGTCTTGGCTTGATTCCAACAGCACGCCCGCCAGTTTGCCGCCCTTCAGCAAGACGTCATTTGGCCATTTCAGACCGGGCGACAATGTCGGCTCCAATGCGCGCACAGCGTCGGAAATGCTCAATGAGGCCGCGAAAGAAAGCGTCGCCACCTCAATCGGCGTCGCGGATCGGCGCCAAGCGAGCGGTCTCAGAAGCAGCGTTACAGTCAGATCGCCGGATGATGAGGCCCAATCGCGTCCGCGGCGCCCACGCCCCGAAAGCTGCCTTCGCGCCGCGATCCACAGCGGCCCCGCCTCGCCGCTGGCCGAGCGCCGCAGCGCTTCGGCGTTGGTGCTATCGACGGCGTCAAGCCAGATCGTCGTCGGGTTAAATTCGATCACAGACCGAGGGGAGCAGCTGGCGCGCCCAACGCCGCTTCCTTTGTCGGCGCCGGCTTCGCAGGCGCCGCCGTAGCCCGATGCTCGGTAAGCGACTTCGCCGCTCTCGACGCCGCTTCTTCGGCGCCAAAGCCGTTAAAAGGCTGGAACGGCGCAACCGCAAGAATCATCGCCAAGGCGACAACGCCAAACGTCGCGCGATGAAGAACGCCGCCGCCAAGCTGCAGCGGGTTCGCCGCCGGCTCAGCAAAGTACATGCGGCGGATAATATTCAGATAGTAATAGGCGCTGATAACGCTGGAAACGACGGCCGCGACGGCGAGCCAGGCCAGCCCCGCATCAACGGCCGCGCTGAAGGCGGCGAACTTCGCCATAAAGCCCCAGAGCGGCGGGATGCCCGCCAGCGAGAACAGCAGCAGCGCGAGCCCCGCCGCAGCCCCCGGGCTGGTCCGCGCCAGCCCGTCCAGATCAGCAAGCCGCGCCGACTGCGCTCCATCGCGGGTCATCATCAGAATGAACGCGAACACGCCGACATTCGTCGCCAGATAAATCACCAGATACACCAGCATCGCGCTGACGCCAGCCTCGGTCCCAGCCGCCAGCGGCACCAGCGCGAACCCCATATGGCCAATCGAAGAGTACGCCATCAGTCGTTTGATGTTCGTCTGCCCAATGCCCGCGAACGCGCCAAGGAACATCGAGGCGACCGCCAGAGCGGCGATCACTTGCGACCATTGCGCCGCCATATCCTGGAACGGCCCCATCATCGTGCGGCCAAACAGCGCCAAAGCGGCGACCTTTGGCGCGGTCGCGAAGAATGCGGTAACCGGCGCTGGCGCGCCCTCATACACATCCGGGGTCCACATATGGAACGGGGCGGCGGAGATTTTGAAGGCGAGGCCGGACGCCAGGAAAACAAGCCCGAACAACAGGCCAATCGGCGCCGCAGTTTCTTCCTTCGCCTCCAGCAATTTCACAACCGCCGTGGCGATCTCATCAAAGCGGGTCGAGCCGGTGAAACCGTAGATCAGCGACGCGCCATAGAGCAACAGACCGGAACTCAGCGCGCCCAGCACGAAATATTTGAGGCCCGCTTCGGTGGAGCGCAGAGAGTCGCGCCGGAACGCCGCGATGACATATAGCGACAGCGACTGCAACTCGAGCCCCATATAGAGAGACATCAGGTCGTTCGCCGACACCATCATGCACATTCCGAGCGCCGCGAACACGATCAGCACCGGATACTCAAACTGCATCATCTGATGGCGGCGCATATAGTCGACGCCAAGGATCAGCATGATAGCCGAGGCGAATAGGATCAGCACCTTGGCGAACCGGCTGAACGTGTCGTCGACAAACAGGCAGGCGCGGCCGCCATCCTTGCCGGCGGCGCAGTCGAACGCGCCCGCGGAAGCGCCATCGAGGGCCACCAGCACGCCTACCGCCAACAGGAGCGCCGTTGCGAGATAGAGGATCAGCTGCGCGGCGGCGGTCTGCGATGGTTCGTCGTCCCGCTTGGCGCGGAACACGCCGAGCATCAGCAAAGCCATGCCGCCAATCGCCAAGGCGATTTCAGGAAGGGCGACGCCAAGATCGGCGCTGATCGAATCCATTCTCTCAATCCTATCCCGCCGCCGGACGCCCCCAAGCGGCACACGGCGCCGCCCTGGTAAGCCGCGCCCTAAATCGACCAGCTGATCGACCGGCCCGGCCGATCAGCCTCTCCGAATTCACTACTTCGTCGACACCAACTCGACCGAGCGTTTCTCAAGCGCAGCGTCGGCCTTCTTTGCTTCCGCCTCCGCCCGCTCCACGCCAGCAACAAGCCGCGCTGTCGTCGGGCCAAACATGTCAGTCGCTAGCGACGGATAAACGCCCAGAATGATTGCGCCGGCCGCCAACGGCGCCGTGATCAGTTTTTCCCGCGCCGTCATATCGTTAATCGTCTCAAGCGCCTTGTTGGTCATCTCGCCAAGCGCGACTCGGCGGTACAGCGTCAACATATAAGCGGCGGAGAGGATCACCCCTGACGTCGCGGCGAACGCCACCCAATGCGACGCCTGGAACGCGCCCATCAGCGCAAGGATTTCGCCGACGAAACCCGAGGTGCCCGGCAACCCGACATTGGCCATCGCGAACAGCATCAGCAGCGCAGCGTAAATCGGCATTCGCTCGGCCAGCCCGCCGAAGGCGGAAATCTCTCGCGTATGCGCCCGCTCATAGATCACGCCAACCAACATAAACAGGCCGGCCGAAATAAAGCCGTGGCTAATCATCTGGAAAACGGCGCCGTCAATGCCCTGTTGATTGCCCGCAAAAATGCCCAGCGTCACATATCCCATATGCGCGACGGAGGAGTAGGCGATCAGTTTCTTCATGTCCTCCTGCGCGAGCGCGACTAAGGACGTGTAGATGATCGCCACCACGCTGAGCACAAACACAAAGTTCGCGAAGTCTGCGCTGGCTTGCGGGAACATTGGCAAGCTGAAACGCAGCAGCCCATAGCCGCCCATTTTCAGCAAGATCGCCGCCAGAACCATCGACCCCGCCGTCGGCGCCTGCACGTGCGCGTCTGGCAGCCAAGTATGAACCGGCCACATCGGCATCTTCACCGCAAAGGATGCGAAGAAGGCGAGCCAGAGCAGCGACTGAACCCCGGCCGGCAGATAAATACCAAGGAACGAGAAGCTGCGCGGGTCAAAGCCGATAAAGGACTGCCCGGTCGCAGGGTCCTTGTGAGCGGCCGACGCGTACTCGGTCAGAACGGTGATGTCTGACGCCACTGGCAGCAACGTCGCATCAGGATTGGCCGCCTTGTAGGCGTCGACGAACGTCTTGAACCACGCGCTGTCGCCAACGGTTGAAATCATCCACAGCATCGCCACCAGCATCAGCACCGAGCCGAGCAGCGTGTAGAGGAAGAATTTGAACGATGCGTAGACGCGATCTTTGCCGCCCCAAACCCCGATGATCAGGAACATCGGAATCAGCCCGCCCTCGAAGAAGAGGTAGAATAGGACGATGTCCAGCGACACGAATACGCCGATCATCAGCGTCTCAAGCGCCAGGAACGCAATCATATATTCTTTGACGCGGCTGGTGACGCTCCAACTTGCGAGGATCACCAGCGGGGTCAGGAAGGTGGTCAACAGCACAAACGGGAAGGAAAGCCCGTCCACGCCCAGCTTATAGGTCAGGCCCGCGACCCATTTGCTTTCCTCGACAAACTGATAGCCCTCTTTCGACGGATCAAAATAGGCCAGCAGGATCAGTGAGGTGAGGAAGGTGATCACCGTCACGCCAAGCGCGAACCGCTTGATCTGCAGCTGATCGCTCTCATTGCGCTCTGAGAAGAGCAGCGTCAAACCCGCGCCGACCAGCGGCAAAAAGGTCAGAAAAGTCAGCCAGCGATAATCGAGACCGTCCATCAGCCCAGCCCTCCGAGAACGATCCAGGTGACGAGCGCAACGATCCCGAAGATCATCACGCTGGCGTAGCGGAAGATAAAGCCGGATTGCGCTTTGCGCACCGCGGCCGACACGGCGGGAGCGGCGCCCATGGCGACGCCATTAATTGCGCCATCAATCATGGCCCCATCGCCGCGCCGCCATAGGGTGCGCCCAATCCAGCGCGCAGGCCGAACAAAGATGAAATTGTACAGCTCGTCGAAGTACCATTTGTTCTCAAGGAACGCGAGCAAGCCCGGATGGCGCCGCGCCAGCGCGTTCGGGATGCCCGGCGCCAGGATGTAGAACAGCACCGCGCCGGCCAAGCCGAGCAGCATGGCCGCAAATGGCGCCAATTTCACCCACTTGGGAACGCCATGCGCGTCATGCAGCACATGGTTTTTGTCGCCGTGAACAATCGCCTCGCCCCAGAACGCCTTCGCGCCCTCATGGACAAACTGATCGTAAAACACGACACCCGCCAGAACCGCGCCGATCGAAAGCACATAGAGCGGGATCATCATCACCAACGGGCTTTCATGCGCGTGGCTGTGCGTCGCCATATCCCCACGCGGCTTGCCCAAGAAGGTCTTAAACCAGAGCCGCCAGCTATAGAAGGACGTCAGCACCGCCGCGATGACGCCGATCCAGAAGGCGTACATATGCGCGCCATTATGGCTGGCGAAGGCCGCCTCGATGATCATGTCTTTCGAATAATAGCCAGCCAAGCCGAACACGCCTGGAATAGCCGCCCCGGTAATCGCCAATGTTCCGATGAACATCGTCCACCCGGTCAACGGGATTTTCTTCAGCAAGCCGCCATAATTCCGCATATCCTGCTCATGGTGCATCGCGTGAATGACGGAGCCGGCGCCGAGGAACAGCAGCGCTTTGAAGAAGGCGTGGGTAAGCAGGTGGAACATCGCCGCTTCGTACGCGCCGACGCCCGCCGCGAAGAACATATAGCCAAGCTGCGAGCAGGTCGAATAAGCAATCACTCGCTTAATGTCATGCTGCACCAAACCGATTGTCGCCGCGAACAATGCGGTCGTCGCGCCAATTATGGTCACGAAATGCAGCGCTGACGGCGCCAGCTCAAACAAAGGCGAGCAGCGGCAAACCAAAAACACGCCAGCGGTAACCATGGTCGCCGCATGGATGAGCGCCGAAACCGGCGTCGGGCCTTCCATCGCGTCCGGCAGCCAAGTGTGCAGAAACAGCTGCGCCGACTTGCCCATTGCGCCGATGAACAGCAGGAAGCAAATCACCGTAATTGGATCGACGCCGAGACCGAAGAGACCGCCCGCCTCCATCGTCGCCGCCTGTTTCGCCTTGGCCTGCTCAAAAACCTCGGCGAAGTCGAGCGTGTCGAACATCAAAAAGATGGCGACAATGCCAAGCGCGTAGCCGAAATCGCCGACACGGTTGACGACAAACGCCTTAATCGCCGCCGCGTTCGCGGTTGGCTTTTTCCACCAGAACCCGATCAACAGATAGGAGGCGAGCCCCACCCCTTCCCAGCCGAAGAACATCTGCAGGAAGTTGTCAGCCGTCACCAACATCAGCATGGCGAAGGTGAACAACGAGAGATAGGCGAAGAAACGGCCCTTATGCGGGTCCTCATCCATATAGCCGAAGCTGTAGAGGTGGACCAGAGCCGACACCGACGTCACCACGATCAGCATGGTGCGGGTGAGCGCGTCGATCTTGAAAGACCAGTTGACCAAGAGCGAGCCCTCAGTCTGATCTGGACCAGACTGGATCCAACGGGCGATCTCGACCGTTTCAGTTGGCGCTTGCAGGAATACCCACCAGGACAGCAAAGCCGCCATCGCGACCAGAGAGGTGGTGAGGACCTGCGCGGCGCGATCGCCGATTGAGCGGGTAAAGAGCCCAGCAACCAGCGCGCCGACCAGCGGTCCAAAGACGATCAGCTGATAGATCATCCCTCAGCCCTTCATCATGTTGACATCCTCAACCGCGATCGAGCCGCGATTTCGGAAGAAGCAAACGAGGATCGCCAGACCGATCGCGGCCTCAGCGGCGGCGACAGTCAAAACGAACAGCGTGAAGACTTGCCCGGCCATATCATTCAATGCGGCCGAAAAGGCGACGAGGTTGATATTGATTGCGAGCAGCATCAGTTCGATCGACATCAAAATGATGATGACGTTCTTACGGTTCAGAAAGATGCCAAAGACCCCGATGACGAACAGGACCGCCGCAACGGTTAAGTAATGCCCCAGGCCGACGCCCATTTCGCTCATCGTCCGCTCTCTCTCCTCATCCCCGCTCCGCACAAACGAAAGAGGGCCGCGCCCCCTTGCGCCGCGACAGACGGCGAAGTTCCTTCATTTCTCGCTCAGGCGGCGAGCGACGCACTCGTCGCACGTCGCCAGCCTGAAACCGGCCGCATCACTCGGCCGGGGTCGTTCCGGTTTGTCCACCAACGCCCTCGCCCGGCTTAACTGTCACCAGCGCCACCGATTCTTCACGGGTCCGGTGCATCTGAGCGACGACGCTCTGTTTCTTCACGCCATCGCGAGTGCGCAGCGTCAGCACGATCGCGCCGATCATCGCAACCAGCAGGATCAGGCCCGCGAGTTGGAACAGCAGCGCATAATCATCATACAGCAGCAGCCCCAGCGCGCGGGTGTTCTCGACGCCGCCCGGAGCAGGATCCACGGCAATCGCCTTCGCCCCCTCTGACGCGAACCCCACGCCGACCGCGAACGCAATCTCGATCAGCAAGATGATCCCGATCAGCGCCCCTAGCGGCAAATACTCCGCCATTCCCGCACGGAGTTCGGCGAAATCGACGTCCAGCATCATAACGACGAACAGGAACAGCACCGCGACGGCGCCGACATAAACAATCAGCAGCAGCATCGCGACGAACTCCGCCCCGATCAGCACAAACAGGCCGGCGGCTGAAAAGAAGGCCAGGATCAGCCACAAGACCGATCGCACGGGGTTGCGCGCTACGGTCACCATGAAGCCAGCGGCGATTGCAACGCCGGCGAATAGATAAAAGGCGATGACGGGCAGCACTTGGGCGGCCATTCGGGTCTCCTCGCTCGTCCTAAGGCCGTGCGCGCCGTTCAGTAAACGGCGGATGTCTGGCGGCTTATCCGCCCTCGACAAGGGCGGGTCAAGCCCGCCGAGCACGACCGCGACGCAGCGCCTCACATTTTGACGCAGATCGTCGATACTTGGCCAAAGCCGCGGCCAAGACGGAAAGACCGACGGCGGTAAAATTTCGCCTCAAAACAATTGCATGAGACGCCCGCAAATGTCGCGACACTGCTCCTGACCAGCTTCAGTTTTCGTTGGAGCTATACTTAACGCCGCCACGTAACAAAGTGGATAACGCTGACGGCTGGCGGCGTGAATACGTCGCTCCAAGTCCAGTCAGCGCCACGGGCGCAGCGGCGCGCCCGTTCGGGCGAGGGCGCGCAGCGTTTAGCGAAAGGGCGCGTCCAGCTCGATATTGCGCGCAATCTCGCGCTCCCACTTATCGCCGTTCGCGAGCAGCTTCTCCTTGTCGTAGAACAGCTCCTCACGGGTCTCGGTCGCGAACTCGAAGTTCGGCCCCTCGACAACCGCATCGACCGGGCATGCTTCCTGGCAGAAGCCGCAATAGATGCATTTGGTCATATCAATGTCATAGCGGGTTGTGCGGCGGCTGCCATCGTCGCGCGGCTCAGCTTCGATCGTAATCGCCTGCGCCGGGCAAATAGCTTCGCACAGCTTGCAGGCGATGCAGCGCTCCTCGCCATTCGGATAGCGGCGCAGCGCATGCTCGCCACGGAAGCGAGGGCTCAACGGCCCTTTCTCGAACGGGTAGTTCAGGGTGGCCTTCGGCTTGAAGAAGTACTTCAGACCGACCTTGAACCCCTTGATGAAGTCCCAGAGCAGAAAGTAGCTCGCCGCTTTGCCCAGCTTAAACGTCGACGCCATCGCCGCCTCCTTACGTTTCATCTGACTGCGGCGCGCCACGGCGCCGGCACGCAGCCGAAATCTAACTCTTCCCCGCCCGGGTTAGCCCGCAAGGGCCTTGGCGTAGGTGTAGGGCGCCACGTCGAACAGCTTCATCACCAGCGCCGTTGCGACGACCCAGCCGAGCGACAGCGGCAGGATGACTTTCCAGCCCAACCGCATCAGCTGATCGTACCGATAGCGCGGCACGATCGCCTTTACGAACGCAAAGATGAAGAACAAGAACACGATCTTGAACACCATCCACAACACGCCGTCCGGCAGACCAGGCACCGGCGACAGCCAGCCGCCGAAAAACAAGATCGTCGTCATCGCGCACATGAGCACGATGTTGGCGTATTCGCCGATCATGAACAAAAGGTAAGGCGTTGACGAGTACTCAACTTGATAGCCCGCGACCAGCTCCGACTCCGCCTCCGGCAAGTCAAAAGGCGGGCGGTTCGTCTCCGCAAGCGCTGAGATGAAGAACAGGATAAGCATTGGAAAATGCGGCAGCCAGTACCACGAGAACACACCGTAATACGCGCCGCTCTTCGGATCCGGCCCCTGCGCCAATACAATGTCGCTCAAGTTCAGTGACCCCACGGTCATCAAAACGGCGACCAGAATAAAGCCGATCGAGACTTCGTAGGACACCATCTGCGCCGCTGAGCGCAGCCCGCCAAGGAACGGATATTTCGAGTTCGACGCCCAGCCGCCCATGATGACGCCGTAGACGCCCAACGAGCTGATCGCGAACAAGTACAAAATGCCGACATTGATATCCGAGATCACCCAGCGATCCGCGACGGGGATCACCGCCCATGCGGCGAAAGCGAGGATAAAGGTCATCAGCGGCGCAAGCAGGAATACGACCCTGTCCGCGCCAGAAGGGATCACCACCTCTTTCAGCACGAACTTAAAGAAGTCGGCGAAACTCTGCAGCAGCCCGAAGGGGCCAACCACGTTCGGCCCCTTGCGCAACTGCACCGCCGCCCAGATCTTGCGGTCGGCATACAATAGAAACGCCAAGGAAACCAGGATCCCAACCGTCAAGATTAGGCACTGAAGCAGAATCCAGCCGCCCGGGATCAGATATTCGGAGACGAAAGAGAAATCTTCCAAGACGAGGATCCTTATTCAGCGAGCCTGACGCGCCGGCCTTACTCGGCTGCGAGCGCAGGGCGGCGAGACATCGCGAGCTTCGACAGCTCCGCCATCGTCTCCGACGCCCGCGCAATTGGGTTGGTCAGATAGAAATCCTTCACAGCCGGCGTAAAGGGGGCGTCGGACAGCGGCTCAACGCCAAATCCGTCCGGCAACGCCCGCCACTGCGCCGACATCGGCTTGCCAATCGACGCCGCCAGCTCCGGATGCGCCGCAAACAGATGCGCGCGCAAACCTTCAAGATCATCAAACGGCAGCGTTTGACCCAGCTCGGCGGAGAGCGCGCGCAGAACGGCCCAACCATCACGCGCTTCGCCAGGCGCATGCACAGCGCGATTCGCAAGCTGCGGCCGACCCTCCATATTGAGGAACAGACCTGCCTCCTCGGTGAACGCCGCGCTTGGCAGCACGATGTCCGCCGCCTGCGCGCCCGCATCGCCATGGCTGCCTTGATAAACGACGAACGCTTTTTGGAGACGATCCATCGGCAACTCATCTGCGCCAAGCAGATAGACAAAGTCGATCTCGCCGCTCTCGGCGCCGCTGAGAACGCCGCCAACGTCCCGGCCAGTCGGCGCAGCGCTGAGGCTTTCGCCATCATCCGTCATATGCGGCGCAAAACCGATCGCCATGCCGCCGACCCGCGCCGCCGCGGTGTGAATAACGCCAAAGCCAACCCCCGCATCGCCGGCCTCGCCGACGGCGCCCACACGCTCCGCCAACGACATCGCCGCACGCAGCACCGAAGCCCCGTCCGCGCGGGCGAGCGCGCCAGCGCCCACCAAGATGAGCGGCCGCGCCGCATTCGCCAGCCACTCGACGACCTCTTCTTCTGGATCGTCAAGCGCCTTTGGCCCGGCGCCCAGATGCCGATACTCGTAAGTCAGATCCGCCGGCTGCCCAATCAGGGCGAATTCCGTACCGTTCAGCCATGCTTGCCGAAGCCGCGCATTCAGCACCGGGCTTTCATGACGAGGGTTCGAGCCAATCAGCAGAATTGCATCGGCCTTATCCACACCGGCGATGGTTGGGTTGAACAGCCAACCAGCCGGCGTCGTTGGCGGCAGCGCCGCGCCGTCTTGACGGCAATCGATGTTCTTCACGCCCAATGAACGCATCAGCGCCTTGAGCGCCCACATCGTTTCAACGGATGGCAAATCTCCAGCGATCGCCGCCATTTTATCCGGGGTTGTTTCGCTGACTTTTCGCCGGATCGCATCGAAGGCCGCCGCCCAGCTGGTCGGGACCAAACGGCCGTCCGAGCCTCTGATATAAGGCCGATCAATGCGCTGACGCCGCAGACCATCCCAGATGTACCGCTGCTTATCGTCGATCCATTCTTCGTTCACATCCGCATTTTCGCGCGGCAGAATCCGCATCACCTCACGGCCGCGGCTGTCGATGCGGATATTCGCGCCGAGCGCGTCCATCACGTCGATCGACTCAGTCTTGCTCAGCTCCCACGGACGCGCGGTAAAGGCGTAAGGGCGGCTGGTCAACGCGCCAACGGGGCACAGATCAATCACGTTGCCCTGCAGTTCCGAACTTAGCGCCGCATCGAGATACGAAATAATCTCAGCATCTTCGCCACGCCCGGTGCAGCCCATCTCCGGCGCGCCGGCCACTTCGGTGACAAACCGAACACAGCGCGTGCACTGAATACAGCGGGTCATCGTCGTCTTGATAAGCGGGCCCAGATGAATTTCATCCATGGCGCGCTTATTTTCGTTGAAACGGCTGCTGTCGACGCCATAGGCCATCGCCTGATCCTGCAGATCACACTCGCCGCCCTGATCACAGATCGGACAATCCAGCGGGTGATTGATCAGCAGGAACTCCATCACCCCTTCGCGCGCCTTTTTCACCATCGGCGAATTGGTGAGCACTTGCGGCGGCTCGCCATTCGGCCCGCCGCGCAAATCTTTCACCTGGAGATGGCACGAGGCCGCGGGCTTTGGCGCGCCAACCGGCTCGACCAAGCACATCCGGCAGTTGCCGGCGATAGACAGCCGTTCGTGATAGCAGAAGCGCGGAACTTCAATACCAGCCAATTCGCAGGCCTGAATCAACGCCAGGTTGGGGTCGCACTCGATCTCAAGCCCGTCGATGATAATCTTACGGAGCTCCGACATCCGCTGTATTCTCCTGTTCGGCGGCGCGCTCTACGCAAGATCGCGGCGCGCAGCCCGCCATCGCACAAGTCGCGGCGTTAAACACGCTAAGTTTGGAGCTACTTCGACTAGGACAGCCTTTCGGTCAACCGACGCGTTGCCGCGGCGGCGCGTTTTTTAACAGAAAAGGCTGCGCGGAGCCCCGACGCAGCGCCACCCTAACCACAACCAGTTCACAATCCGGCAACTGCGCCACAAGAAATCCGGAGCCAAAGGCGAAACCTATCGGCTCAACTGAGGGCGATCCGCACCCTTGCGCGCAGCAGCACCCCAGGCGGATCTTCGCCCGGCGCCTGGATCAGCCGCTCCATCGCATCAACATTTTCCACCGCCACAAGCTCAATTTCCTGACGGCCGGCCGAGAAAACGCAGCCATAGAAATGACAGGTCGCGACGGAGCCAATGCGTGAAGGACGATCTTCGGGGCGCGCGCACCGCGCTGACGCAGGCACAAACAAGCGCGCCCGCTCCGCCGAAACCGCGCGACCACCGATTATGGCTTTTACGTTCAGCACCCGGCCCGCGGCCTCAATCGGCGCGTCAAACCCGCCGGGACCAAAGGAGGCGACGACGCGATCATTGTCCGGATCGATCAAATCGACCCGCACCAAACGCGCATCGCTCTCCATTGCGCGAACCGCCAACTCCTCGCGCGACGGGCCCCGCGGCGCCCGCGCCTCATCATCGTCAAGCGTCGGGACTTCAAACGGCGTCCGCCATAGACGCAAAGGCGTCTCGGCGTCCCGATCCGCGAGCGCGGCGATTTCCAAATAGGGAGGTGGATCGGTCGGCGCGAGATCAGCCAGCGC
The DNA here is from genome assembly GCA_022760355.1 of Neomegalonema sp. Classification (GTDB taxonomy): domain Bacteria; phylum Pseudomonadota; class Alphaproteobacteria; order Rhodobacterales; family Rhodobacteraceae; genus JALEGB01. Next base: position 37,319 of record JALEGB010000087.1, read on the forward strand.
CCTTTCGACCGCGTCGCCAAACCCCTCCAACTCCGCAAACAACGCGAACGGGTCAAGCCGCTCAACGAAGGCGTCGCCTTCCTCAGGGCCGATCCGAACGCTGAGACGCGCAAACCGCGCCCGTCCCGCCCCGGCCCCGGCGAACCGCGTGATCAGCGCGGCCCCGTCGCGCCGGAGCGCGGCCAGCGGCAGCGGCGCGGAGAGGGAGAGCGCATCTGCGTCGCCGGAGGGGGCGTCGCCGCCCATAAGATAGAGCGACAATGCAATCGGCGCCTCCCCTTCCTGCGCCGCTAACGCCGGCCGTTTTGGCGGCTTCCCATAGCGCGGCGACGCCACGCCGCTGGCGGCCGCGCCAGGCGCGCGCAATTTACGAGGGCGCGAGGAAGGCGCGCCTTCGGCGCCGCTGGCGCGGGCGATTGACTGCGCTTCCACCACGGAATCCGCATCGCCGATGCCGGCCACGACCGTACTGCGAGGATCCCCATCCGCGTCCGCAGCGGCCTCAAGCGTCGCGTCAGCGGAGACAGAAGCGGGCGACTTCGCCGGCTTAGCGTCCGCGGCGGAGGCTTGCCGCTTCGCCGTCAATTCCTGCGCAGCTCGAGCCGGCTCCGATGCTTTTCCCTGCGGCTCAGACAATGCAGCCTTCAAATCAGCGGGTTTAGGCGGTGTCGGCTTCGAGCCTCGCCGGGCCGCCCGTACGCCGCCCGATCGGGGCGACGCCGGCCGCGGCGGCGCGGCCGCGTCGTTCTGAGATCGACGCAGCTCGGCGATCGCTTCGTCAATCTCGTCCAAATCGCCGCCTTCGCCGACATAGTCGCGCGGCTCCGCGGCGGCCTCGCTCGGCGCCGCCTCCGGCCTCTGTTCGTGCGGCGCGACATCCTCGGTCTGGGGCGCGGCGCCCTTGGCCGGGGGCTCAACGCCCTCGATGTCAGCTGACGGCGCGCCCTCCTCCGCCGGCGCGCCCGCCTGGCCGGCTTCTTTAGGCGCGTCCGGTTTAGGCGCATCCGGGGCCGGCGCGTCAATTGCGTTCAGGAGCGAATCGACCGTCTGCTCCGACAGAGCGGCGATGCGGACCGCGTTGGCGTGGGCCAGATACGCGTCGATGGCCGCAATACTGTCAAACTTCCGGCTGAAGCGCTCGACGATCCGCGCGTCCGCACGAGCAGACGCATCCTCAACGACTGGCTTAGCCTCCGCGGCGCGCGCAGACGAGGGTTCCCGCGGCCCCATGCTCGGCGCCGCGGCGGGCGGGCTGCTTGGCGCGGACGGCGCAAACGGGTCGACGGCGAGATCGACGACCGCCAGATCCTCCTCCGAGACCTCCGAGACCTCCAAGGGCGATGGCGCCGCCGCCGCGGCGTCCGCCGCCTCCAACGCCGCCGCCTGATCCGGCCACATGCCCGCGTCGTTCACAGAAAGCGCCGCCAGAACGCCGGGCGTCGCCCGCGAACGCTGCGGATCAAGTTCGGTCAGAAAACGCGCCTCTTCCCCCAACAGCGCCTGATCGCCCTCCCATATCAGACCGTTCAGATGCCCAAACCGCGCGGTCAGTTCGCGCAGAAGAACGCGACGTTCGAACCGATCCAACCCCAGAGCCGCGAGAGTTGCTTGCGCCCCCCGTCGATCACGCCCGCCAATCGCGAGCGCGGTTGCGACGCCGAGACGCTCGGCGGCATGCATGAGAGCGGCCCATTGCTCCAGACGCGACACATCGAAAACGGAACGTTCTTCATCCTTATGGTCGACCGTCTGCCAAGGCCCGCCGATCACAGCGCCGCCCCGGCTTAGGATCGGCGTTACGCGCAAGATGGTGGCCCCCCGCTCCGCGGCCTTGCGAACGGCGCCGACCGCCCCGCGCCCCCGCTGCGCGGCTCCGCCCCATTCCGGATCGCCTTCGAGCCAAGCCGCCGGCGCGAGCGCGTCGTCCCCGCCGGCATCCAAAGACGCGCCGTCAAACTCAGGGCCATGAAGCAGATCAAACGCCGGCTCGGCGCGCGCAGCCGTCTCCGCCCCCGACTGGGCGAAGACCAACTTGCCGTCGGCGACCATTGCAGATCCACGCGCCCGTAAATCAGGCGGGACCATCTTTGACGGGGCGATCTTAAACGCGCCCGAGGCGCCGTCGAACTCTCCGGCCGGCGCGCCGACAAAGTCAACCGAGGCCAAATCCTGCAGCGCAACGTTCGGCCCGACGCGAAAACGCGCGCGCCAACGCCACACGCCTTCGAGCGGCGGCCGGAATCGCACGCGCCAAACGCCGCCGACAGACGCCCCCGTTCGCGCCGCGACGCCATCCGCAGCGAAGAAGCCCGGCGCCACGATCGCCAACCCGGTCTCGTCATGCTCAAATCGCAAATCGAGGCGGTAATTTCGAAATGTCGCCGGCGCCTCAGACAAAGACGCGCCCTCGAAATCAAGAACCACTGATCTCCAGGCGCGGAGCGCTCCACTGATCATCGCCGTCCGACTTTGCATGCCGTCCTTTCGGCCGCAATAACTGGGCGTTCGCCCAACGGCCTCTCCCTACGTCGCTCGCCAACCCGCCCCGCAAAGCGCACGGGGCGCTTGACGAGTGCTTTAGCATCCCCTCATTCACCTGCACAATGAACGCTGTCGCGCTCAGCCAAACCAAGAGGACGCAACGCGCTGCAATTCGGCACAGCTCGGCACAGCGCGCTGAGCCGGCGCGCAGCAAATTTCGCGCCATTGGCGAAGTCGCGCGCCAGACACATTCGAGCTAAAACTCCCCTGCAAAAGGTCGCACATGCGCCACAACCGAGGACAATGTTTTCAGTACACGCTAAAGTGATCTGAGCAGTGGAAATATCTCTTGCACAAAAGCTTAAAGTGTGATGGGATTGATCCGCCGAGGTGTGAAGGGGTGTGGATATCTACTGATATACCAGCCCTGGCGATGTTGCAAAGCCCGCATGTTTCAAGAAAGAATAAAAAAATGGACATTGTAGACACGCTTACAGACCGCCTGCGCGCGCTCATGAAAGAGCACCGCGTAAAAGCGGCCCCCTTGGCTCGCGCCGCCAAGCTTAATGAGAGCGCCGTTCGCGACATTTTGCGAGGGCGCTCAAAAAATCCAGGCATCGTCACGTTGAAGAAGATCGCATCGGTCTTGAACCTTCGCCCGAGCGCGCTCTTCGAAGCTGGGCAAGCTTGGAAAGTAATCGGCCTCGTCGTCGCGAACGGAGAGATTTCAGACGCAGACGCTGCGGAAGAACATGATTACGCAATCGAAAATCCTTTTTTCGCCTATCGCGATGAGGAGTTCGAAGCGATCGCAATTCAAGGCGAGTCGATTGCTCCCCTCGCGTTCGAAGGCGATTTTCTGATTGTCTCGCGCCGCGACTTCGGCGTCGATGAGAATGATGTCGGCCGGCCATGCCTGTGCCATCTGGAAGATGGTCGCCGCCTTGTGCGCATTTTGCGTCTTGGCACGGAGCCGAACTCCTACCATTTGACGCCGGTAAGCATGTTCGGCGCGCCAGAGGCCAATGTAAAGCTGCGCTCCGCCGCTCGCATCGCACTCGTGCTGCCACAGCAGATGATCCCAAACCTGCCGGAGCAAACGCATGAAGGTGGTGAAACCCTTCATGAAGAGGGCGCCAAATACTCTCCGCGCAGCACGAGCTAACATTTGCGCAACTTGAATGCTGCAGCGTTCGCGCCGTAAAGCAAAAAAGTTGCGCACCCCCACGAACGATCCCGCCCTATTTCCCGTTTACACCGTAAGCATATTACAGGTGTTGCGGGATTTATTTCAGATTAGATCCAAGCTTGATGAGACCGAAGCGTCAATGATGAGTGCGGAGAACGACGCGCTTCAATTGTTGACGATTGGGCGATATTAGCACAGATATAGACAACATTCCAGTTTGATGACTTGAGGCTGAACTGCGTTAAGGCCTTCGCACTCAATGAGATCAGAACAGCTGCCGCCTAACAGTACCGCCTTCCGCAGCTACCGCTGCGAACCCAAGCCCAACGCGGACATGTTTGCAGCCATAGATCCCCCTCCCAGCAACGGCGTCATCCCCTTTCAGCGCCGCAAAAATGCTGGGGCGCGCGACTGGCCCAGCCGAACCCGAACCGGAAGCCTGCACAGGGCGCCGTCGGGGCGCACTTGCATCTCGGCGCGGAAAACGCGTTTTTGGACCTGAATGAGTCTCCAAGCTAAGCCGCCGCCTCATGTGGTGGCGACCTAAAGATCGCGCCGACCGGAGGATGAACGTGAACGAAGCAGAACCGATGAGCAATGACGGGCTTTCGATCAAGCAGCAAGAAGGCGTGCTCTATATCCAATTCAATCGCCCAAACAAGAAAAACGCGCTGACCGCTGCAATGTTCCGCAGCCTGGCGCAGGAAATTAATCAAGCCTCCGCAACGCAAGAGATCGGGGCCATCGTTCTCCATGGCGCAGGCGACTGCTTCACTGCCGGCGCTGACATCACGCTCTTTGCGGAAAACCGCGACGCTGCGGCCGCCATCGAATTTCTGCATGCGATTAGCGCCTGCGAAACGCCGATCATCGCCGCGGTTCAGGGGGTTGCGGTGGGGATCGGCCTAACGCTCCTCCTCCATTGCGACTTTGTGTTCGCTGACGATACGGCCCGCTTCAGCGCCCCCTTTGTCGATCTCGGCCTGTGCGTCGAAGGCGGCGCGAGTCTTCTCGCCCCGCTGCGCCTCGGTTCCAAAGCCGCAAACGCCCTTTTACTGCTTGGCGAGGAAATGAATGCGACGGAGGCGGCCCAAGTCGGCCTGGCGGACCTCATCGTCGCGGCGCCGTTCGATGAAGCAAAGGCGGCGGCCGAGCGCTTGGCGCAAAAACCGCGACGCGCGCTTCGCGAAACCAAAAAGCTTCTCAAAGCGGCGAACGCGCCGGCCATCAAAGACACGATCGATCGGGAGGCGGCGATGTTTCGGCGTCTGCTCGGATCCCCAGAGGCGCAAGCGGCTTTCCAAGCGTTCTTAGGCGGTAAGCGCTAACGCGAGGGGGCTTTTGCACGCTGCTTGAAGCTGGCCAACCGACCCGCTCGTCACTACGACTCTAAATATCTCAGCGGATGCGTGTGCGCGGCGCTCCTTCGGACCTCGCGCGCACTGCCGCTTCCGGCCCCCGATGTCTGGGCCTCAGCGTAGGAGACCGCATGACCCAGGATCAGGATGACGCCCTTCCACCGCCGCCAAGCGGCTATGATCCGATTTCAGAGGAGATCGTCGCCGGTCCGGTTTCCTACGCTGGCGCCCGCCTTGTCGAATGGCTCGACGATTACGCCCGCTTGGAGGCGGACGTAACCGCTGCGATTATCAACCGTCAGGGTTATGTGCATGGCGGCATTCATATGATCTTGCTCGATACCGTCGCGGGCTACGCAGGCACGCGCTGCGCCTATCCTGGGCGCTGGCGGCGAGTCGTGACGGTTTCCTTGACGACTAATTTTATCGGCGCAGCCTCATCAGGGCGGTTGATTGCGGAAGGGCGCGTCACGGGCGGCGGACGGAAAACATACTTCGCCGACGCCACTGTGCGCGATGCAAACGGTGCGCTGCTGGCTTCAGGTTCAGGCGTGTTCCGCTATGTCGGCCAAGGCGCGTCCAGCATTGGCGAGCCGCGCCCGAGTTAGCCGCCGCGCCGCCCCAACGTGATCTAGACAGAAATTGCGGACCAGAGCCGCAGGCAACACGCCGCAGATCGGCGCAAAATCGTCCGATTTCGCCCTCGCTTCCGCCTTGACGCGCGATTCGTGTGTGAAGTGAGATAATTGTGTCATCAAACCGTTGCGTAAGACCAGTACCGAGCGCCGAACTTTGCAGGAGGCCGCGTTCGGATGCTCATCGAGGTCAAGAACCTTTCGAAAAACTTTGGCGACACGCCAGCAGTGCGCAACGCCAGCTTCAGTATCGAGCGGCCAATGATGGTCGGCGTGATCGGACGCTCCGGCGCCGGCAAGTCGACGCTGCTTCGCATGATCAACCGTCTCGCGCCGGCAACCTCGGGCGAGGTTCTGGTCGATGGGGTTGACGTTCTGAAACTGCGCGGCGCGGCGATGCGGCGTTGGCAACGCGACTGCGCAATGATCTTCCAGCAATTTAACTTGGTGCCCCGGCTGGATGTGCTGACCAACGTCATGCTGGGCCGGCTGAACCGCCACTCCACGATGGCCAGCCTGTTCGGCCTGTTCAGACGCGAGGACATCGCGGACGGCTTGGCCGCGCTGGAGCGCCTCGGCATCGAAGAGCAAGCGCTGAAACGCGCCGAAGCTCTCTCCGGCGGTCAGCAGCAGCGCGTCGCCATCGCCCGCGCCTTGATGCAAGGGCCCAAAATGATGCTGGCCGATGAGCCGATCGCCTCGCTCGATCCGCTCAGCGCTGAGATCGTCATGAAATCGCTGCGTGAAATCCACGAGCGCGACGGCCTGACGGTGATTTGCAACCTGCATACTCTGGATACTGCGCGGACATACTGTGACCGCGTAATCGGCATGCGCCTTGGTGAGATCGTCTATAACGGCCCGTCCGATGGGCTGACGAGCGACGTAGTTCGAGAGATCTATGGCGCCGACGAGATCAACGAGGCCGCGACTTCGACGTCGCTCGGATCTGCTCCGACGGAGCAGGCGACGGCGCCGATGAGCGCGGCGACCTAACGGTCCCGCCCTATGTCGCCGCGGGCTTCCCCGTCGGCGATCTTGAAGGACTGCGTTCCTCGAGGGAGATGAAGATGAAAGCTGTCAAGTTCCTCGCCGCTTCGGTTCTCGCCGTTGCTGCTTTCGCCGGCCCAGCAGCCGCCGAAGACACCATCAAAGAATTCCGCATCGGCATCCTTGGCGGTGAAAACGCCAATGACCGTCTGCGTTCGAACGAGTGCGTACGCAAGTACACCGAAGAACTGCTTGGCGTTCCAACCAAACTGTTCGCTCCAGCTGACTACAACGGCGTTATCGAAGGCCTGCTGGGCGGCAACCTGGACATGGCTTGGCTCGGCGCTTCGGGCTACGCGAAAGTCTGGCTGACCAACCCAGAAGCTGTTGAGCCAGTTCTGGTTAAAGTCAACACCGATGGCTCGAAAGGCTACTACTCGGTTGGCTTCGCTCGCAAAGACAGCGGCATCAAGTCGCTGAAAGACATGAAGGGCAAAGTCTTCGGCTTTGGCGATCCTAACTCGACTTCGGGTTACCTGATCCCTTCGATCGAGATCCCAAAACTGGGCTTCTCGATGAAGCCAGGCGAGTTCTTCGGCGACGTTAAGTTCACCGGCGGCCACGAGCAAACCATCGTTGCAGTTTTCAAAGGCGACATCGACGGCGGCGTCACCTGGGCTGACGGCATCGGCGAGTGGGAAGAAGGCTACAACTCGGGCGCTCTGCGTAAAGCAGCTGACGCTGGCCTGGTCGACATGACCCAGCTGGTTCAGATCTGGAAATCGCCACTGATCCCAGAAGGCCCGATCGTTCTGCGCAAGTCGCTGCCGACCGACGTCAAAATCAAAATGGTCGGCATGCTGGCTTCGCTCGCTTCGATGGACAAGAAGTGCGCATACGGCTTCATGGCTGGCGAAGTTAAAGGCATTGCGCCAATCGACCACAAAGCTTACGAGACCATCATTGCAGCTCGTAAAGCTAAGTCGAAGAAGAAAAACTAATTTCTTCTTGCGGGTGGCCCTTCTGGGCCGCCCGTTTTCATGCCTGTTGTCGGCGGTTTATGCTTGGGATCTTCCGGCATCTGCGCCGTGCTTCCTTGAGCGTCTCCGGGCAGCGCCACTAACGGCGGATCCTCGCCGGCTTTACTGGAATACAAGGGGCGGTCATGTCGATTTCAGAGATGGAGAAGGAAATCGTTGCGCTTGAAAAGCAGCGCCGCGCCTACTCGCTCCTCCTCATTGGTTTTACCATTTTTCTTTTGGTGCTAAGCCTGTTGCGGGCGGAAGCCGGCAACTCAGGCGACCTCTATAAAGGCCTGATCAAGTTCTTCGAAGTCCCCGGAGAGGTGGTCGCGGGCGCATATGCTGAAGGGTGGGCGTTCTGGTCGCTCGCCAAAAAGTATATTCCGAGCCTGCTTGAGACGATCAATATTGCGATCGTCTCCACGTTGATCGGCAGCGTTATGGCCGTGATCTTGTCACTCGGCTCGACGCGCAATCTCGGCGTTTGGCCGCCGCTGGTGCCGGTCACGCGCCGACTGATGGACATCTTCCGCGCCTTCCCGGAAATCGTGCTGGCGCTGCTGCTGATCGTCATATTCGGCGCGAACGCGCTGCCGGCGGTTATTGCGGTCACGATCCACACCTCAGGCGCGCTCGGTAAGCTGTTTTCCGAAGTGAACGAGAATATCGATCAGAAGCCGATCGATGGTTTGCGCGCTGCGGGCGGCGGCTGGCTTCAGCGCATTCGCTATGCGGTGCTGCCGCAGGTCGGGCCGAACTATCTCAGCTACATTCTGCTGCGTCTTGAGATCAATGTCCGCGCTTCGGCTGTTCTGGGCTATGTCGGCGCCGGTGGTCTGGGCGCGGATCTGCTCGAGAATTGGAGCTTCGGCACCGGCCGACAGGACGATATCGCCATGATCCTCCTGCTGTTGATCACCTCAATTGTGATCATCGATCAGCTTTCCTCTTATCTGCGCGGCCGCCTCGTCGGCGCGCATTCGCACGGATAATCGCGCAGGCGCCTCGCCGCCTGTCCGCAGCCTAATGGCCGCGATCGCCACGCGCTGGAGACCGAGATGACTGCAGTTGATGACATCAAAGAAAGCGAAGGCGAGCGCGCGGCGCGCCTTGAAGCGGCTACGCGCCAAATTCGCGGCCGCTCGCGGCTGACATTCCGACTGTTATTTCTCGGGCTCGCCTACATCCTGTTCGCTTGGTTTGCGCTCGATATCAGCACGATCCTCGCCAAGTCTGAGCCCGAGCAAGCCGGCGTCCTCATGCGCGACGCCGTCGCTCATAAGCATCATGTCGTCTATGACTATCGACGCGAAGAGTTCTCCGTATCCGTCGAAGGCGACTCACGCTCCGTCTACAAGGAGCTGCCCCATTGGGTGACCCGCAAAGACGGCGTCGCCCGCATCGATTTAGGCGATGATGTCCGCGTTGAAATGTCGGAGACCAAAGTCGCGTTCAACTGGCCCGGCTATGGCGACGTCGTCGCGCATATCGACGGCCGCAAGCTGACCGTCGATCTGCCAGCGAAAGTGCTCGCAGAAGAGCAAGCGCATGAGGAGCTGCTGGTCAAAAAGCAGATCCGCCGGGCGCAGGAAACCAAACGCCGCAGCGCTGACTGGGACTTTGAAAAAAGCCTGGAAGGGTCGGATTGGTTTTCAGCGACGGCGGCGCGGGCCGCGCGCTGGGCTGGCAGAATGGTCAGCGGTCCAGCGCCGCTTTCCGCCGATGAGATTGCCGAGATCCGCTCGCGGTTTGCCAAAAGCATTAATACGCCGAAACTCAGCTTTAGCGGCCGTTCGATGGACGTGCGATTGGACAGCGGCAAACGTATTCGCATTATCGCCGGCACCAAAGTTGAAGTTCACCGGTTCGAATATGGCTGGGAGAACTTTTTCTTCGAATTCTCATCGCCTCTGCGCGCGCTCTCCTGGGGCGAACTTGCTTCCGCCGCCCTTAGTGGCGATCGACGGTTTGACGAGGCGCAATCCAACGCCGGTTACATTTTTTGGGCGTTCTGGAACAACGCGGAATGGCGCCACGGCTATATCGCCAACGCAGTGCTTGAGACGTTGCTCATGGCGTTTGTCGGCACGTTCTTCGCCTCTTTCTTCGGCTTGCCGCTCGCCTTCCTCGCCGCCCGCAATTTTGCGCCGCGCGGTTGGACGGGCTTGCTCGATGTGGTCGCAGTAATCGGCGCAATTTTCGTGTTTTTCTATGAAATGATCTTCGCAGGACTGGCTGGGCCGCTGCTGAACGCCATCGCGCCGGGGCTCGGCGGCGTCAGTATATCGTCGATAGGCGGCTTCCTGTTGCGACTTGTTCAATCGCTCTTTGTTGCGATCATCTTCTTCGGCGCCGTCACTGCAGTCCGTGTCGGGTTCAGGTTCATCTTCAACCTAATTGGCGCTGACGAAACTTCCGAGAATTCAAGCCGGTTGCTCCGAAACTTTGCGCCGATCCGATTTGTCACCCGCCGCTTCTTCGACTTTTTGCGCGGTATCGATATGCTGATCTGGTCGCTGATCTTCATCCGCGCCTTTGGTCTCGGGCCGCTGACCGGCGCGATGGCGATCGCCTTCACCGACACCGGCACACTTGGCAAGCTTTTCTCAGAAGCGCTTGAGAATGTGGATAAAAAGCAGATCGAAGGCGTCGAGGCGACGGGCGCGCGACAGCTGCAGCGCTATCGCTTTGGCGTCATCCCGCAGATCATGCCGGTCTTCATCAGCCAGAGCCTCTACTATTTTGAATCCAACATTCGCTCAGCGACCGTGATCGGCGCCCTCGGCGCCGGCGGCATCGGCTTGGTGCTGCGGGAAACGATTAATACCCAGAAAGACTGGGAGAAAGTGCTGCTGCTGATCATCTTGACGGTTCTGGTTGTGGTGATCGTCGACATGATCTCCGGTTGGCTGCGGCGGCGCCTGATTGAAGGGGGCGTGCGCCGCGCTTCGATGACGGCCGCAATCATGGTCGGCCTCGCCGGCGGCGCAACCGCTTGGCTGTTTGGGCTAAGCTTCCTGGGCGTCTATTGGTGGATCTTCACCCTGATCTTCGCCGTCGCCTTTATGGCCCTCGCCCTCGTCACGGTGTGGCTTATCGCCAAGTCGCCGCGCGAAAGTGCGGCTCTGCGCGCAGCCGCCACAGTTTAAGCGCCGCTTTTTCGCCGCGATTGCGCGTCATCCGGCTGACCATCATTCAGCGCCGCCGCTTGCCGGCGGCGCGCTTCGTTGGGAGGGGATCGTGGACGCGATCGTAAATCTGATCGAAAAATTGAGCGCCAGCGACTGGTTCGCGCTTTTTTCAGCGCTGGTCGCCATCGTCTCGCTGTTCATCAACTTCTATGTCATACGGCGGCAGCTTGGCATCCAGGCGGAACAAGTCAGCGCCGCGATTGACGCGGAAAAGGGGCGGTGGCTCGCGGATGTGCTGCACGCATTTGGCGATGCTGCTGCGCTGGTGCAATCTCGCCTTGGCGTCTACACCGATCATGAATTTAAGCAGCGGCGGCTGGATGTTGCGAACCGGCTTTCCGTTCTAGCCGATCAGGGCCGCTTGTACTTCCCGAATTTCTCGCCCGAAGCACGCGGCGCAGAAAAGCCTTCGGCCTACCGCGGCGCGCGCCAACCTGTACTCGACGGCGTTATTCTGGCCTTCGACGTCGTCCGCTGCCTGGATCGGCTGCACGAGATTGATGAAGGCGAGTTGCTCGACATTCTGTTCGATTTGCGCCGCGTCGTTGTTTCGGAAGTCCAGTTCTCCACCGACCCGCGCCGTCGTGAGACGGTTCTAACCCTGACCCGCATGGTGCCGGCGGAGCAAACCAGCGACTCGAAGCAAGAAATCCAAAAGCTGCTGGCGCGTGTTGGTCAGCTGCCGCTGCGCAAAGTCAGCTTCGAATAACGGGATGGGGGAGGGCGTTTTCTCCCTCCCCTCCCCCAATAGCTGCTTCAAGGTCTTAAGCCGGGCACCAGCGCGGCTTTGGCTCCTTGCCATAATTCCACCGAGCGCCATGGCCCCGGACAATCATTGCGTCGACAAAGTCGACCGAGTAGGGCGCGCTTTCGACCACCACATCTGCGACCCAGCGCTCGTAGCGATCCCGGTAGGCCAGCGTCAGGCGCACCTTTCGATCGGCTAAGATGTCCGCCGCAGCTTTGCGCGCAGCGATCGCGCGCTTTTTCTCTTCCGCACAGCCATATCGGCGGAGCTCTGGCGTATCGAAGTTGCGCACCCGGATGCGATCACCGCCTGCGACCACGAACGTGTCACCGTCGATGATACGTGCGACACGGGTAACGCGCTGCTCGGTCGGCGCGGCCGACGGGCCTGAGGTTGAAAGCCCAACACCAAGCATAACAAGAAGAAGGCATAGGGCGGCGGCCCTACGCATATTCCGATAGCTCATGATTGCCTCAATATCTGCGGGATCTATCGTCCCATTGCCCCAGATATCGGCGAAATCTCAGAATATTGCAAGAACTAAGCGGAGATCATGCACATATAGCGTATCGGCCGCGCTCATCGATCTTTGATCCGCCCTCAAATCTTGAGCTCAACGCTTTGACGCAAAATACGTTTCTGCGCCGCAATCCTGAATGGCGCATTCGGCGCGCCATATCCCGCGTAGCCGCCACGACGCTGGACGATCTCAAAAAACTGCCCGCCCCCAAATGGCCTGGAGTAGATCTGAAAGAAATCGCCACGCGCATCCTGATCATAGAGCACGTGCGCCGCCTTCATCGCCGACACCATCTCGTCGCTTAACTCAAAGCGGCTGGCCAGATCGTCATAATAATTCTGCGGAATCGGCAAAGGCTCAAAACCGCTTTGTTTCAGCCGCGCCGCCGAGGCGAAGATATCATCCGTCGCAAAGGCGATATGCTGCACCGGCGCGCCGAAGCTCTCCATCAAGAAGGCGCCCGCCAAGGTACGATGCGTTTCGGCGCCATTGAGCGTGATCCTAAAATCACGCCCTGGCGCCTGCAGCGCTTGGCTCCGCACCAACCCGTTCGGATCGGTCACGTCAACCATCGGCGACTTCGTCAGATCAAATAGAGTTGTGTAAAATAGCGACCAGCTCAGCATCTCATCATAGCGCATCGTCTGCGCGATGTGGTCTACACGGGCCAATCCAGCCTCGGCGACCGTCGCATCCTCCACGGGCGTAAACTCGACTGACCAAACATCCGACAGCCCGCTCGCCTCATCCACAAAGTGCAGAACGCTGCCGGCCAACCCGCGTACAGCCGGAATATCAAGCTGCCCCGGGCTTAACGGCTGTGAAAATGCTGCGGCCCCAAGCGCCTGAGCCCGCGCCGCCGTATCGGCCGCGGAAGAGACCTGCAGGCCGATATCGCAAACCGAGGTGCCGCGCATGGTATAGACGGAGCCGGCGAAATCACCTTCCTCTTCATTCAACACCAGCCGGATATCGCCCTGGCGCCAGAGGGTCAGGTTCTTTGTGATATGCCGCCCCGCCTTCCGAAAACCGAGGCTGCGCAACAGCGCGGCCAAGGCCGCCGCCTCGGCGCCGCGGGTCGCAAATTCAATGAACTCGACCCGCTCCACCTTTGTGCGCGCGGGCGTGGCGATCGGTCCAATCTGCGCGCCGGGCGTGCTTCGGCGCACATCATCGATCACACATTGGAGCGCGCGATATCCATCCTTGGCGATGGTCTTGGGGCTGCCGCCGCGGAATTGATCATTAAAGATTTCCAGACTGACCGGACCATCATAACCGGTCGACACTACGGCCTGCATAAAGCGCAATATCGCGAGGTCCCCCTCCCCCGGCATGCTCCGGAAATGGCGCGAGCGGTACTGCAGATCCATCTCAATCTCCGGCGCGTCCGCCAACTGCACGAAGAAGATCTTGTCCGACGGAATTCGGCGCACGCTTTCAGGCTCAATCTTGGGGCCGAGCGTATGAAAACTGTCGAGGATAAGCCCGACATTTGGGTGATCTGCGCGCCGTACAATTTCCCACGCGTCACGATGGTCGGCGATATACCGCCCCCACGCCACCGCCTCATATCCGACGCGCAAACCGCGCGCCGCCGCGCGTTCCCCGAGCTCTCGGAAATCCGCCGCCGCCCGATCCGCGCCGCCTAGGGCGCCCGGATGCTGCGAGGCGCAGACAAGCATCAGCTCCGCCCCCAGCTCCTGCATCAAATCGAACTTCCGCTCAGCCCGATCGAAGGCTTTGCCGCGCAACGGTTCCGGCAGCCCTTCAAAATCGCGAAAAGGCTGGAACAACATGATCTCCAGCCCATGATCGCGCACCATTCGGCCAACCTCGGCCGGCGCGCCGTCATGAGTGACGACATCTTGCTCGAAGATCTCAATCCCGCCGAAGCCCGCCTCGGCGATCGCCTCAAGCTTCTCCGTCAAATCACCCGAAATCGAAACGGTCGCGATGGAGGTCTTCATAGCCCCTCTCCTTACAGCTTCAGCGCCTCCTTCAGCGCTGCGCCATCAACATCCAGTCCGGAAAATAACCGCCAGGCTTGGACGCCTTGGAAAAAGAACAACGCCTCGCCGGAGATGGTTTGCAGCCCCTCCGCCTCAGCATCTTGAAGAAACTGCGTATCAGGGGGCGTGTAAACAGCGTCAAAAGCCCACTGCGCGCCAATAATCGCCGCGCGGGGCGCAGGGGTCCCCTCATACCCAGCCATCCCGACCGGCGTGCAGTTGATGACGCCAGCGGCGCCGTCCGCCGCGGCTTCCACGGAGCTCCAGACACTGACTTCCTTCAGCGGGGCGTGCGCATGCAAATCATCCGCCAGCCCCTGCGCTTTAGCCTGGTTCCGATCGGCGATGCGGATGCTTTCGGCCCCCAGCGCAGCCAAGCCGAAGGCGACAGCACGGCCGACGCCGCCCGCGCCGATCAGCAGAACGACGCCAGGCGGCGCGTCGCCGCGGGCGGAGCGATAGGCGGCGACAAAACCGCTCAGATCGGTGTTGAACCCAACCGCAGCGCCCGCCTGAAACAACACCGTATTCACCGCGCCGACGCCGCGAACCAGCGGATCGTCGATCGAAACAAGTTCCGCCGCACGTTCCTTGTAAGGGTAGGTGACGTTCACCCCCCGCAAGCCTTTGGCCGCACAGTCGCGCAGGGTGTCGTCAAAGGACGCGCCCAGCTCATTGGGAACGTACAGCCCATATTCGACCGCCAGCTCACATTGCCGCCCCGCCGCCCGATGCAGCTCCGGCGAACGCGACTGGGCGATATTTGCGCCGATCAATCCCAATCGCAAATCGGGTTTGACGACGACGCCGGTCGGCTGAGCGGATACGGGCATATCACCCCTCCTTCACATTAGAGCGTCGCCTCGTAAGCCGCCTGAAAGTCGCTCGGAAGGGGATTTGCGACAGGAAAATCAAGACAACCGCGACAAACAAGGTGAGCGACAGCGGGCTAGAGACCACCCCCTCAAAGAAGCGGCCCAGATCCTCCCGCTCCGAGATGATGGCGCGTCGCCAATTGTCGTCCAGTAGGCGCGAGAGGATCACCCCCAGAATGACCGGCCCCAGCGGATAGCCGTACAGCCGCATGAAATAGCCAAAGACGCCGAAACCGAGCATCCAATAAACGTCGGTGATCGCGTTCTTCACGGCGTAAGCGCCAACAACAGACAAGAGCATGATCAGCGGAAACAGCACGGACTTCGGCATTTCTACGATCTTGGTGAACAGCCGCAGACCGGTCAGCCCGAACAGCAGCATGAAGCAGTTCGCCGCCACAAGAGAACCGACGATAAACCAGAACATATCCGGCTTCTCGATCATCAGCATCGGACCTGGGTTGAGACCATGGATGAACAGCGCGCCGATCATGATCGCCGTCACCGCATCGCCGGGGATGCCAAGGGTTGTCATCGGAATAAAAGCGCCGCCGACCGCGGCGTTATTCGCCGTCTCGGGCGCGACCAGCCCCTCCATCGCGCCGTCCCCGAACTCGCGCTCTGGGTTCTTCGTGACGCGCTTCGCGTGGTCATAGGCCAGCAACGCCGCGATATCGCCGCCGGTGCCCGGCAACGCGCCAATAATGACCCCGATCGACGATGTTTGCAGCGACAAAGGCAGGTACTTTTTGATCACGCTGAAGGAAGGCACGATGCGGGAGATCTTCTGGCGGATCACCGGCGCGCTGACGGTATGCAGCTGTAGCAAGGCCTCCGACACGCCAAACATGCCGATCATCACCGCAATGAACGAGATGCCGCCGGTCAGCGCCTCGAAGCCAAAAGTGAAGCGCTCCGTAAAAGTGAGCGGATCCAGCCCAACCGCACCGATCACCAGTCCAAATGCGCCGGCGAACACGCCTTTAGCCAGGCTGCCGCTGGAGAGCGACCCAACCAGAAGAATACCCAGCACCGCCAGTAACATGTAATCCCGCGGCTGAAACTTCAGCGCGAAATCTGAAATGAATGGAGCCGCCAGCGCGAGGACCGCAATGCCGACCAAGCCGCCGAAGAAAGACATCACGGTGGTGACGCCGATCGCTTCGCCGGCCTCGCCGCGCTTGGCCATAGGATAGCCGTCCAGCGCCGTCGCAATTGCAGAGGGCGCGCCCGGGATATTCAGTAGAATCGCCGTACGCGAACCGCCGTAAACGCCGCCCATATAGATGCCGATCATAAGCGCGATCGCTGGATAGACATCCCAGGAAAAAGTGAAGCTGATCAGGATCGACACCGCCATCGTCACCGAGAGGCCCGGAATAGCGCCAACATAGACGCCGGCGAAGGTGCCGAGCGCCGACAGCAGCAGCAGCTTCGGCGTGATAAAGACCGTCAGAAACGCCATCAAAGCGTCCATCACTTCCCTCCGGATTTCGTAAGATCACGGAAGAACTGAACAATTTCCGCTTCGGGAAAGACGCCTTCCGGCATCAGAACGGTGAAGACAACGCGGAAAATCAGCCAGATCAGCAACAGCGATCCGAGCGATACCGCGAAAGTGAACCCCCAGCCCCGACGAGCGAGAATTTTAACGCCAGCGATCAAAAACAGCGCCGCAGTCGGCACAAATCCAAGCGGTTCCAGTAGAGATGCGATGCCCCCAAGCATCAGCACAAATATGACGACGACCCAGGGCAGAATATGTTTGCCCAATCTCTCCGACATCACGCGCTTCAACTGCACGGTGCGGGCGAGGATGATGAGCACCGACAGCACCATGACGCCGGTAGCGGCCATCGGCACTGTGCCCGGCGCCGACAGCTTCTCAAAGCCCGAGATTCCGTAGGCGTTCCAGAGCAACCCAATGCTCGCCGCCAGCAACACCAGCGTGAATACAATCTCGCCGGGGCGTCTTTTGTTCTCATAGCCGCCTGGCGTGGCGTCAGAGGAGCCGCTATGCTGTTCGTTTTCTATCGACATGTTGTTCGTTCCTCCCGCCATGCTTCGTTTTCGTATGAAAAAGGCGCCGCCTCTGCTGAGATGCGACGCCCAAATCATTAGCACGCGCCTGATTTCATCAGGTCATACATTTGTTTACTTAGCCGGGCGTGCGATGCCGAATTCTTCCGGCGACTTTTTCGCCAAGCCCGCATCGTGCAGCAGCCATGCCGTATTCTGCTGCCACTTGGTCAGAAACTCCTGCGCTTCTTTTCCGCTTGTGCCCATAATCGTGAAGCCGCGGCCTTCCATCAGCTTGACGAAATCCGGATGCTTGATGCCTTCCGCATAGGCTGCGCTGAGCTTCGCGACAACGTCAGCCGGCGTGCCTTTCGGCGCGAACACGCCAAAGAACGGGCCCCATGGCAAGAAGCTCTCGTACTTTTTGTTGAACGAGGTGATGACCGGCGTTTTCGGCAGGTAAGGCTGCGGCTTAACGTCAAATACCGCCAAAGCTTTCATCTTGCCGGCGCGGATGCCTTCGATGGCTGCGCCCAAGACAGCCGGCATAACGTCAATCGCGCCGCCTTGCAGCGCGGTCAGAGCCGGGCCGTCGCCGTCAAACGGCACCGCAATTACGTCCAACTTGCCTTCGACGGTGGTCATCATCGCCGTCACAACCGAAGGCAGGCCGCCAGGACCGGTTGCGCCCATGCGCAGTGCGCCAGGGTTCTTTTTTATATACGCCATCATGCCAGCGTAATCATCGTACGGCGCATCGGCCCGCGCGACCAGAACCGGGGTGCCGCGTGCGAGCAGAACGATGGGCACGAAGTCAGTATAGTCTTTTTTGCCGAGGCCCATGATCTTGTAGAGCAGCGGGTTTTCCGCACCCATCAGCAGGGTGTAGCCGTCCGCTTTGCCGCGCGCGACAAAGTTGAGCGCGATGGCGCCGACGCCGCCGGTCATGTTCTGCATGACGATGGTTCCGCCGAGCGCCTTTTCGGCATGCGGAGTGACCGAACGCATCACCGTGTCCGTGGAGCCGCCTGCGCCCCATTGGATGACGCCTTTGATTTCTTTAGTTGGATACTCTTCCGCAACTGCGCCGGTCGACACCAGAGCAAGCGCTGCGGCAGCGCTGAGCATAAAACGTTTCAATGCTTCCTCCCGAAGTTGGTTTTGCGCCGGTAAACGGCGAGCGGCGCGTTTGCGCGCTTTCGCGTGAACCGCCGCCTGGGAGTATTTCCGAGCAAAACAGCTAACATCAATTACAAAATTTGCGTCAAACTGAACATTATGTTAATTTGACGTTGCAAGATCCTGAATTGGAGCGTCAATCGCCGCGGCAAGCTCCTGGCGAAATTGGCGGATCGCAAAATCTGCAAAGGTTGACAGCACCCGCCCCCTTTTCCGCGCCACATAAACCTCGATCGGGTTGCTCTCGACAAGCGGTCGACGCAGCAGGCCCGGCATATACACTTCCGCGACCGAGAACCGATCAATCAACGCGACGCCGAGCCCATGACGCACGAGACTCACGACCGTCTGAGCAAAGCGCCCCCGCATGCTCTGTTTAAATTCAAGCCCTGCGTCGCGAAACGGCTTCGAGATCAGCGCGCCATAAGGGTCCGCCGGATCGACCCCGACAATCGGCTCGTGAACAAGATCATGGACCGAGATGCTGGCCTTTGCGCCAAGAGGATGGCCCTCCGGCAGAATGACCACCGTTTGCCCAACGGCGAGACGCTCGCTTTCAACCCCCTCGCTTTGCACCTTTGAGCTCATGACGACAAACTCGCCCCGCTCCAGCAGCAAGTAGTCGGCCGTTTCTTCAATTTTGAGAATATTCAGATCGATAAAAAGATCGGGAAAATGCTTGCGCAAATTTCGGATCGCGCGCGCAGCAATGAACTGCGCGACGGAAGGGGCCGATGCAAACGCCAGCCGCACATCCTCGCCCTTCTGCAGGGCGCTAAGCGCGATCTGTAGGTTCTCGACGCCCTTATAGACCTCACGGATCTGATCGAACACCAAGTCCGCCTCAACAGACGGCACAAACAGTCCGGCGCGGCGCTCAAACAAGCGCAGCCCCAGCGTTTCCTCCGTATGCTTGATCAGTCGGCTGACGCCAGGGGCGGACACGCCAAGATGCTCCGCCGCCCCGGTAATCGTACCGCGAAGCATGACGGCGCGAATAACTTCGATCTGACGCAGCGTAATTTCCCGCATATCCGGTCCTCCTCCCCGCAACCTTAACATCATGTTAAATCTGCCTCCAAATAGACATTTGACGTTACAGGGAAGCTTGGAAAGAGTTTCCAAAAGCGCCTTTCCATCCGGAAAACGCCGCGATCAAGCTGGCCGCCCATGACCAACGCCCCTCGCTACGATCTTATTGTCCTCGGTTCCGGCGCAGCTGGGCTCTCAGCCGCGGTTACAGCCGCCGCGCGAGGGCTCCGGGTCGCCGTGATCGAAAAAGAGCCTGTGTTGGGCGGCACAACCGCCTGGTCAGGCGGATGGATCTGGTGCCCGCGCAATCCTGTCGCCATACGCGCGGGGATCCGCGAAGATGTGAGCGCGCCGCGCGCCTATCTAAAGTCGGTCCTTGGCAATCATTTCGACCCGGAGCGCGTAGACGCCTTTCTTGAAGCGGCGCCCCAGATGGTCGCCTTCTTCGAAAGTGAAACAGCGCTGCGCTTTGAGGGCGGGCTCAAGATCCCAGACACGTATTGCGAGCGTCCCGGCGCGGGAACGGGCGGCCGCTCGGTGATCGCAGCGCCATTTGACGCCCGCCAGCTGGGCCGCGCCGTCGCGCTGCTGCGCAAGCCGATGTCAGAAACGACGCTTTGGGGCATGACGATCCAAGCCGGCGCCGATTTGCGCGCATTTCTAACGGCGATGCGCTCAAGCCGCTCCTTCGCCTATGTCGCCATGCGCGTGACCCGCCACCTGCGCGATCTCGCCTTTCACAGCCGCGGCATGGAGCTGCGCAATGGCGCGGCGCTCGTTGGGCGACTGGTTCAATCGGCGCTTGATTTTGGCGTCGCGTTTCTCACCGAACGCAAAGTCGCCACGCTCATCGAAGAATCCGGCCGCGTCGTCGGCGTTCGGTTTGCAGACGACGCCTGGCCGCCGCTTACCGCAGCGCGCGGCGTCGTGCTGGCGTGCGGCGGCTATCCACATGACAGCGCTCGCCGCGCCGCCACCTATCCGCGCAATGATGAGCACGCCGCGCTCGCCGTCCCCGCGGCGACCGGCGATGGCCTCGCCCTTGGCGAATCTGTCGGTGGCGCGTTCAACGCTGCAATCGCGCGTCCCGCCGCATTTTGCCCGGTTTCAATCGTCCCCTGGGGCAATGGTGAAACGGGGCGCTTTCCGCATATTATTGAACGCGGCAAACCCGGCGTCATCGGCGTTCTCGCAAATGGACGCCGCTTCTGTAACGAAGGGCTCGGTTATTACGACTATGTCGAAGCCCTGCTGAACAATGCGCCGGATGATCAGCCCGCGCGATCATGGTTGATCTGCGATCACCGCTTTATCAGACGCTATGGGCTGGGAATCGTACGCCCCGCGCCAATGCCGCTCGGCGCTTGGATCAAACGGGGATATCTCAAGCGCGGCAAAACCCCCGCAGAGCTCGCCGCGGCCTGTGGTGTCGATCCGGCGGGCCTCTCCGAAACGCTGGCCCGCTGGAACAGCGCGGCTCGAGCGGGAGAGGATCCTGAGTTCAACCGTGGCGAGACCGCCTATATGCGACTGCAAGGCGACCCGGACCAAACGCCCAACCCGTGCGTAGCGCCCATCGATCAGCCGCCCTATTACGCGGTTGAGGTTATTCCCGGCAGCTTTGGCAGCTTCGCCGGCCTGTCGACCGACGGTTCCGCCCGCGTCCTGCGCGCGGACGGCTCGCCGATCGCCGGGCTTTACGCCGTTGGAACCGACGCGGCGAGCGTGTTTGGCGGATTTTATCCGGCCGGCGGCGTCAATCTTGGCCCAGCAATGACATTTGGCTTCATCGCCGGGCGCTGCGCAGCATCGGAGCACACCGCATGAGCCGTCCGCTCTTCGTCGCCCACTTGACTGCGATTGACTTGCCCCCGCCCGCCTTTATCGAAGCCGCGGCCCGCGCCGGCTTCGAAGGCGTCGGCCTGCGGCTTCTGCGCGTCACCGAAAGCTCGCCCGGCTATCCGCTGATGGATGACGCGGCAATGCTTGCGGACACGAAGGCGGCGATGGCTGCGACTGGTCTTCGGGTCGCCGATATCGAATTTGTAAAGATCGAACCCGACACCGCCCCTGAAACGCTCGCCCCGCTGCTTGACGTCGGCGCCGAGTTGGGCGCGCGACATCTCATCACCGCGCCCTATGATCCGGATCTTAGCCGGATGGCCGACCGGCTGAGCGCGCTCAGCGAGTTAGCAGCGGCGCGCAATATCAGGCTGGCGCTCGAATTCTTTCCTTGGACCGTACTGCCGGATCTCAGCGCCGCCCGCGCGATGGCGGCGCGGTGCGATGATGCGATCGGCATACTCGTCGACAGTCTGCATTTCGATCGGTCAGGATCGAGCCTCGCGGAATTGAAAGCGACGCCGCCTGAGCTGCTGCCCTTCGCCCACATCTGCGATGCGCCGGTCGCCCCGCCTTACACCGAGGCGCAATTGCTGCACGCCGCGCGCGCCGAAAGGCTGCCGCCGGGCGACGGGGAGATTGACCTGCCCGCGATCATAGAAGCCTTGCCGCCCGACATTCCGCTGGCCGCGGAAGCGCCAATGAGCGCGCTAAGCGCCACAGCAGGTCATGATGAAACGCTGCGGCGCGTGTTCGAGGCGACGCGCAAGATCGTCGACGGCGCAGGGCGCTGACGCACAAGCTCTCAGTCTCTGTTTGCTCGCGATTTGCGAGCCGTTAGATGGGGCGATCTCACTTCAAATCGCTCTCGGCCGCCGATCAAATTGGCGCCTAAAACGCGGCCCGCAGCGCCTTCAGGCCGCCGCTCAACACGCCGACATCCGAACCGACCGCCAGGAACTCGACGCCCATTTCGGCGTAGCCCTGCGCCAAGGTGCGATCCGACGTCAGGATGCCGGCCGCTTTGCCCGCCGCATGGATGCGAGACAGCACATCTGACACCACATCCTGCACCTCCGGCGCGCCAGGAGCGCCGAGGAAGCCCATATCGGCGGCAAGGTCCGCCGGCCCGACAAAGATCCCATCGACTCCGTCTACCGCCAGAATCTCGTCCAGCGCCGCCACCGCCGTCATCGACTCAACTTGCAGCAGCACGCAAATCTGCTCATCCGCCGTCGCCAGATAGTCTGGGATTGCATTGTAGGCGGATGCGCGCGCCAGCGCGGCGCCAACGCCGCGAACGCCAACGGGCGGATAGTGGGCCGAGCGCACCGCTTCCCGCGCCTGTTCAGCACTTTCGATCATCGGGACGAGGATCGTCTGTGCGCCGATATCCAGCATCTGCTTGATCAGCGCACGGTTGTCATCCCGCACCCGCACAACGGGCTGCGCCCCGCCGCCAATCGCGCGCAGCTGCGCGAGCACATCCCGCAGTTCGTTCGGCCCATGCTCCGCATCGATCACCAGCCAATCAAACCCCGCCTGGGCGCAAAGCTCCGCACAGGAAGGATCGCCAAGGCCAAGCCAAAGCCCGATCTGCGTTTCGCCTGCTCGCAGACGCGCCCTAAACCAGTTTACCGGAGCCGGCATCGCGCCCTCCTACTCAAATGAGATCGATACGGCGCCGAACGGGCCGTAGTCAGCGTTAATCCGGGTCCCGGACGGGCATTCAATCGGCGCGATGAAGGAGCCGGAGAGCACGATCTGACCGGCCTCAATCCGCTGACCATACGCGCCCATGCGCTGCGCCAACCACACCAGCCCAGTCGTCGGATCATTCAGGACGCCGGCGCCCAGTCCGGTGGCGACAACTTCATCGCCGCTTTGGACGATTGCGCCGACCCACCGCAGATCGACATCATCCGGCGCAAAACGCGCCTCGCCCAACACGATGCCGGCGTTCGCCGCATTGTCCGAGACCGTGTCATAGATCTTGCGGACCCGCCCTGTCGCCGCGTCCTTGCGCACGATCCGAGTGTCCAGGATCTCGAGCGCTGGGGCGACCGCCTCGGTCGCCGCCAACACATCCTCGCGGGTTGCGTCCGGCGCCAACGGGGCTTTCATGATGAAAGCGATCTCCGCCTCGATGCGCGGCTGAATGAACCGGCCCTTCGGCACAATCCCGCCAGAGGCGAACAGCATATCGTCATAGAGGACGCCGCTGTCCGGCGTATCGATCCCAAGCGCATCCTGCATTGCTTTTGACGTTAGGCCGATTTTCCAACCGACAATCTCGCGCCCCGCAGCCAGTTTTTGCGCCATCTGGGCTTTCTGGATTGCATAGGCGTCGTCTAGCGTGATTGCCGGATGCGCCTCTGACAGCAAGCCGATCTGCTCACGCCGCGCTTCAGCCTCAAGCAACGCAATCGCCGCCGCATCGACCTCCGCAGCGCTCAGCATTGTTCATCCTCCACGGTGTTTCGGAGCACGCCGAGCCCGTCCGCCGCCACCTCGATGACATCGCCAGGCTCCAGCCAGATCGGCGGATCGAACCGGGCCCCGGCGCCGGTAGGCGTGCCGCAAACGATCACGTCCCCAGGAACCAGCGTCGTGAAGGTCGAGACGTAGCTGACAATAAAACGGAAGCTGAACATCATCCGCGATGTCCGATCCTGCTGCCGGATCTCGCCATTGACCCGCGTGGTCAGCTCAACATCATCCAGCTGCTCCGCAGATCGGAATGGCGTCACCCAAGGGCCGATCGCGCCCGATCGATCCCAGTTTTTGCCTTGGGTGACGTTAAACTTCGCATGGCGCACCCAATCGCGGATCGTGCCTTCATTGCAGAGAGTCAAAGCGGCGATGTGATCGTAAGCATCTTCCTGCGCGATCCGACGCCCGCCCTTGCCGATAATGATGGCGATTTCGCCCTCATAATCGAGCTGCGGGCTCTCCGGCGGCCGGATCAGCGGCGCGTTATGGCCGGTAAAACTGCGCGGAAAGCGAATAAAGATCGACGGCTTGCTCGGCGCCGCCTGCCCGTCTTTGTACTCCGCATTGCGATCGGGGAAATTAACTCCGATGCACAACAGCTTCTCAGGATTTGCGATCGGAATGAGAAACTCGACCGCATCCTGGGCGAAAGTCGGCGAACGCCCATCCGCCGCCCGCACAAGCTCCTCCAACGCGCCCGCCTCTATGACCTCTTTAAGGCCGGCGAAACGCGCGCCAAATTCTGGCGTGAGATCAATCACGCCATCGTCGACCACCACGCCATAGCGATCGGCGCCGTTGGCGCGGAAAGCGGCGATCCGAGCTGGACTAGGCTTCATCGGCTTCTCCATCCGCTAAGGCGCGATAATCGGGGTTGCGTCAAGATCGGACGCGATCGGCTCCACCCCCTGGAAAACTGAGCCATGCTCAAACCAGCTCCGCGGCGCGGGCGCGCCCCAAAGCGTTTGGCGCTGCGGATCTTTCAGGTCCCACTTAATCGGCTCCAGATCAGGATCGACGGTCTGATAGTCCGAGCAGTAGATCTCGATCCGATGGCCGTCCGGATCCAGGATGTAGAGGAAGAAGGCGTTAGAGATCCCGTGCCGGCCGGGACCGCGCTCAATGTTGGCGACATAGCCAGTCGTCGACATCAAGTCGCACAGATCGATGATGTTCAGCGGCGTCGGGACCCAAAAAGCGGTGTGGTGCAAGCGCGGGCCGAGCCCGTTGGTGAAGGCGACGTCATGCACGCCGCCCTTGCGATGCATCCAGGCCGCCCACAGGCGGGTGGTGTCCTCATCTTCGGTGTACTCTGTGACCCGAAACCCCATCTCATTGTAGAACGCCACCGCCTGGTCGACATTGGGCGCGAAGCAGTTGAAATGGTCGATGCGCAGCGGCTTCACACCCTTATAGAGTTCATATTTCTGATGGATCGGCGCTAACCGGTCCATTTTAAAGTAGAACTCCAGTGGCGCGCCAAAACAGTCATGGGTCCGCAATGTGCGCCCCTGATAGGCCCGCTCGACCCATTCTGTTTTGTGACCGCGCGCAGTGAACCAATCGTGCGCTTTGTTCAGCTCAGCTTCGTCGAACACCTTAAAGCCCAGGCTTCGCACTTCGGCGCGATCATCCTTGCGCAGAACAAGACAATGATGCCCCCGCTCTTCCATCGCGCGCAGGAAGATGTGCTCACTGTCTTCGTCTGTGACCTGCAGGCCAAGCGTATCGACATAGAAGGCGCGCGAGGCGGCCAGGTCTTTGACGCCAAACACCGCATGGCTCAGGCGAACGATGTTGAAAGGAGGATAGAGATTAGGGGCCGGGATCGGCATCGCAGGATCTCCGTGATCGGTTAAACAGGGAAGAGAACGTTGGTCTGACCGGTGCCCGAGCTTGGGAAATACTCTGTCAGCACCTCGCATTCGCCGGCATACTGGTCCCAGCCAAGCGCGCCGTAGAGCATCGCCGTGTCATGCATGGAGCCTTCGCCGCAGCAGTAGCGCGAATATTCTTCAAGCATTTTCAAGAAGGTCGCGTGGTCTCCACGCTTCCACATCTCCAACACATGCAGATCCATCTGCCGATTGAATTCAGAGGAGATCGTGAATGCGCCGTTATTCGCGGCGTAGTCTTTATTCGCCCAGATCTTATGGGAAAGCGACCCGGACGCGACCAGCAACACCCGCTGATCGCTCGCCTCGACAGCAGCTCGGATCGCCTCGCCAATGACGCGGCTTTCATCATGGCTGTGGACAGTGCACCAGGCGGCGATCGAGACGACCTTCATCTCATGCTCGCGGCTCATAAACCGCATCGGCACCAGCGCGCCATACTCAAGCTCAAGACTATCCAGCTGATGGCTCAGCGTAAAAACGCCCCGATCGCTCGCTTCTTTCGCGATGGCGTCGCCCAGCTCAGGCGCCCCTTGATAATCATAGGGCAGATTCTGGATGAACTGCGGGAACTCGTTGGACGTAAACAGCCCCTGAAACCGCCGGTTCGCGTTAATGTGGTAGCCGGCATTGATCACCCAGTGCGTATCGCACACGATCGCCGTGTCGACGCCCAACGCCTTTGCGCGCCGGCCGATTTCCAGATGGCCATTGATCGCGCTTTGCCGCGCGCCCTTCAGCGGCCCCTCCTGTTCGGACATCAGCATCGTCGGCACATGCGTGCATTTCGCGGCGAGAACGATTTCGCCCATGTTTCCTCCCACGCGCATTCGCGCTTGTTGTCATTAAATGGGAGCGGCGGATGGGGCGCCCGAAGCGCTCAAGGCCGCTCACTCGCGCGCCGCAATCCGGCGGCGCGCCAAGACGGCGCCGTCAGCCGCCAAGCTTCGGAATGCGGTGGCTTGCGCGCGGGAAGCAGACATTGATCGTTTCCATGTAGAAATCGAACGACCAGTCCCCGCCATCGCGGCCAATGCCGGAGGCCTTCACGCCGCCAAACGGCGCCGGCAAGTGGCGAACATTTTCCGAGTTCACCCACATCATGCCGGCCTCAAGCTGATCCGTGACGCGCAGCGCCCGCTCAAGATCTTGGGTCCAGAGATAAGCTGTCAGGCCATAATCGACGTCATTGGCGATGTTGATCGCCTCCTGCTCATCCTCAAACGGGATCGCGGTCAGGACCGGGCCGAAGATCTCTTCTTGCGCAACCGCCATGCTGTTGGTCGCGTTGGTGAACAGGGTCGGCCGCACGAAGCACCCGGCCTCCCCCACCTTCGCGCCTCCGGCGGCGATCGTCGCCCCTTCCTCGACCGCTTTGTCGAAATAGGAGAGCACCTTCTTTTCATGCACCGGGTGGATCAGCGGGCCGACGACCGTGTCCGGGTCCAAAGGATGCCCCACCTTGATCCGATCCGCGACTTCCGCAACGCGCGCGCAGAAGGGCTCATAGATCGAGCGCTGAACCAGCAGGCGAGACGAGGAGGTGCAACGCTCGCCATTCAGCGAGTAGATCATGAAGGTGGCCGCGTCGACGGCGCGATCCAGATCGGCGTCGTCGAACACAATCACCGGGTTCTTGCCGCCAAGCTCAAAATGCACCCGCTTCAA
The DNA here is from genome assembly GCA_022760355.1 of Neomegalonema sp. Lineage (GTDB taxonomy): Bacteria > Pseudomonadota > Alphaproteobacteria > Rhodobacterales > Rhodobacteraceae > JALEGB01. The sequence goes on from JALEGB010000087.1 coordinate 64,468, forward strand.
GCTTGGCGCGCCCTGCGCCATGATCATGGACCCCGTCCGGCTTTCGCCCACAAAGGCGATTGCTTTGATGTCGGGATGCTCGGTCAACGCCTTGCCCGCATCTTCGCCGAAGCCGTTCACCAGATTGAGCACGCCCTTCGGCAGTCCGGCTTCCTCAGCGATTTCCACCAACAGCTTCGCGGTCAGCGGCGAGAACTCGGCTGGTTTATGGACCACGGCGCACCCCGCGGCCAACGCCGGCGCGATCTTCCAGGTCGAGAGCATAAACGGCGTGTTCCACGGGGTGATGACGCCGACCGGGCCGATTGGGCGGCGGGCGGTGACATTCATCTGGTTCGCATTGCGCAGCGCCTGGCCATCCTCGGCCGTGGGCGCCTGATCGGCGAAAAAGCGGAAATTCTCCGCCCCGCGCAGAGCCGCTTTCGCCATGAAGCGCAGGGCCTGACCGGTATCCATACATTCGGTGAAAGCGATTTCCTCCGCTCTCGCCTCGATCGCTTCCGCCACCTTGATCAGGATCGCGCGCCGCTCCTTGCCCGGCGTTTTGCTCCAGCTGGCGAAGGCATGCTTGGCCGCCGCCACGGCGCGGTCAATATCCGACGGATCGCCTTTTGCGACTTTCGCCAGCGGCTCCAGGTCAATCGGAGAGATCGATTCGAACATCTCGCCGGAGGCGGCCGGCGTGCTCTCGCCAGCGATGTGATGCAACACGCCGCCGGTGCGAAACCGCTCCAGATAGGCTTGGGCGCGGGCGATATTTTCGTTTAGGGCGCTCATCAGCGGTCCTCCCTGGCGTTGCTGTTCAAATTCTAGGATGCGCCGCGGCCGGACAGCCGAGCGTGCAAAGGCGTGTCCTTCCAGCTCAGCTCCGGATCGGCGACGCGGATCTCCAGCGAGAGGGCGAAATGCGGCGCGGCCAGGAGCCCGGCCAACGCCTTTTGCGCCGCTGCGAAGAGCAGGTCCCCGGCGCCGCGCAAGGTCTCCGTGCTGCGCCCGGCGCCGACGGACAGGGTCAGGGCGACGAACTCATTGTCCGGATGATCATCCGCGATGATCGCGTGATCGGCCCGATAGGCGCGCACCCGGACGCCGGCAAGGGGAAAAATCCCGCTTTCCATCAGCGCGGCGTGCAGCGTCTGACACAGCGCGCGCATGTCGGCTTTCGCCTCCATCCCAGACGAGTATTCGACACTCAGATGCGGCATAGCGCTCCTCCCAGAGCTGAGATGTTCCAAATTATTCGGCGATTGGGCGCGGCTCTGACGGCGCGCTCCGTTAGTACCGAGCATATCATTCACATGTTAAATATCAAGCGAAAGCCGAAACGAATTCCCACCGATGGCAAACGGCCCTAAGAAGGCGCGGACAACTAGGGTGGGAACTCATAAATCTGGCCGAGCCAGCGTCCGGCAGGCGGCTTTTGGCTGAGAAGCGACTGCAGCGCAGGGGGGATCCTTGCGCCAAGGAGCTGAACCAAGCCAAAAGCCGCCTGGCGGACGCCCTTCGGGCCCGTCAAAAGCGCGTCTGGGGTGCGGCAGCGACGCGCGCCGGGAGAACCACACCGCCGTCGCGCCGCTTCCTGCCCCAAAAGCGCGTTTGACGGGCTGGCGACGACCAGA
>JALEGB010000010.1 GCA_022760355.1 Neomegalonema sp.
GCTCCTTGGCGCAGGGATCCACCCTGCGCTGCAGTCGCTTCTCAGCCAAAAGCCGCCTGCCGAACGCTGGCTCGGCCAGATTTATGACTCCGCACCCTAAGGGTGCGAACTCATAAATCCAGCGGCGTCAGACGCCAACCCGCTCCGGCCGGCGACGCTCATAGATCAGATGATCGCGCCAAACACCGTCGATCTGGAGATAAGCGGCCGCACGGCTTTCTTCGGTGAAATAACAGCGCTCCAGCAAACGGCGCGAGCGGAAGTTTTCAGGCAGACACGCAGCCTCAAGCCGGCTCAGCCCAAGCTCGTCGAAAGCGAATTCAATCACCGCCGCCAACGCCTCGGTCATATAGCCGCGCTCGACAAAGCCTTGCCCGAGCCAGTAGCCCAGCGCCGCCGACATTGAAGCGCCGCGGCGCACATGCTCAATCGTGACGCCTCCGACCAACCCCTCAGTGCGCGCCGGCGCCGCGCCCTCCTCCTCCTCTGGGGCCGAAACAGCGACGCCGCCGCGCATCGCCGCTTCTTCCGCAAAAATCAAAAACGGGAAGGAGCGCCCCGCCGTCACCTCGGCCTTCGCCCAGGCCACCCGGCGCTTAAAGCTGGACAGCGACAGATGATCCGGCGTCCACCGGGGCTCCCACGGCCGCAAAAATTCCTGCGACCCGCCTCGGATATACGCCCACTCCTCATAATCGCTTTTTTTGGGCGGCCGCAAAACCAAGCGATCGGTCACCAGCCTCGGGCCTCCCGCCAACATCGTAATCCGTCCTCCAAGCGAGTTGGCCATGCTCATTCCTCAGTGGCTAGGCCGCAAGATGCGCCTGCAGCAGGTCCAGCGACGGGGCCGCCTCGACCGGCCCGTACAGCGTCAAAGTCGGTTCCGCATTCAAAATACGCCGCTCGCCAAAGGCGCGAAGCGAGTCTGCGTCCACCGCATCCACACGCGCTATGATTTCGTCAATCGGCCGGACGCGGTCAAATAGCAAAACCCCCCGCGCGGCGCGTTCGCACCGGGCGGCGGAGCTTTCCAGCCCCATCAGCAGCCCCGCCCGCAGCATCGCCTTCGCGCGATCGACCTCTTCTTGCTGCGGCGACAAAGCGGCGTCCCGCAACTGCCGGCCGATCACCTCCATCAGTTCGGAGATATCCTCTCCGCCTGCGCCCGCGTAAACGGTCATCAGCCCCGCGTCTAAATAGTTGCTGGGATGTGCGCCGATCGCATAGCAAAGACCGCGTTTTTCACGCGCCTCCTGAAACAGGCGCGACGACATGCCGCCGCCCAATAGCGTCGCAAACACCTTCGACTCATAGAAATCATCTTCGCGGTAACTCGGCGCCGGCAGGCCAACAATCATATGCGCCTGCTCTAGATCCTTAATCACGCGACGCTCGCCGCCGTGATACCGCGCCGCTTCCGATACGCCGCCGGGCGCCGACGCCATATCGCCGAACAGCGACTCGGCCTGCCGCGCGAACGCGTCATGCTCAATCGCGCCAGCCGCCGCAACGACCAGCCGGTCCGGCGCATAGGCCTTGCCCATAAAGCTTTTCAGCACATCCCCATCAACAGCGGCGATGGTTTCAGGCGCGCCAAGGATTGGGCGGCCGAGCGCTTGTTCCGGAAATGAAAGCTCCTGCGACCAGTCAAAGATAATATCGTCCGGCGTGTCCCGGCACATGCCGATCTCTTGGAGGATCACGCCGCGCTCCAGCTCGACATCCTCCGCCGCCATTTTCGGATCGCGCAGAATGTCCGCGATCACGTCAAGCGCGGTCGTCGCCTCCTCCGCGAGAACGCGCCCATGATAGGCGGTGGTTTCGCGCGAGGTGTAGGCGTTGGTGTCGCCGCCGCCATTCTCGATTTCCTTGGCGATATCTTCGGCTGAGCGCCGGCCTGTGCCCTTGAACGCCATATGCTCGAGGAAATGCGCCAGTCCGTTCTCCGCCGCGCTTTCGTGGCGTGCGCCTGCAGCAATCCAAACGCCGATCGTCACCGATGCAACGTGAGGAATATGCTCAGATACGATCCGCACCCCGTTATCGAGCCGGGTGATCTCGATCGCTTCTTCAATTTTCATCGTCAGCGCCTTTTGCCTACGCGCGCCTCGGCAGCGGCCGCCGCGTGTATCAAACCGAACTCTTGAACTGCGCGCGGACTATTGCCGTCGCCCCCGCTAACATAGTCCGCAACGCCGTCGAATCTTGTTAATGACGGCGATGCGGTCAGTCGCTTCGCCTCTCAGACGGGCCGGGCGGACTGCTCGATGTGGCTCTGGATCACCGAAAGCTCATTCGGCAGCTGGGTAAAGCGCTCTGCGCGGCGCAGCAAATCGGCCAGATGCCCTGGGACCTCGGGAACCTGCCCCGAGGCGGCTTGAACCGCTGCTCCGAACTTCGCCGGATGCGCACAGGCAAGCGCGACGATCGGCGTCGCGCTGTCGCGCGCGACCACCGTCGCCGCATGGACGCCGACGGCAGTATGCGGATCCAACAGATAGGCCGCTTCATCCCACACGCGCTTGATCGTCGCGGCGACCTCCGCCTCAGACGCGCGCGCGCTGTCAAAGTCATTCGCCAACGCCGCCCGCGCCTGCTCCGGCAGATCAAACGCGCCGCCCTTCAGCTCGTCCATCAGCGCAACCACCGGCGCCGGGTCGCGACCGAACGCCTCAAACAGGGCCCGTTCGAAATTCGACGATACTTGGATATCCATGCTTGGGGATGTGGTCTGTTTGACGCCGCTCACTTCATAGCGCCCGGTCGCCATACACCGATGCAGGATGTCATTCTCATTGGTGGCGATCAGGAGCCGCTCAATCGGCAACCCCATCTGCTTCGCCGCCCAACCGGCGAAGATGTCGCCGAAATTCCCGGTCGGCACGCTGAAAGACACCTTTCGCGCCGGCGCGCCCAGGCTGACCGCGGCGGTGAAATAATAGACCGTCTGCGCCAGAACGCGCGCCCAGTTGATCGAGTTAACGGCGGCCAGCTTCATCCGATCGCGGAAAGCGAAATCGTTGAACATCGCCTTGACCGCCGCTTGGCAATCATCAAACGAGCCTTCAATCGCGAGCGCGTGCACATTCTCGCCCGTCGGCGTCGTCATCTGCCGGCGCTGAAAATCGGAAACGCGGCCGTCCGGGTAGAGGATAAACACATCGACAGCAGACAAGCCTTGAAACGCGTCGATCGCCGCTGAGCCCGTGTCGCCAGACGTCGCGCCAACAATCGTCGCCCGTTGGCCGCGACGGGTCAGCACCGCTTCGAATAACCGCGCGACGAAGCGCATCGCGAAATCTTTAAACGCCAGGGTCGGGCCACGATGCAGCTCTAGAACGAAGAAGTTTGGCGCAATCTCAATCAGCGGCGCCCGCGACGGGTGGCGAAAATCAGCATATGAGGCGCGCGCCAGCTCCAACAGCTCCGTTTCCGAGAAAGCGTCGCCCGTAAAACGCGCCGCAACCGCAGCGGCGACTTCTTCATAGGGCCGCCCGGCGAACGCGGCGATCTCCGCCTCGGAGAGCTTAGGCCAAAGCGTTGGCAGATATAGGCCGCCATCGCGCGCAAGCCCGGCTAAGAGCGCTTCTTCAAAGTCCAACTCAGGCGCCGCGCCGCGGGTGCTGATGTATCGCAAAGCCATGCTCTCCAATTGCGCATCAAACGTCAAAAGCTTCCAACAGCGCTTTATCCGGCTCTGCGGCGAAGGAGAAGCCCTGACATCGTCGCCCAAATCACTGCAATCCCGAACCAGATGATCGCATAGCCCAAATGGTTGTTGGAAAGCTCAACCTTCGCCTCCGCCGGAACAGGGAAACGGTCGCCAGTTGGCGCAACAGCCGCGATCGGTTTCGGACGCGATTCCAGAATGAGCATCAGCGGGCGCGTTTTGAGCAGCTTAGCGAGCTCGCCAACATCGCGCGCAAACACCAAGCCTCGTTTGGGATCCGGCGCCGGGGTCATCAAACGGGCCAATCCTTTGCGCGGCGCGAGCCGTGGCAGCCTCAAAATACCGGAAATCCGGACCATCTCGAGCGTCGGCGTTAGCTTGGCGGCGTCGATCTTTTCTGGGGCAAAGCCGCGCTCGACGATAATTCGCGCGCCGAACGATGTCTCGAACGCCGCGAAGTAACTGTAACCCGGACCGAACGGCCGACGGGAGCCGATCAGCCGCATCTGGGGCGTCGGCAGAAATCGCCCCTCAACCACGAAGCGGCGATATTCCTCGCCGCGCTGGGACAAGGTCGGGAGCGCCGCCTCAGCGCTGATGGGCCGCGTCGGCGCGCCCATACGCTCTTCGCGCTCCGCGATCAGCGCCGTTTTCTCAACCAGCCGGAAGGACTGCCAAACGCCAAGGCTGAGCAGAAGAGCAACCCCGCCCAGCCCGACGATCAAGACAAACCAAAACCGTCTACCGCCGCTCATCTGAGCATCTCCATCTCAAACAGGCGGCGGCCGCCTTAGCTCGCAACCTGGAAGTAGGCCGCGGCGTAGATGCCGATGAACAGGAACAGCCAGACCACGTCAACGAAGTGCCAGTACCATGCTGCGCCCTCGAAGCCGATGTGGGACTTGGCGTCAAAATGGCCGCGCGCCGCACGAACCAAGCAGACCAGCAAATAGATCGTGCCAATCAAAACGTGCGCGCCATGGAACCCCGTCGCCATGAAGAATGACGATCCAAAGATCCAGCTGCCGCCGTTGAAGAGGCCGTATTTGAGGATCTCCCAATACTCATAAACCTGGACCAGCGTGAACAGCGCGCCGAGCAACACGGTGTAAAGCAAACCCTGCACCAGCCCCTTACGGTCATTCTCCATGATCGCGTGATGGGCCCAGGTGACAGTTGCGCCAGAGGTCAGCAGGATCAGCGTGTTCAGCAGCGGCAGATGCCAAGGGTCAACCAGCTCAATGCCGGCTGGCGGCCATACGCCGTCCACTGCGTTGGCGCCGCCCAGAGCGTCCGTTGCGCCCGTCGTCGCAGGCATAGGATACAGCGCGTGCTTGAAATACATCCAAAACCACGCCGCGAAGAACATCACCTCCGAAATGATGAAGAGGATGATGCCGTAGCGCAGGCCGATTTTCACGACCGGCGTGTGATGGCCCGCATGCGCCTCTTTTACGACGTCGCTCCACCACGCGTAGGCGGTGTACAATATGATGCCCAGGCCAGCGATGAACATGTATGGCGTGCCGCCGACATATTTCGCGTCGCCGTTCATCCAGAACACCGCGCCAACAAGCATAACGAACGCCCCGATCGCGCCGATAAACGGCCAGGGGCTCGGATCAACAATGTGATAATCGTGTTGTTTCGTACCGGCCATCTGTTCCTCCGCCCACGTCGCTAAATTCCACGCGCGACGCGCCTTTCTCTTCACCCAAGATTGCGGCGCTTCGCAGCGCGCGGTTCATCAGTCCTTCGACGCGACCTTGTCACGCCGGAAGAAGGTGTAGGAGAGCGTGATCGTCTGCTGATCCCGCATCTCGTCATCTTTTAGTATCGCTGGATCAACATAGAATTGAACCGGCATGTCGACGGTTTCGCCCGGCTTTAACAGCTGCTGTTGAAAGCAAAAGCATTCGATCTTTACGAAGTAAGGCCCGGCCCGCAGCGGCGTGACATTGAAAGTCGCCGTTCCGGCAACCGGCTTACTGGTCGGGTTGTGCGCTCGGTAATATGCGAGCTGCGGCTCGCCAATCCGCACCCGCATTTTTTGCACAACCGGCTTGAAGGTCCACGGCATGTCGCCATTGACATTGGCGTCAAAATAGACCGTCACTTCGCGATCTGCCGGCTTGACGCCCAGCGCAGCAACCTGATCTGCGCGCAACGGTGTGCCGCCAAAGCCTGTGATCTGGCAGAAAATTTGATAGGCGGGCACAGCGGCGAACGCCAAGCCGACCATACAAACCACAAGCAGAACCACTAGGCGCGCCGTGCGGCGAAGCTTTTTTCGAAGCTCCTCAGGCGCAAGGCGGACATTCTGGCCAGCCCTGCTCGCTACGCTATCCGTCATTTCGGCGCCCCCTCCGTCGCGGCGGGCGCTATTTTCCGGACCGCATCAATTGACGGCGCAACCTCATGTTTTGGCCGCTTCGCAATCGGCGTTTCATCGCGATATTTAAGGCCGGTTTTGAAGTTTTCGGCGAAGGGACTGGTTACGTTGACGCCCAGCTTCACGATCGTCACGACATATACCAGCACGATGAGAGCGAACAACGTCAGGCCGACGGCCCAATTCCGCGCGCCGCGCCGTTGGTAGAGCTCATGATCACGCTCGCCAGACATCTGTTAGCCACTCCTTTTCAATCTGCGCGCCAGTTCAATCTGCGCGCCCAGCGCGCCGATACGCCTACAAGCCGCGCAGCCCGGCCTCCGCCAGCAAAGCTGCGAACAACAGGAACAGATAGATGATCGAAACTCCGAAGAACCTCTTCTCCGCCAGATAGCGATCCGCCTGCGCAACTTCCGCCGCACGGCCGCCAACGCGCCACGCCCCAATCAAGAACCAGGCGGAGGAAACCGCAGCGACTGCGCCGTAGATCACGCCCCCAATCGGCGAAAAGGCCAACGCGGCCACAGGAGCGAGCACCAGCACGGCATAGATGCGGATCCAGCGGCGCGCCACGCGCTCACCCGCCGCTGTCGGCAGCATTGGCACGCCGGCGCGGCCGTAGTCCTCATTCCGGAACAACGCCAAGGCCCAGCTATGCGGCGGGGTCCACAAAAAGATCAGCCCGAACATCAGCAGCGGTTCAATCGAAAACGAGCCCGTCGCGATGACCCACCCGATTACTGGCGGGAAGGCGCCGGCGGCGCCGCCAATTACGATGTTCTGCGACGTCCGACGCTTCAGCCACATCGAGTAGATCACGACGTAGTAGAAGATCGTGAACCCGAGCAGCGCGCCCGCCAGCGGGTTTGCGAACAACGCCAGCAACGCGACCGATACGACCGAGAGGCCGAGGCCAAACGCCTTCGCCTCGCCGGGCGAGACCCGACCCGCAGGCACTGGACGCCGCTTCGTGCGCTCCATCACCTGATCGATATCCGCGTCCCACCACATATTCAGCGCGCCGCTTGCGCCCGCGCCGATCGCAACACAAAGGATCGAAGCGAGCGCGATGATGGGGTGCGGCGTCGTTGGCGCGGCGACAAGCCCGACGCAGGCCGTGAAGATCACCAGCGACATTACCCGTGGCTTCAGCAACGCCCAGTAGTCGCGCAGCGTCGGTTCGCCAGTATCTGCGAGGGCGCGCCTGTTCTGCGCGCCTTCCAGGTCAGCCAAGCTCATATGCTTAGCGCTCCACAGCGGCCGCGGCCGCTTTCGCAGTCTTCACTTCTTTTTTCGCGCCGCCTTTAGCCTTCGCCATCATTTCCAACATGGTCGGCTCTTTGCAGTTTTCGGCGCCTTTTTCTTTCGCGCACGCCGCCCAAGTTGCGAAAGTCTCTTCGGAAACAACTTTCACAACGATCGGCATATAGGAGTGGTTGGTGCCGCACAGCTCCTTACACTGGCCGGTGAACACGCCCTCTCTGGTCGCCTTGAACCACAGCTCGTTAGTCCGGCTGGGCACGCCATCCGCCTTGACGCCGAGCGAGTCGACGCTCCAGGAGTGAATAACGTCAAAGCCGGTGACGCGGACAACCACGGTTTTGCCAACAGGAACGATCACAGCGGTGTCCGTCGCCAGTTTCCACATGTCTTTCGGATAGCCATGCTTGGCGAGCTCGGCCTCAACCTTCGCATTCATGACGGGCTCGAGGTAGCCGATCATTTTCGAGAAGTAAGGCTGAACACCCAACTCTGGGTACTCATACTGCCACTGCCATTGCCAGCCCGTCGCCTTGATCACCACGTCAGGCTTAACTTTCGAAAAGTCTTCCTGCTTGAGCAGCAGTTTAACCGACGGCACAGCGATCACGATCAAAATAATGACCGGCGCGATGGTCCAAATTGCTTCGATCAAGCTGTTGTGCGTAAAGCGCGCAGGCGTCTTGTTCACAGCGCTGTTGTAGCGAAGGATGACGATCAACAGCAACGCGAGGACGAATACAGTAATGCCGGTGATGATATACAGCATCTGATGGTGGAGTGCTTGCTGATCGATCGCAACTTCCGACGCAGGCGGCTGCAGATCGAGACCGCCGGGCACAGGCACCCCAAATTCTTGGGCGATAGCGCCGCCAAACGCCAAAGCCGTCGCCAGAAACGCGACTGCGAGAGTCGCCAATTTTGGCGCCTTCACGCGGATCATGCTCTTGATCATATCTATTCGCCTCGCATCTGTCCTTACACGCCGCCATTCGCGTCGCGCACTACCCTCGCCGCATGTGGCTCGCCAGCCCTTGGCTGCTTCATTCCGCTATGTGCTAGATCAAATACTGATACGAAGCACAACGAGATCAGAGCGGCAAAGCGACGCAATGCGTCGTCGACGCCTCTCAATGCGCCCGAAGATAGCGCCCCAAGGTTAGAAAAGGTAACAACATGACCGACGCAAACAGCTCTAACGCTCCGGTTGGGTCGCGTTTCGATCCGTTTGGCGACGCTCTGGACGCCGAAGCGGCGCGCGCCGTCTTAGCCGGCGCATGCTCAGGCGCTGATGATGGCGAGATCTTTTTCGAACGCCGACGTTCCGAAGCGCTATCCTTCGACGATGGCCGCCTCGCGGCCGCAAACTACGACGCTTCCGAGGGTTTTGGTCTTCGGGTGGTCCGCGGCGAAGCGGTCGGCTACGCACATAGTCCGGAGATCAGCCTCGCAGCGCTGAAGCGCGCGGGCGACGCCGCGGCCCTTGCTGCGCGCGGCGGCGGCGGATCCTTGGCGGGCGGCCCGACTGCGACGAACAATCGCCCCTATGGGGACGCCGATCCGATCGCGGAAGCCAATTTTGCGGTAAAAGCCGAGCTGCTGCGCGAGCTGGATGGCTGGGCCCGGGCCCTTGATCCCCGAATCGTCCAGGTTTCGGCGTCGATGGCGGGCGGTCTGCAGGAGATTGAGATCCTGCGCCCGGACGGCGCTCATATCCGCGACGCGCGCCCCATGACGCGCTGCTCGGTCTCAGTGATCGTTGAGGAAAACGGTCGCCGTGAAACCGGCTCAGCCGGCGGCGGCGGCCGGCGCGGCTATGGCGACGTCGTCACCGGCGACGACCTGAAAACCATGGCGAAAGAGGCGCTGCGCGTCGCGCTGGTCAATCTGGAAGCTCAGGAAGCCCCAGCCGGCGTGTTTGAAGTTGCGCTCGGCCCAGGCTGGTGCGGCGTGTTGCTGCATGAAGCGGTCGGGCACGGCCTTGAAGGCGACTTTAACCGCAAGAAAACGTCGGCCTTCGCCGGGCTGATGGGCGAGATGGTCGCGTCGAAAGGCGTAACCGTCGTCGATGACGGCGTCATTGCCGATGCGCGGGGCTCGCTGGCGATCGACGATGAGGGAACTGCAGCCCAACGCAACGTGCTGATCGAGGACGGCAAGTTAGTGGGATACATGCAGGACCGCCAGAACGCCCGTCTTATGGGCGTCACGCCGACCGGCAATGGCCGCCGCCAGTCCTACGCGCATGCGCCGATGCCGCGGATGACCAATACATTCATGCTCGGCGGCGACGCGAACCCCGAGGAGATCGTCGCGACGATTAAGGACGGCGTCTACGCCGTCAAATTCGGCGGCGGTCAAGTCGACATCACCAGCGGCAAGTTCGTGTTCAACTGCACCGAGGCCTATCGGGTGAAGAACGGCAAAAAACTGCACCCAATCAAGGGCATGACGCTGGTGGGCGACGGCCCCTCCGCGCTTCGCCAAGTCCGTATTATCGGCAACGATTCAGAACTGGATCCGGGTATCGGCATGTGCGGCAAGCGCGGGCAATCCGTTCCAGTCACAGTCGGTCAGCCGACAATGCTGATCGACGGACTAACGATCGGCGGCCGCGGCGCCTGACGCCGCCGAGCCAGAGGACGGCGAGGGGCCCATCGCCCTTTGCCGTCCCGCAGGACGGCGCGTCAAGTTCACGGACGGCCGACAATGCGCGCCTTAGGGTGGGAACCGTTAGATGGGTCCATCAAACTTAAATCGCTTTAGAGCGATTTGAAGTTAGCCCTTCGGCCCCCATCCGTTCCCACTCTCGCGGCGCAAAGCCTCGGCCGCCGCCTTCGCATCCGCGACTTCGGCCCGGAGCGCGCGCAATTCGCTGAGCAACTCGGCCGTCTCCGCACGCTGGCCGCTTGAACGTCCGGCCTCAGCGCCCAGAGCGCGCACTTCGGTCAGCAACTCATCAAGCGTCTGATTTTGCGCCTCGTCGCGCTTCTCCTCAGCCTCATCCCGATCAGTCGCCATCGCCTCGACGATCACGCCGATAAACAGGTTCAAGATCGCAAAAGAGGTCAGCACAATATACGGGCCGAAGAAGAAGAAGGAGCTCGGAAACACCCGCATTGTCGGCCCGACAATGCCGTCGACCCAGTTCTCCAACGTCATGAGCTGAAATAGGGTAAAGAAGGAGCGGCCGAGCGTCCCATACAACTCTTCCATCAGCCGCAGATCTTCAGGCTTCGGGGCGACGGTGAAATCCGCCGGGCTCGCCTGGCCGAACACGGTTGTGGTGATGACGGCCGAAACGTAGAAAATCACGCCGAGCGCGCCGACAACTCCGGCCATGCTAGGAAGAGCGGTAAAGAAAGAGCCGATCACCCGCCGCATCGCGGGCACGACCGACAGCAGGCGCAAAACCCGGAACAGGCGCAACGTACGTAGGATCGCCACGCCGCCAGCATTCGGGATGTAGGACGCGCTGACGGCGATCAAATCAAACCACGACCAGCCGGACCGAAAGAAGCCGCGCCCGTAAGCGATGAGGCGCAGAAGAATCTCCACGGTGAAGAACGCCAGAATAAGCGCGTCGATCAGATGGATCATCCCACCGAACGCGCGCATGACGCTGGGAGTCGCCGTCAGGCCCAGCAAGACGGCATTCAGCAAGATCGCCCCGATGACGGAGCGCTCAAACCGTCGATCTTCGACAACCCGCTTCGCGGCGACTTGCGCCCACTCCACATGCGCCCCAATCTGGTGACGCAGTTGCGCGGCCCGCTCCCCGCCAAGCGCCCGCTCAACCGCTCTTCCGGCGCAGCGTTGAACAAACTCTAGCGCCTGGACGGCCCATTTCTCGATCATTGCACGCATCACACTTCGCTCCCTGCTCGTGTTAGCCGCAGCAAAAATCGCGCCAGACGCGCTTGACCGAACGCGCGGTTTGGGTCGAAAAAAAACGACCCTTAACATGCAAATAGATGGCGCGGCCTTTTGCCGCGCAAAGCAGGCTCGATTTGAGACGCGAAAACGCCCCCGACGCTGATGCGAAAACTGACCAAGGCGCCGACGCGCTGACGCCCCATGCGGAACCAGCGCCGCCGCCCAAAAAATCGGCCGAATTGGCGCCAGAGAGCGCCGCTGCTCAGAAGATGCGCAGCGCCATCACAGCCGCCGCGCGGAGCGTCTTCGCCAACAAGGGATATCGTGGCGCGAAGGTAAGCGAAATCGCGGCCGCATGCGGCGTCTCACCGGGAAATCTGTATAATTACTTTCCGGGAAAAGAGGCGATTGGACTCTCCGTTGTCGGGACCTACATCGCTGAGCTACAAGCGCAAATTGACGCGCTGACGGCACGGCCGCCGGTTTCCGCCGAGGAACATCTGCGTGCATATATCCGGCTTAAAGTCGACTTCGTTGTCGGCCGCCTCCGGTGTGAGCCTCAGCTCGTTGAGCTCGCGGAAATGGTGACCGAAGGCCCGGAGGGCGAGGCGCTGATTGAGCGCGAGATCGCGCGCCAGACCACGGACCTCGAAAGCATCATCGCCCGCGGCGCGGCTGCGGGCGATTTCGCCCTCGAAAATGCACGGGAAGCTGCGGTCGCGGTCTATCTCGCAACGCGGTATTTCCAATCCCCCTTTGCGATCAGCCGCTTCGGGCTCGATACCGCGGAGCAAGACCTGGAACGGACGCTAAACTTGGTTTGCGCCGGCCTTCGCGCCCGCTCAAGATAGCCAAATCCGACGTATTTTCGTCACCCCTCCGCTCAAAGCATATTTAGTATCAACTACTTATAGCCTCCCACCAACTCTGGGGCGCCCAGGGCCGGGCTCGGTTCCCCCGTGGCGAAGCGCATAAGAGCGCCGCCACCTTGCAGCGCAAGATTATTGCTTGTAGAGGGGACCGGAAATTTGAAAAAAGACGGCGACATTGACAAGAAAAGGCGTGGGCGAATGTCGAGACCTAAGATTGCACTGATCGGCGCCGGCCAAATCGGCGGCACCCTGGCTCACTTGATCGGCTTGAAAGAACTGGGCGACGTTGTCCTGTTCGACATCGCCGAAGGCACGCCTCAAGGCAAAGCGCTCGATATCGCTGAAAGCGCGCCGGTCGACGGTTTTGATGCAAAAATGAGCGGTACGACCAATGATTACGCGCCAATCGCCGGCGCGGATGTCTGCATCGTGACCGCTGGCGTGCCGCGCAAGCCGGGCATGAGCCGCGATGACCTTTTGGGCATCAACCTAAAAGTGATGAAGGCGGTTGGCGAAGGAATCAAAGCCCACGCGCCGAACGCGTTCGTGATCTGCATCACCAATCCGCTCGACGCGATGGTATGGGCTCTGCGCGAGTTCTCCGGACTGCCGCGCGAGAAAGTTGTCGGCATGGCCGGCGTTTTGGACAGCGCCCGTTTCCGCCATTTCCTGTCGGAAGAGTTTAACGTCAGCGTCAAAGACGTCACCGCATTCGTGCTCGGCGGTCATGGCGACACGATGGTCCCATCGGTTCGCTACTCGACCGTTGCGGGCATCCCGCTGCCAGACCTGATCAAGATGGGCTGGACCACGCAGGAGAAGCTGGACGCCATCGTTGAGCGCACGCGCAAAGGCGGCGGCGAGATCGTTGCGTTGCTGAAAACCGGCTCCGCATACTACGCTCCGGCAGCGTCGGCCGTTCAGATGGCTGAAGCGTACCTGAAAGACCAAAAACGCGTTCTGCCATGCGCTGCTTATTGTGAAGGCCAGTACGGGCTGAACGGTCTGTATGTTGGCGTTCCTGTCGTGATCGGCCAGGGCGGCGTGGAGCGGATCGTGGAGATCGAATTCGACGAAGCCGAAAAAGGCATGTTCAAAACGTCGGTCGACTCGGTCCTCGAGCTCGTCGCCGCGTGCAAAGGCCTCGACTCGTCGCTGGCTTGAAAGGGTGAGCTCCCCGGCGCGCCGGTCTCTGAGACGAGCCCGGCCGCCACGAGCGCAGGAGCCGCGCCTATCGCTTCGGCTAAAACCGATGCGGACGAAATTGAAACGCTGCCCAATACGGACGCCGTATTGGCCGCATTGCGCGATCGCTATCACCAGATTGCGATCACGCCGAGAAAAGCTGGGCCATATCGGCCGGGGCGTTACCATCACGCGCTGCTTGCTGAGATGCAGCGTCAGGGTTGGGACATGGACTTCTTTGAATAAAGCGCGGTCTGCGCTGAGCGACTTGGAGCGAGCATGAACATCCACGAGTATCAGGCCAAAGCCCTGCTTCGCGAATTCGGTGCGCCGGTTTCCGCAGGCATCCCCGCTTTCACCGCTGAAGAAGCTTGGAAAGCAGCGGAAAAACTGGGCGGCCCTCTTTGGGTGGTCAAAAGCCAGATCCACGCTGGCGGCCGCGGCAAGGGCAAGTTCAAAGAAGCCGAAGCGGGTGAAAAAGGCGGCGTCCGCCTGGCGAAGTCGGTTGAAGAAGCGACCGAATTCGCCCGCCAGATGTTGGGCAACACTCTGGTGACCCACCAAACCGGCGCCGCGGGCAAGACCGTCGGCCGCGTTTACATCGAGGACGGCTCAGACATTAAGCGCGAGCTGTACCTCTCGCTGCTGGTCGATCGCGTCACCAGCCGCATCTCCTTCATCGCCTCGACCGAAGGCGGCATGGACATCGAAGAAGTCGCCGAAAAGACCCCTGAGAAGATCCTGTCCTTCTCGGTTGATCCCGCCTCGGGCATCTCCGGCTTCCACGGCCGCCGCATCGCTTTCGCCCTCGGCCTCGAAGGCGCCCAGGTCAAGCAGTGCGTGCAGCTGATCGGCAACCTCTTCAAACTGTTCCGCGAAAAAGACTGCGATCTGCTGGAGATCAACCCGCTGATCGTCGATGGCGAGGACAATCTGAAGTGCCTCGACTGTAAAATGAGCTTCGACGGCAATGCGATGTATCGTCATCCGGAGCTCGCGGAGCTGCGGGACGAAACCGAGGAAGATCCGAAGGAGCTCGAAGCGTCGAAGTTCGATCTGAACTACATCGCGCTGGACGGCGAAATCGGCTGCATGGTCAACGGCGCAGGTCTGGCGATGGCCACGATGGACATCATCAAGCTCTATGGCTCCGAGCCTGCGAACTTCCTGGATGTTGGCGGCGGCGCGACCAAAGAAAAGGTCACTGAGGCGTTCAAAATCATCACTTCGGATCCGAACGTCAAAGGCATCCTGGTCAACATCTTCGGCGGCATCATGCGCTGCGATGTTATCGCCGAGGGCGTTTTGGCGGCGGTTAAAGAAGTCGGCCTGCAGGTGCCGCTGGTTGTTCGCCTCGAAGGCACCAACGTTGAGCTGGGCAAGGAGATCATCTCCAACTCGGGCCTCAACGTGATCGCCGGCGACAACCTCGCCGACGCGGCGGAGAAGATCGTCAAGGCGGTCAAAGGCGCCTGATCCGGCGCGGCGGGGAGAACAAGATGGCGACGCCACGCGGCATTGAGATCGCAAAGATCGCTTTCGCGCTTGTTGCGATCGCCATCAGCCTCCTCGCACCGATCCAGCCCCGCGCCGAAGGCGCCAAAGGGCTGAGCGAAAGCGACGCGACCGAACTGGTCAAAGAGTTCGTGGCCGCCGCGGCCAAAGCCGCGCCAACCTTCGGCGGCGCGGATGAGCGTTTCGCAAGCAAGGGGTTCAAGCGCGACGCCGCCGGCGCAATGCGCCGCAAAGACGGTTTCGCGATCGTCTCCTCGCCAAAGAAGGGCGAAAATGGCCCGTTGGTGATGACGATCGCGCTGGCGGATTGGTACGGACTTCTGGTGGTGTTCGAAGAAGAGCTGAAGCGTCGCTTTGGCGAGAAAGCGTTAACCCGCCGAAACAAAGGCCTTCCTGCGGTCTATGAAGTAAAGGCGGATAAGGTCTCGGTGATGTTCGCATTTCTGCCTGGCGTACGCGATGGGCGGAAGGTCGTGGGCATGACCGCGGCGGCCTTTAAGTGACGCGGGATCGAGCAGCCGCCAGACAGGATAAGGCAGTGGAGGGAAGCAAGTGACGAAGCCGACGCATCGACAACGCCGCTACAGCTTTGCCGCAGCTTTTCTCGGCGCCGCAGCTGTGCTGTCGGCCGGGCTGCCAACCTCTGCGGCCGCTCAAGACGAAGCTTCGAAAAATCTTGGCGTCTATTTCTCGCGGGTCTGCGTTGCGGCGCTGCCCCATTTTAAGGCGACGCCAGCGGCTCTGAAGAAATTCGGGTTCGACGTCACTGAGACGGTGCCGGGGGTGTTCGAGGCCAACAACTCGCGCTCGGCCTATTCGATCTTTGTAACGCCAGGCAAAAACGCCGACAGCTTCGCCAGCTGCGCCCTCAGCATTCGCACCTCCTCAGTCGAGGAGGCCCGCAAATCCTTAGAGGCGCTGGTGAAAGCCAAATTCGGCGCCAAGGCGAAGTCAGAGACGGACGGATATGGCGGCCTGCAGTATCGGGTCGCTGGCGAAGGCGTTGATTATGTGTTTCGCGCCGGCGGCAAAGCGGTCGGCGCGGCGATGGAAGTCCAAGTCTCGCCCGGCGGTTGAGCCCGCGGCGAGATGAAAGAGAAATTGGCGGCGGGCTGAGAAGGCCGAGTCGCCGTAGCAGCGGATGATGGAGGCGGCGTATGGCTGTTCTTGTTGACGAAAACACCAAGGTGATCTGTCAGGGCCTGACCGGCAGCCAGGGCACCTTCCACACGGAGCAGGCGATCGCCTACGGCACCAAAATGGTTGGCGGCGTCACGCCGGGCAAAGGCGGCTCGACCCATGTCGGCATTCCAGTGTTCAATACGGTCTCCGAAGCCAAGCACGTCACCGGCTGCAACGCGTCGGTAATCTACGTGCCGCCTCCGTTCGCCGCTGACGCGATCCTGGAAGCGATCGACGCTGAGATTGAGCTGATCGTCTGCATCACCGAGGGCATCCCGGTCATGGACATGATGGCGGTGAAGCGCGCGCTGCAAGGCTCAAGCTCGCGCCTGATCGGCCCCAACTGCCCGGGCGTCATCACCCCTGACGCCTGCAAAATCGGCATCATGCCCGGCCACATTCACAAGCGCGGCAATGTCGGCATCGTCTCGCGGTCCGGCACGCTGACCTACGAAGCCGTTCACCAGACCACCGCAGCCGGCCTGGGCCAGTCGACCTGCATCGGCATCGGCGGCGACCCGATCAAAGGCACCGAGCATATCGATGCGCTGGATCTGCTGCTGCATGATGATGAAACCCAAGCAATCATCATGATTGGCGAAATTGGCGGCTCGGCTGAAGAAGACGCTGCGGAATTCGTTAAGAACCATAAGATCAAGAAGCCAATGGCGGGCTTCATCGCCGGCCGCACGGCGCCTCCGGGCCGCCGCATGGGCCATGCGGGCGCGATCATCGCCGGCGGCAAAGGCGGCGCTGAGGACAAGATCGAAGCGATGAAGTCGGCCGGCATCGTCGTCGCGGACAGCCCGGCGCATCTGGGCGAAGCTGTGCTCAAAGCGATCGGCTAATCGCCCTGGGTCGCCCATCTCAGGGCGGCCGCATCCATTGAAAGTCCCGCATCGCCAATACCGGGGGTGCGGGATTTTTGCTGCGCAGAACGATTGCCGTCAGCTTGCAGCGGCGCCCGCCCCGCCGTTTCGCGCCGCCCGACGACAGATGACGACGCCACCTACGTTATTTGGCCGACGTTATTTGGCCGACGTTAGTTCCGACGCCTCCCTGCACGTATGTTGATTGGGCTCAATACTCCCAAAGAACCACGAGGGGCGCCCCGCTTTGCTGCGTTGACGTTGACCAAGTAAGCGGTGAATAAGGCCGCATGATCAGGATCGTTAAGATAAGAGCGCGCCTTAGCGCGGCGCTTGCCGCTCTGACGCTCTGCGGCGCGTCGGGCGGCGCGATCGCCCAATCGCCTGCGCCTGGCGGCACTGCGGCGGATATCTTGCGTTCCGCTTGCGTGAAGCCGCTTGGCAACCTCGTAGCAGCCTCATCCGTGCTTCGCAGCGCCGGCTTCGTCGAAACAGTTAAGGAAGCCGACGTCACGGTCTACACGCGCGAGACGATGACGGTGCTGCTCGCGTCGAAGGCGGCTCCCGGCGCGCGGCCGAAAACCCAATGTACGCTGCTGATCTCAGGCATGCTCGCCGCTGAGGCGGACGCGCTCGCGATGGCCGCACTCGCCGCAGCAGGATACGCCACCAGGCGCGAAACCAAGAGCGGGCAAAGCACGATCCGTTATTTCGGATCACGCGATGCTGGATTTTCGGCGCCAGACCTTGGCGCTGTCGTCACGCTGCCCGCCGCCTTCGCGACGGAAATTGTTCAAACGCCGGCAAGCGGCGTCAGCGTCCTTACCCAATCAAACTTCTAGAGCTTGTTGATGTTTCACGGAACCATCAACAAGCTCTAAGCCTCTGTTTGGTCGAGATTTTCGAGCCGCTTGATGGGTCCATCTAACTTCAAATCGCTCTGGGCTGCTAACTCATAAATCTGGCCGAGCCAGCGTTCGGCAGGCGGCTTTTGGCTGAGAAGCGAGTGCAGCGCAGGGTGAATCCCTGCGCTAAGGAGCTGAACCAAGCCAAAAGCTGCTTGTCAGTGCGTCAAAGATCGCGCCCCAGCCGATCGCCGTCGCAACGCCGAGCGCCCCGGCCCACAACGCTTGTGTCATGAACACAAAGTTAACCGTTTGCGCCACATTATCAGAATTACTCAAATTTGTATGTTTGTGCGGTTCCCATTGCCGTAGCGACCGC
Organism: Neomegalonema sp.; assembly: GCA_022760355.1. Taxonomy (GTDB): domain Bacteria; phylum Pseudomonadota; class Alphaproteobacteria; order Rhodobacterales; family Rhodobacteraceae; genus JALEGB01. Next base: position 18,046 of record JALEGB010000010.1, read on the forward strand.
GCTATGACGCCCCTGGTAATGTGCGACGCGGTCGCCTCCGACGCGTCCAATTGGCGCGCCGACCCCGTCCATTTCGCACAAGCCGATTCGTGGCCCCAAGGCCCGCCGTATGCGAGATAAATATGTCGACCCTCTCACCGAACGAGATTTTTGAAGCGTCCTCTTTCCTCCAGGGCGCGAACGCGGTGTTCGTCGAGCAGATGTATGCGCGCTATGCGCAGGATCCGAACTCCGTTGACCCCGAATGGCAAGCCTTCTTCGCCGAACTTGGCGACGCCCCGGACCAAGCCCTCGCCGGCGCCGCCGGCGCCGCATGGGCGGAACCGCCACAGGTGGAAAATGGCGATTTGGTGCAGGCGCTGGGCGGCGCAACGGATGCGCCAACGCCGCTGACCAATAAAATCGCGAAACAGGCGGCGGCGAACGGCGCGAACCTGAGCAACGCCGACCTGCGCGCGGCGACATTGGACTCCCTGCGCGCGCTGATGCTGATCCGCGCCTACCGGATCCGAGGCCATCTGGCGGCCGATCTCGATCCGCTGAAGATGAACGATGATTACTCGCATCCGGAACTTGAGCCACAAACCTACGGCTTCACCGCTGCGGATCTCGATCGCCCAATCTTCATCGACAATGTGCTTGGTCTGCAGACCGCATCGATCCGCGAGATCGTAGCGCTGCTCAAGCGCACTTACTGCGGCACCTTCGCCCTGCAGTACATGCACATCTCCGATCCGAGCCAGGTTTCCTGGCTGAAAGAGCGGATTGAAGGCTTCGACAAAGAGATCAGCTTCACCCGCGAAGGGCGTCGCGCGATTCTGACCAAGCTGGTTGAGGCCGAAGGGTTCGAACGCTTCTTGCACGTCAAATATCGCGGCACCAAGCGGTTCGGAATCGATGGCGGCGAAGCCTTGATCCCTGCGATGGAGCAGATCATCAAACGCGGCGGCGCGCTTGGCGCCAAAGAGGTCGTGGTTGGCATGCCGCACCGCGGGCGCCTCAACGTTCTCGCCAACGTGATGAGCAAGCCCTACCGCGCAATCTTCCACGAATTCCAAGGCGGCGAGTTCAAGCCGGATGATGTTGGCGGTTCGGGCGACGTAAAATACCATTTGGGCGCGTCGTCAGACCGACAGTTCGACGGCAATACCGTCCACCTGTCGCTCACCGCGAACCCGTCGCACCTCGAAGCCGTGAATCCGGTTGTGCTCGGCAAAGCCCGCGCGAAACAGGCGCAGCTGAGCGATCTGGATCGCAAGCAGGTAATTCCGGTTCTGCTCCATGGCGACGCCGCTTTCGCAGGGCAGGGCGTCGTCACCGAGTCCCTGGGCCTGTCCGGCCTGCGCGGACACCGGACCGGCGGCGCGATCCATATCATCGTCAACAACCAGATCGGCTTCACGACAGCGCCGCACAACTCGCGCTCGTCGCCCTACCCGTCCGATGTGGCGCTGATGGTGGAAGCTCCGATTTTCCACGTAAATGGCGATGATCCGGAAGCCGTCGTGCACGCCGCGAAAGTGGCGACGGAATTCCGTCAGCTGTTCCAGAAAGACGTCGTCATCGACATCTTCTGCTACCGCCGGTTCGGGCACAACGAAGGCGATGAGCCAATGTTCACCCAGCCGCGGATGTATAAGACGATCAAAACCAAACGCTCGACGCTGGAGCTGTATGCCGATCGGCTTGTTTCCGACGGCCTGATCGAAGCAGGATCGATCGAAGAAGAAAAAGCTGCCTTTCAGGCGCAGATGAACGAAGAGTTCGAAGCGGGCAAAACCTGGCGGCCGAATCGCGCCGATTGGCTGGACGGCCGATGGGCCGGCCTTGAAACCGCGGGCGAGCAGTATCAGCGCGGCGACACCGGCGCCTCGATGGAAGATCTGAAAGAGATCGGCAAGGTGCTGACCACCGTGCCCAAGGATTTCAAAATCCACAAAACGCTGAACCGCTTCATCGGCGCTCGGCAGGCCATGTTTGAAACTGGCGAAGGCGTGGATTGGGCGACTGCCGAGGCGCTGGCCTATGGCACGCTGCTGAAGGAAGGCTTCCCCGTCCGGCTGTCCGGCCAAGACTCGGTGCGCGGCACCTTCTCGCAGCGGCACTCGGCTTTCATCGATCAGGAAACTGAGGAACGCTACTTCCCGCTGCAAAATCTGAGCGACGATCAGGCGCCGTTCGAAGTCATCGACTCGATGCTTTCGGAATTCGCGGTTCTCGGCTTCGAGTATGGCTACTCGCTGGCGGAACCAAAGGCGCTGGTGCTGTGGGAGGCGCAGTTTGGCGACTTCGTCAACGGCGCCCAGATCATGATCGATCAGTTCATCAGCTCCGGCGAGCGCAAATGGTTGCGGATGTCGGGCCTGGTCATGCTGCTGCCACACGGTTTCGAAGGCCAGGGGCCGGAGCACTCGTCCGCGCGGATCGAGCGGTTCCTGCAAAACTCGGCCGAAGACAACTGGATTGTCGCCAACTGCTCGACGCCAGCGAACTACTTCCA
>JALEGB010000088.1 GCA_022760355.1 Neomegalonema sp.
GTCTTGACCGGGCAATCAGCCCGCTCCGCGCCCGGTGCGCAGCCGAGAACGGGCTAGGAAGCGCTGACGACGCCTGCTGAAGGGGTTTCGACCCTAAACGAGCAGGTCAGCGAAATCATCAAGCACGCGGCGATAGACGTCGCGTTTGAACGGCACGATCTTTTCGATCAACTCAGCTTGGCCGAGCCAGCGCCATTCCGCGAATTCAGGCTCGTCCGTATGGATGTTGATCGCGTGATCTGGGCCGATCATCCGCAAGGCGAACCATTTTTGCATCTGGCCGCGATATTTGCCGCCCCAGATCTTGCCCTGCAGTTCTTCCGGCAGATCGTATGGCAGCCAATCCGCCGTCTCTCGGATCACCTCAACATGCTCGGGGGCCAGTCCGGTTTCTTCGCCAAGCTCGCGTAGCGCGGCCTGGGACGGCGTTTCACCCTCATCGATTCCGCCTTGCGGCATTTGCCAGGCCTCGGCCGTGGTGTCGATCCGGCGACCGGCGAAGATCAGCCCGTCCGCATTGAGCAGCATCAGCCCGACGCAAGGGCGATAGGGAAGGGGCTCCGCGGGCGTGTCGGCGTTGGGCATAGGGCGGCTCCTGTGGTTGGCCGCCTCCGTCCCCTCAAAGTCGAAGCGGCGTTAATTTGATTCCGCGCGACGGGGCTGTCTCAGCCCATTTCTTTAAGGCGCGGATTGTGCTCGGAATTGCGACGGCAACGCCAAGCGCGCGGCCTTTTCGGCGCGCTTCCGCCTCGAGCAGGGCGAGGCCGTCGGAGATATCGCGCGCGCGCCCCGCCTTGTCCAGGGAGACGACGCTCGCGGCGGTTTTTAAGCCGATTTCGCGGCTGAGTTCGCGCACGCGGCTGAGCGGGCCGGGGCTGGTTTCAACGAGGAAGAGTGATTGGGCCTGCAATGCCGCGAGCACGGGGCGCAACGCGTCCGCATCCGCCGTGAAGCGCCCGCCGCGATAGGTGGCGACGCCGTCAACGCCCGGCAGCCGTTTCAGCGTCGTCGCCAGTCTTGTGAGGTTTTCCGTGGCTTCTGCGCCGGATCTCAGCGTTAAGGGGCCGGGATCGGCGCGGCGGTTTTCGGGCTCCATCGGCACCTCCGCCAGCACGATCCGACCGCTTTTGCGGGCTGCGCGCACCCATTTGCCGGGGCGCTTGGCGATGGGCGCGACGGCGATGGCAATTTCCCGCGGTAGCGTTCGGATCGCTCGGCGGCTTGCGCTTGGGTTCACCCCAACTGCGGTGAGCACGATAATGACGCGGCCGTTCGGCGCCCTCGCAGCCGGCGCTGCGGGCTCGGCGGCGACGGCCTTCGCTCTGAATTTGGGCGCGTCAGCGGTTTCGAGCGCGGGTTTCGGGGCGCTGGTTGGTGCGGGAGCGGCGGGCGCGTCATCGATGGCGGCTGCTACCGCCGGGTCGGTTTTTGCGTCTTCAGCGGTGCCGTCCACCCGTTTGGCGAGATCAACCAACCCATCGGGCGCAGGCGCTCCCAGCGGAGAGTAGCGCTTGGATGTGGACAGCTCGACAACGCGGAACGGTTGGCTCAGCGCGGCGGCGATGGGGAGCGGACCTTTGGGCTCCAGCGCTTCAGCGACCCAATCCGGCGCTTTGCTGCGTTCTGCGCGGGCGATCTTTTTGCCGACCCATAAGGTGGGCGCATCGTTCGGTAGGATGACCACATCACGCTCGGCCTGCACGGCGACTCGTTTGAGCTCGGGCTGGGGGGCGACATAGGCGCGGGCTGACGCGATCAACTTGGCGACATCGCCCGGAAAGCTCGGGGAGGCCGCAGCGGCCAGGACGAAGCAAAGCAGCATCGCGGTAAGGATGCTGCTCAACATAGCAGTGCGGCGCAAGCGGGCGATCATGGACGACCTCGGTCAGGCGTGGGCGCGCGTTGATCCTGGGGATGGCGGCGCTTCGCGTCTCTCAGACGTCTATGAGTGTTTACGGGCGTATGGTTGCGGAAGGATTGACCGGGGGTGGCGGCGCGAAGCGTTTGTCAAAGGCTGGATCGCGCCGCGGCGGCCCGAGATCTTTGTCTTGTCGTAATCTGGGGGCGTCAGACGGGGGCCGGCCTCGCACCGCGCTATAGGAGATCTCGCAACGCCGGGATCAGCGGCGCGTCGGCCGGCGGCATCGGATAATCTCGCAGCTGGTTCGGACGCGCCCAGGCGAGCGCTGCGGCCTCGAGCGGTTGCGGCGTTCCTTCCCATTTCCGACACACATATAGGGGCATCAGCAGGTGCATATGCTCATAGGCGTGGCTGGCGAAGGTGAGCGGCGCAAGGCAACTGGCGTGGGTTGAGACGCCGAGCTCTTCCTGCAGCTCCCGAATCAGCGCGATCTCGGGCGTTTCGCCTTCCTCCAGCTTGCCGCCCGGGAACTCCCACATGCCCGCCATATGTTTTCCCTCGGGCCGCTGCGCAATCAGGACGCGCCCATCGATGTCGACGAGCGCGCAAGCGACCACCAGAAGCACGGGCTTAGTCATTGTGAAATCCATTGAGCTGTGGCGCGGCGCGCAGCGCCCCATGTTTGGCTCTCCCCGGCGCTAGAAGGGAGCCTCAGCCGGGGAGAGTAGACCGCGGACGTCGCGTGCGCGCTGGTGGGGACGACCTTCGTCAGCTGCGATAGTCCGCGTTGATCCTGACGTAACCATGGGTCAGGTCGCAGGTCCATATGGTAGCGTCGCCGCGTCCCACGCCAACATCCACAAAAAGTTCAAGTTGTGGGTTTTTCATATACGCGGCGACGGTGTCCTCGTCATAGCTCTCGGCGCGAAGGCCGTTTTCCGCCACGAGATGCGGGCCGTAGCGAATCGACAGCGCGTCCCGGTCGGCGTCCTCACCGGATTTGCCGATCGCCATGATCAGACGGCCCCAATTTGGGTCTTCGCCCGCCCAGGCGGTTTTGACGAGTGGCGAGTTTGCGATCGCCAGTCCGATCCGTCGCGCGGCTTTGCGAGATTTCGCGCCAGAGACTTTGACCGTGACGAATTTTGACGCGCCTTCGCCGTCTTTCGCCAGCTGGATCGCAAGGTCGCGCATAACCCGCTCAAGCCCGCGGCGGAAGGCGGCGTAGCCTTCGGAGCGGCCATTCTCGAGCCGGGGCGCGCCTGAGCGGCCTGTCGCGGCGAGTAGAACGCTATCGGAGGTCGAGGTGTCGCCGTCGACCGTTACGCTGTTGAAAGTGGCGTCAGCGATCTCGGAGAGCAGCCGTTGCAGGAGCGGGGGCGCGACCGCTGCGTCGGTAAAGACAAAGCCGAGCATCGTCGCCATGTCTGGCGCGATCATGCCCGACCCCTTGGCGATCCCGCTGATCGTCACCTGAACCCCAGCGATCTTCACCATTGTGCTGGCGCTTTTTGCGAAGGTGTCTGTGGTCATGATCGCTCGAGCAGCGTCTTCCCAGCCGGTCGGAGACAGCGCCTGCGCGGCGGTGTTCATTGCGTTCTCGATGCGCTCGACGGGGAGAGGCTCGCCAATGACGCCTGTCGACGCGATGAAGACGCGATCGAGGTCCGCGCCTGTGGCCGCCGCCGCCGCCCGAGCCATCCTCTCCGCGCCTGCAACGCCATTGGCGCCGGTGAACGCATTGGCGTTGCCGGAGTTCACTGCGATGGCGATCGGGCCGCCGGCGTCGGTCTTGTTGACGCGCTCCTGACACCACAGGACGGGCGCCGCGCGTGTTTTTGAGGTTGTGAACACGCCCGCGACGCTCGGGGGCGTCGCGTCGCTCCCCTCCACCACCATGAGGGCCAGGTCGGCGCGGTCGGCATATTTTACGCCGGCTTCGATTCCGGCCAGCCGCACGCCTTGCACAGGCGTTGGGTGCAGAAATCTGGCCGGGGCGAATGGGGACACGCCGTTATTCTCGTCAAGCAATTGTTCGATCTCGCGCAGCCTTTTTCGGGCTTCGGCCAAGCGATCCCGCTTTTGGGCGAGGCTGGCTTCCAGATGCGTAACGACCGCCGCCGTGGCTTTCGCCGCCCGGCTTGGTCCGCCTTCGCTATCGCTTCGATCGTTGATGCTCATTCGTGAAATCGTCCGTTTGCGGCGTTTGGGCATGCGGTGACATTAGCGCGGGTCTGCTGACGCGAAAGTGATGTTTCTTTCGTTCGTCGCTGCGGGCGCCTGCGATTCGCTGGCGACGACCAGATTTATGAGTTCTCACCCTAGATTTTGGCGGCGGAACCACCGCCGCCAATGTTGGTGGTCCCCGTCCGGAGCAACCGAGACGGGGAAGCTGGTCGGCTTATTTCGCCAGCAGCTTTTCTTCGCCGATCGCTTTCGCCGGCGGCAGCTTGTCCGCTTTCGTGATCGCGATTTTCGACTTCACCACTTCGTACTCGGCGCCGATGACTTTGCCGATGCGCGCCTGGCCTTGGCGGCTGACCCACAGTTCGAACGATGGCGGGTCGCCTGCGCGGCGGTCTTCGACCTTGATGACATGCCAGCCGAATGAGCTTTTGACCGGGCCGGAGACTTCGCCTTTTTTCAGCTTGAACGCCGCTTCAGCGAATGCCGGGACCATTTGCTCACGGTTGAAGAAGCCCAGATCGCCGCCTTTGGTCTTGCTTGGGCCGATCGATTTTTTCTTTGCGGTCTCTGCAAAGTCAGCGCCGCCGTCAATCTCAGCTTTGATTTTTTTCGCTTCGTCTTCGGTTTTAACCAGGATGTGCCGAGCTTTGACCTGCTCGCCGATTTTACCCGATTTCACGCCTTCGCTGTAGATTTTGCGCAGCGCTTGCTCGAGATAAGCTTGCGCCAGGATCTCTTTGCGCGAGGCTTCGAGCTGAGCGACAACCTTCGGCGACTTTGCAAGGCCAGCGGCCGCGCCAGCCTCGGCGAAAGCGACCTGACGGGTCAGCTGCTCCAGCAGGCCTTGGAACAGGACTTCAGGCGGCAGCGCTTTCATCTGCGGCGGCAGAGCGGCGCGGGCGCGGATGAGATCGCCGAGCGTGATCTTCCGCTCGCCAACGGTCGCGACAACGGTCGAGGCGTCGTACTTCTCAAGCACCTCGGCTTTCTTGGCGTCTTTTTTGTCCTGCGCGACAGCGGGGGCCGCGATCAGGGCGCTGGCGAACAGCGCCGCGGCGGCGCCGCGGACGAAACGGGTGAGGGTCGTCATAGGTTCTCGACTCCATTAACTCGCTTGTCGATCCGCGACGAGATGAGCACAACTCGCAGTCGGACCTTCAAAATGGCGCCGCATCGCCCCTTCCGACCGATACGACACCGCCGTCGACCTTGCGTCGCCGGCGGCCAGGGCGTAACCGATCGCGACGACGAGGTGAAGCCATGCTGTCGTAGCTAGACACAGGCGCGTTATGTGGCGCTTCTGTGTCTATTGCGAGGATGAGGTTCTGCTTCGGGGCGGTGGCGCCTATCTACGCGTGAACAGCACAACGCCATGGTGGCGTTCGAATTTGAGGAAAGAAGTCGCATGCTTGGCATCGGCGCGCTGGCGAAGCGCATTTTCGGGACCGAGAACGATCGGAAGATCAAGCCGTTTTGGACGACTGTTGAGAAGATCAATGCGCTTGAGCCGGAGATGCAGTCGCTGACCGATGAGGAAATGGCGGCGAAAACTCCCGCCTTTCGGGAGCGGCTGGCGAAGGGCGAAAGCCTGGATGATCTGCTGCCAGAAGCCTTCGCGCTGGTTCGCGAAGCGGCGGTGCGCACTCTGGGCATGCGGCATTTCGACGTGCAGCTGGTCGGCGGCATGGTGCTGCATCAGGGTAAAATCGCGGAGATGAAGACCGGCGAGGGTAAAACCTTGATGGCGACCCTGCCGGTATATCTCAACGCGTTGGCCCAAACCGGCGTTCATGTCGTGACGGTGAACGATTATCTCGCCAAGCGGGACGCGGCCTGGATGGGCGAGGTCTATGAGTTTCTCGGCTTGACCGTTGGCGTGATCACGCCGGGGCTTGAGGATGACGAGCGCGCAGCCGCCTACGCCGCCGACGTCACCTACGCGACCAACAACGAGCTGGGCTTCGATTATCTGCGCGATAACATGAAGTATCAGATCGAGGCGATGACGCAGAAGAACCGCCGCGGTTTTGCGATCGTCGATGAGGTGGACTCGATCCTGATCGATGAGGCGCGGACGCCGCTGATTATCTCCGGCCCGACCGAAGATCACAGCGATCTTTATGTGGCGATCGACAAAATCATCCCGCGGCTTGAAGAAGGCCATTTCGAGATTGACGAAAAGCAGCGCACTGTCGTTCTGACCGAGGATGGCATCGAGGCGGTGGAGAACCTGCTGCGCGAGGCTGAGATCCTTAAGAGCGACAGCACGATGTTCGACCCTGAGAATGTCAGCCTCGTCCACCACACCAACCAGGCGTTGCGCGCGCATAAGCTGTTCACCAAGGATAAGGATTACATCGTCCGCAAGGATGAGGTGGTGATCATCGACGAATTCACCGGCCGGATGATGCCGGGGCGGCGCTATTCTGACGGCCTGCATCAGGCGCTGGAGGCGAAGGAAAACGCCGAAATCCAGCCTGAGAACGTCACGCTCGCCTCGGTCACGTTCCAGAATTACTTCCGCCTCTATGACAAACTCGCCGGCATGACCGGTACGGCGCTGACGGAGGCCGGCGAATTCCACGAGATCTATAAGCTCGATGTGCTGGAGATCCCGACCAATAAGCCGATCGCGCGCGAAGATGAGGATGATCAAGTCTTCCGCACCGCCGATGAGAAGTACGAGGCGATCGTGGAGGCGATCAGAGACGGCGTTGAGCGGGGGCAGCCGATCCTGGTTGGCACCACTTCGATCGAGAAGTCGGAGTTCATCTCCGAGCTTCTGAAGAAGCACAAAATCCCGCACGAAGTTCTCAACGCCCGCCATCATGAGCGCGAAGCCTTCATCGTGGCGCAGGCGGGGCGCCCCAGCGCCGTGACGATCGCGACCAACATGGCCGGCCGCGGCACCGATATTAAGCTCGGCGGCAATGTTGAGATGCGGGTGGCTGAGCGCTTGGCGGAAATGGGCAAGACAGAGCCGGGTGAAAAAGAGCTGGCCGCCATTACCGCTGAGGTTGAGGCCGAAGTCGAAGAGGCGAAGAAGAGCGCGCTGGCGGCGGGCGGCCTGTGGGTCCTGAGCACTGAGCGTCACGAAAGCCGCCGGATCGACAATCAGCTCCGAGGCCGTTCAGGCCGTCAGGGCGATCCGGGCCGGTCGACCTTCTTCCTATCGCTTCAGGATGATCTGATGCGGATCTTCGGTTCGGAGCGCATGGACGGCATGCTCCGGCGCCTGGGCCTTCAAGAAGGCGAAGCAATTGTGCACCCGTGGGTGAACAAGGCGATCGAGCGCAGCCAGGGCAAGGTCGAGGCGCGGAACTTTGACATTCGGAAGAACCTGCTGAAGTTCGACGATGTGATGAATGATCAGCGTAAAGCGATCTTCGAACAACGTCTCGAGATCATGCAGTCCGAAGATGTCGCGGATGTGGTGCGCGACATGCGCCATGAGGTCGTCGAAGCGCTTGTCACCCGGTACGTCCCGGAGCGCGCCTATGCGGATCAGTGGGAAACCGACAAGCTTGAGGATGAGATCGCGGAGATCTTTGGCGAGCGGCTGCCGGTCAAAGCATGGGCCGAGGAAGAGGGCGTCGATGACGAGGTCCTGGTCGAGCGGCTTGTGGAGGAGACCGATAAGCTGGCGGCTAAAAAGACCGTTGAAATCGGCCGCGAGCTGATGCGTGACATCGAAAAAGCGGTGTTGTTGCAGACGATTGATCATCGTTGGCGCGAACATTTGCTGACGCTGGACCATCTGCGCGCGGTGATCGGTCTGCGCGGCTACGGTCAGCGGGATCCGCTCAACGAGTACAAGTCCGAGGCTTTCTCGCTGTTCGAAACGCTGCTGGTGCGGTTGCGCACCGACGTGGTGGGGCAGCTGATGAATGTTCAGTTGGCGTCGCCCGATGAGGAAGGCTTCCAACCGCCGACGATGGATCTGATGGCGATGGAAGATGCGCCGATGCCGCCGCGGGAGAAAGAGCCGGTGGCGGCCGGCGGAGCAGGCTCGGGCCGCAAAAAACCGCGCGGCAAGGCGGCGCGGAAAGGCCGTCGTCGCTAACGGCCCGCCGGCTTTGGCAAGAGCGCGCCCATGGGCGGGGCGCTCGCAAAGGAGGGGCGTATGGCGATTAAAACGGTAGCGGTGCTCGGCGCGGGCACGATTGGCGCCAGTTGGGCGGCGTTGTTTCTGGCGAGCGGACGCCACGTCACGCTGTTTGATCCGGCGCCCGACGGGGAAGAGCTGGCGCGAGCGGCGATTTTGCGCGCGGCGGAAGCGCTGCAGGCGCTCGGTTGGTCAAAGGCCGGCGATCTTGCGGCGCTGCGCTTTACGCGCGACCCGGCGGAGGCGGTGCGGGAAGCGGATTGGATCCAGGAAAACGCGCCGGAGCGGCTGGATGTTAAGCATGCGCTATATCGGCAGATCGAGCCGGCGATGGCCGCGGATGCGCTGATCGCCAGCTCGACATCCGGATTTAAGGTTTCGGAACTGCAGGCCGGGCTTTCCGACGCATCGCGCCTGCTGATTGCGCATCCGTTCAATCCCCCACATCTGATCCCCTTGGTGGAGCTGGTCGCGAACGGGCGAACGGCGGCGGATGCGATCTCGCGCGCTGAGGTGTTTTACGCGGAGCTCGGGAAGGTCACGGTCACGCTGCGCAAGGAGGCGACGGGCCATATCGCCAATCGGTTGCAGGCGGCGCTGTGGCGTGAGGCGATCCACCTGGCGGCGGAAGGCGTGGCCAGCGTCGAAGATATCGATAAGGCGGTCGCCTATGGGCCCGGCTTGCGCTGGGCGGCGCTGGGACCGACCAGCCTGTTTCATCTCGGCGGCGGCGCGGGAGGGATTGAAAATTTCTGCGCCCATATTGGCGGGCCGATGGAGAGCTGGTGGCGCGATCTTGGCGCTCCCACTCTGACGCCTGAGATCGTGGCGTTGCTGGCCGCAGGTATGGAGGAGGCGAAGGGCAATGCGACAGACGCTGACCTCGCCCATCGTCGCGATGCGTTGATCCTGAACTATCTTCGGGCTCAGAGAGAACTCGACGCATCTGACGAGGCGTAGCGAATGGGGGAGCGCGCATGTCGGCGCTCCCGCCCGCGTCAGCGCGATGGTTCGCCGAGTTTTATGTCGCAGGCATGCGCCGGGGGCGTCAGATCTGGAAGGTTGCGCGGATCGGATTCTGGCGCGTCGGCGACCAGCCTGATCGGGACGACGCCAGCCCAAATCGGCAGCGCGTAGTCTTCAGCATCGTCGTTTGGCATTCCGGTTCGAATTTTTGCAGAACCTTCAGCGATATCCATGCCGAGAACCAGTGTGGCTTTTTCTTCTTGCGCCGTATTTGGGCGCAACAGGTCGGAGCGGCCTGGAAACAATCCCTCGACAAAGTTGCGCAGCTTTTCGGACTTCGCAGCTGGGTCGAGCACCGGTTCAGCGCGGCCAAACAGCATTACAGACCGGTAATTGGCGGAGTGATGCATTGCCGAGCGCGCGAGGACGAACCCGTCAAGCAAGGTAACGGTCAAGCACACCTGTGCGTCGGCGTTCGCGGCCAAGGCGCGGCTTGCGGAGGACCCGTGCCAGTAAACGCGGTCGCCCTCGCGCCAGTGAAAGGTCGGCGTCGCCATTGGCGCGCCGTCCAACACATAGGCGACATGCGCCAGGGGGGTCGCATCTAGGATCGCATTGATGGTCTTGCGATCGAACGCGCCGCGCTGATGCGCCCGGCGCAGCCGGCTGCGTTCCGTCGTTGGCAGCTGATCGGTGTTTGTGGGCAAGGGCGGGTTCTGGGCCATTGTCTAACTCGTGGTTGCGCCAGCGCGGCGCGGTGAAGATTGGGCGAGACGGTTTGCGCGGCGGTCGGCGGCGCGTCTTCCAAATGCGCCGCGCATCCTTGACATGCGGGAGCTTTGGCTGCGCCGACCGGGGCCGTCGACGGGCAGGATTGCTGACGCTTGGCCTGATAAAAAGATCCAGTTATTGTCTAAATTATCAGACCAATTTGGAGGGGCGTAATGCGGGTGCTGGTGATCGATCGAAGCGATCGGCGTCCGCTCGCGCTGCAAATTGCGGAGGAGTTGCGCCGGCGGATCATGACCGGCGAGCTGGCGGCCGGCGCCTCATTGCCGCCGTCGCGCCAACTGGCGAACGATCTCGGTTTGGCGCGCTCAACCATTGTAACCGCCTATGAGCAGCTGATCGCGGAGGGCTATGTGGTCGCCCGGCGCGGGGCGGGCTCCTTCGTCTCGGAGGCGCCTGCTGGCCGCCAGGCGCGGCGGGTTGAGCCTGAGCGCCGTCCGCGCTTGGCGCAACGCCCCCATGCGATGTTTGCGCCAGGGGCTCCTGATATGCGCCTCTTTCCGTATCACGTCTGGTCGCGGACGGCCGCTCGGGCGCTGCGCGCTTGGCCGGAGCGATCGGTGGCGGCGAGCGACCCGTTTGGCGATCTTGAGCTGCGCCGGGCGATCGTGCAGCATCTGGCGGAGTGGCGCGGCGTGCGGGCGGAGCCGGAGCAAGTGTTGATCACCGCCGGCTCAGGCAACGGGTTGGAGATCTGCATCGCGGCTTTGGCGGCGAGGGATCGTCCGATTGCGTTGGAGGATCCCGGATATCCGGAAGTGAGGCGTTTTGTGGAACGGCTCGGCTGCGCGATCGAAAATCTGTCGGTTGGCCCCGAAGGCGTCGGGCTGCCTTCGGGGCGTCCATGCATGGCGGTTCTGACGCCCTCGCACCAATATCCGATGGGGGGGGCAATGCCGCTGGCGCGGCGCTTGGCGTTTTTGAATTGGGCGGAAGCCGCTGACGCCTGGATCATTGAGGATGATTACGACAGTGAGTTTCGCTACTCAGGCGCGCCAATCCCGGCGCTTTCAGCTCTGGCGGGCGAGGATTGGGCGCGCAGCGGGCGGGTATTGTATTTGGGCAGCTTCTCGAAGGTGTTCTCAACGGAGCTTCGGATCGGGTTTCTCGTGCTGCCGGCCGATTTGATCGCCAAGGTGGGGGCGGCGGCGTTGGCGGCGGGCGCCAAAGCGTCCGCAATGCCGCAACCCGCGCTCGCGCGCTTTATGCTGGATGGCGACTTTCACAAACACATTCGGCGGGTGCGCAGATCGTACGCGGAGCGTCGAGCGGCTTTGATGGACGCGCTGGGCGCGTCGCTGGCGGCGCGGATTGTCAATCCAGCGCATCGGGCGGGCATGCATCTGGCGCTTCCGATGGCGGATCTGGCGACGGAGCGCGCGGCGCTGGCGCGTGCTGACCACTATGGGCTAGGAATGCGGTCTTTGTCCGCTTGTGCTGCTTCGGAAAACGGCGTGGCGGGGCTGCGGCTTGGTTATTGCGCCCATACGCCGGACGAAATCTATGCGCAGCGCCGCGCGCTTCGGGAGTGCGCTTCTGCGGCGCCTTGATCCCGCCGCGAAGGCGCGGTCACAAAGAGCGGGATTAGGAAACACGAGATCGGCGGCGCATCGCCACAGGGGGCAGGGGTGACCACAGAGCAATGGATGGCGATCGCCATATTGGTTGGCGCGTTGGGGCTGTTCGCATTTTCGCGCGTGCGCCATGACGTGGTGGCGCTGATCGTCCTTGGCGCGGTCGCCGTTATGGGGCTGGCGCCGGCTGAGACAATCTTCGCCGGTTTCGGCCATCCGGCGGTCATTACGGTCGCGGCGGTGCTGATCTTGAGCGCGATGCTAAGCCGGGCCGGGGTCGTCGAGATCGTCGCCGACACCATGAAACCCTACACCAGCAATGAGCTGGTCCATATTCTGTTGCTTTGCGGCACTGTGGCTTTGCTTTCGGCGTTTATCAATAATGTCGGCGCTCTGGCGCTGATGATGCCTGTCGCGCTGGCCACGGCGGCGGAAAATAAGCGTAATCCGGCGATATTACTGATGCCGCTGGCTTTCGCCGCGATCCTTGGCGGTATGACGACGCAAATCGGCACCCCGCCTAATATCATCATCGCTCAGCTGAGGGCCGATGCGGGCTTGGGCGCATTCGGCCTGTTTGATTTTACGCCGGTTGGCTTGGCGACGGCGGTGGCCGGGGTGGCGTTCGTCGCGCTTATTGGATGGCGCCTGCTGCCTGCGGAGCGCCGAGCCGCCGACCCGCAGCAGGCGCTGTTTGATCTTGGCGGATATGTTGCCGAGCTGCGGGTGCCGGAAGGATCGGTCGCGGCGGGCAAGGCGTTGCGTGAATTGCCGCTGTTAACCGGCGAAGGGGCGTCGGTGCTGTCGATTTCTCAGGGCGGCGGCGAGGGGCCGGGGCGCCCGGCGATGGGCTTCAGCGTCCTGCTGGCCGGCGATGTGGTCTTGTTTCGCGGCGGCGCCGAAGCAATCGCCGAAGCTGTTGCGGAATATGGGTTGGAAGTTGTCGATGAGGGGCGGGAGCGGGCGCTTTCGATCGACGAGCAGGTGGACTGGCGGCGTAAGGGAGAGAGCGCCGGGTTGATCGAGGCGGTGGTGAGCCCGCGCTCCCCCTGGATCGGTTGGAGCGCGCGGCTGTTGGATCGGCGCTATCCAGGGCTGGCGCGGCTAATGGCGCTGGCGCGGGAGGGCCGGCCGATCAGGGGGCGGCTGCGTGATGAAACGATCCAGGCTGGCGACGTTGCTCTGATACAAGGCGAAGAAGAGACATTGCGGGCGTTGATCGAGCGCTATCGTTTGCTGCCTTTGGCGGAGCGGGGGTTGGCGCTGGGCGGCCCCAGGCGCTTGGCGACGGCGGCGCTGGCCTTGGCGCTGTTCGCCGTTGCGGTGCTGGCGGCGGCGTTGGGGTTTGTGCCGACTGCGGTCGCCTTCACTCTCGCGGTGATTGGCGGCGCGCTGACGGGCCTGATTCCGGTGCGCGAGTTGTATGACGATATCGATTGGTCGGTGATCGTGTTGCTTGGCGCGATGTTCCCGCTCGGCATTGCGCTCGAGAAAACGGGCGCGATGGCGTTGATGGCGGAGGCGCTCGCCTCGGGCGCCGGGGCCGCCGGCGTGGCGCCCTGGATGGTGATGGTCTTGCTGATGGTTGTCACGATGTTCGTCAGCGACGTCATCAACAACGCAGCGACCGCGTTGCTGATGGGGGGGCTCGCGATCAAAATTGCGCCGGCGTTGAATGCGAGCACCGACGCCTTTCTGATGGCGGTGGCGGTTGGCGCTTCGTGCGCGTTCCTTACGCCGATTGGCCATCAGTGCAACACATTGGTGATGGGGCCAGGGGGATATCGGTTTGGCGATTACTGGCGAATGGGGTTGCCTCTGGAGTTGCTGATCATCCTCGTCGCAGCGCCGATGATTATATTCGTTTGGGGCGTGTAAAAACGCCGCTCGGCGCACAACAATAGAGAGGGAGTATGCATGATTTTTCGCCGCCTGTTTGGGCCGGTTTTTATCGGTCTGCTATGTTGTGTCGCTTATTATTTTGCAAACCAGTTTGAACTCAATCAGAGCTTGCTGGTTATAAATGAGTTTTATATCGAGCAGTTCCTGACGACGCTCTCAACGCTCTACGCGATCGTAACGGCGCTGGTGCTGATCAAAGGGCTGGAAACGGTAAACGGCCTGACGGCGGCGCTTCTGCGCGAGGCGACGAAAGTGCGGTCCATCGCGAGCCTGAGCGCCGCTTTCCATGATGATGGGTCGCGGGCGGCCATGCGGCATGTGCGCGGCGAGCTTGCGATGTATGTCGATAACATCCGGACCCGTCGCGATGCGGATCGGGCGGAGCGCAATGACGGCGCAATTGATGGTTGTCGGCGCATTATTGCCGGCGCGCATGTCTACGAAACCGAACTGAAGGTGGCGCTTCTGCGCGAGCTGGAGGCGCTTCGCCTGCTGCGCGCTGAACGCGGATCGCAAGCGGCCTCACGTGTGCCTGGATATTTGGTTTGGATGCTGCTGGTTATGAAAGTTGCGATCCTGGCCCCGTTTTTTCTGGAGCATTCGACCGGACCCCACTTTAACTACTACGCCATCTTCGCCTTGAGCACGTTTGGCAGCTTTATTTTCCTAATGGTCCGCGACATCAACCGGCCCTATTCTGGGCTGTGGCGGGTTGATTTTACACCGATGGACGAGGCTGCGGCGGAGTTGGAAGCCGATAGCGGCTGATCACTCCTCGCCAGCCGTTGCTGCGCCTGAGGGCGCCGCCGCAAAAACGGCGGCCTTCACCGCGGCGGAACCGCCGCCGTCCACCGCCAATTCGCCCTGAGCACGATCCGCGCGGAGTAGGGCCAGGCCGACGCCTGCTTCGGCCGACCCAAGAACGCCGGCGCTTCGATCCGCGACAGTCAGCTCATCGCCCGGGGAGGCGTTGGGCGCTGCAGCTAAGTCAACGAAATACAGCGCCTTCTTGAGCGTTGCTTTGTGTTTCATCCGGGCCGTGACTTCCTGCCCGACATAACAACCCTTGCGGAAATCAACGCCATTGATGTGATCGAGGCCGATCTCAAGCGGATAGCTTTCGTCTCGCACCAGATCGTCGCCTGAGATTGGAACGCCGAGCCGAACGCGCCGGGCGTGATAGGCGTCAATATCACCGGGCGCGGCGGACAGTGGCGACAGCATCCCAGCGTCGCCAGCGCGGACGCTTTCGACCAGAGCGCGCACGCCCAAAGCTGACGCACGCGGATCAACATAGCCGAGGGCAAGCTGCGTTACGGCGGCCTGCAGCTCCGCAAGCGGTTCGCCGTCCGACGTCGGCCAGAGAAGCAGAGTTTTATAGACCGGGGCGCGCGCGATCTCGATCTGCGCGCGGAGCTTGTACATGGACAGCCGCTTCGCGAACGGGTCGAGATCGGTCGCTGGCAAATCGATCAAAAACTGTTTCGGGTCCGGCCGCAGCACAAATCCGTCAAACAAAAACTTGCCCTGAGGCGTCAGCAGCGCAGCGTACACCGCTTGATCCGCGCTGGCGCCGCTGATGTCATTGGTCAGCAGGCCTTGGAGAAAGCTCTCCGCATCCAGCCCGCTTACGCGCAGGACGGCGCGGCTCTGATCAATTGCGCCGAGCAAGGGAAGTTCGGTCATTGCGACGCCCAGACTTCGACGCGACGATTGGCGGCGCGGCCGGATGCGGTGGAATTGCATGCGATCGGCGCGACCGTGCTGAAGCCGTGCAGGCGGATGCGCTCTGATTTGAGGCCCGGGCCGGCAAGGATCAAAACCGCCCGTCGCACGGCTTTGGCTCTCTCCAGGCTCAGCCCCAGGTTGGCTTCATAGCCGCCAACGCTGTCCGCAAATCCGATCAGCCTGATTTTGATTTTTCTATTCTCTGGTTTCATCAGCCAGCGCGCGAGACGACCGGCGTCAGCGATGGACTTCGCATCCAACAGGACGCCGCCAGGCTCAAAGCGGAAGGTTGTCGACAGCCGGCGGTAGCCTTCGATCCGGCGGATCATCCGCTTCAGGGCGGCGAGCTCAGTTTTGCCGGCGACAGCCTGCATCGCGCCCATGATATGGTTGCTGAACGCGACGAAATCCTGGTACTCGACTTCTTGGTTAACAAATCCGACCTTACCGACCACGGCTTGGGCGGCGTCCGACGTCGCGAACGTCAGGAGGCGGGACGCCTCGCGCAGTTTGGGCGCGCCTTTGGTGTAGATATAGAGGCGGCGGCCAAGCGGATACTCCTCCGCCTTCACCACGAAGCGGTCAGGCCGCACAACCATGCCGCATTCAAGGGCGATCGGAACCGGCTTCGCGACGTCTTTAAATGCGAGCGGAACGAAGCCGATCGATTTGGGATCTGATGCAACGGCCTTGCCGAGCTTTTCATTCGACGCGTAGCGGATCGCGGATTTCGTAAGGGACAGCCCGGCTGGCTTCAGAACCAGCGATTTGAACGTGTCCCAGGTGCCTGAGTTATTGTCGCGCGCATGGATCGCGATCGGCCCGGCCGGGAGCCCAAGCTCGGACCAGTCTTTGATATCGCCGGCGAAAATGCGCGCCGCGGTTTCCAGGCTGATGGCAGGCAGCGGGTTGCTCTTGTGCACGATCACCGTCAGGCCGTCGAGCGCGATGATATGCTCCGCGCCCGGCTCGCGCATTGCGACGCCATCGGCCTCCTTCAGCGCGACGACTTCCTTATCCTTAATTGGGCGGGACGACATGCCGAGGACGGCGGCGCCCGAGAGCAGGCCTTTGAAGGAGGTGCTGGACCCGAAACGCTCCAGGCGAATCTCGAATGCTTCGTCGACGCCGAACAAGCCCCGGATTGTTTCTACTTCGGTGCTTGTTCCTGGCTCGCGGACGATTTTGTATCCGGCGGCCACGCCGAACGCTTCGATCAGCGCCGGCATCAGCTTTGCGCCGATCGTGTTCGAGCCGTGGATCTCAAACTTTTCTTTCGCTACGGCGGAAGGCGTGGCGGCCGCAAGGCACGCGAACAGCATGACGGCGGCGTGTCTCCCTCCACGCGCGCAGCGCGAGAAGATCGAACGGAACGTATTGGTTGGTTGGCGCATCGGCAGACCTCAACACTCGTTGACGCGCGCAATCCATTAGCGTTCTCTGCCGGCGAACTCCACCCTCCCTGGGATCGAAACGCGGAAGAACTTCAAATAATGGTAAAGAGCACGCAGTTTGACGCCGCCTTTGAGCGCAGCGCTGAGCAAACTTCGCGGTATGACGCGATCTATGAGGGCGGCGTGCTGGTCGGCGCGTTCGGCGTCGCCCAAGCGGATGTGGGCGTGCTCAGCGGCAAAATCGCGGCGATCGGCGCGCTGGGCGCGGCTGAGGCCGCTGAGCGGATTGATTGCAGGGGGCTGCATGTTCTGCCTGGCGTGATTGACAGCCAGGTCCATTTCCGGGAGCCGGGCGCGGAGGCCAAGGAGGATCTTGAAACTGGCGGTCGGGCGGCGGCGATGGGCGGCGTCACCTGCGTATTCGAGATGCCGAACACCAAGCCGACAACGACGACCAAAGCCGCCTTGGAGGATAAGCTGGCCCGCGCTGCCGGGCGTATGGATGTGGATCACGCTTTCTTTGTGGGGGCGACGGCGGAAAATGTGGATGAGCTGCCTGAACTAGAGCGTTCGCCCGGCGCGGCGGGGGTCAAGCTGTTCGCCGGTTCGTCCACTGGCGACCTTTTGGTCGAAGAATTGGAGGCGACGGCTCGGATCTTCGCTTCTGGTCGGCGGCGTATTTCGATCCACTCGGAGGATGAGGCGCGGCTGCGCGAGCGCAAGGATCTGCGCGCGCCGAATGATCCAAGCACTCACCCAGTTTGGCGGGATCCGGAAGCGGCGCGACTGTGCACGGAGCGGCTGATCGGGCTGGCTGAGGCGGCGCGGCGACGGATCCATATTTTGCACATCTCCACGGCGGATGAGCTCCCCCTGCTGGCGGCGGCCAAGACCTATGTCAGCTGCGAGGCGACGCCGCATCATCTCACTCTAGACGGCGACGAAGCCTACGCGCGGCTTGGAACCAAGGTGCAGATGAACCCGCCCGTTCGCGGCGCGGCGCATCGCGACGCGATCTTCGAGGCGGTGCGCCAGGGCGTGATCGACGTGCTGGGGTCGGATCACGCGCCGCATCTGCTGGAAGAAAAAGCAAGGCCCTATCCGGAGAGCCCGTCGGGTATGCCGGGCGTGCAAACGCTGGTCCCAGTAATGTTGACCCATGTGGCCGAAGGCCGGCTCTCGCTGGAGCGATTCGTCGACCTGACGGCGCACGGTCCGCAGCGTATTTTCGGCTTGGCGGGCAAAGGTCGGCTCGCGGTCGGTTGGGATGCGGATTTGACGATTGTCGATCTTAATGCCGAGCATGTGATCGAGAATGATTGGATCGTTTCGCGCTGCGGCTGGACGCCTTATGATGGCTTTAAAGCGAAGGGCTGGCCGGTCGGCGCGGTTGTGCGCGGTCAGCGGGTGATGTGGGACGGCGAAATCGTGCTGAAAGGCGCGGGCGCGCCAGCTCGTTTCCAGGAAAGTTGAGCAAATATGGCCAGCGTTGCAAACGCTTCCTCAGGCGCGTCGATCCGAGTGACCGATCGCATTAGCGGTTGCGCTCAGTCGGCGGCGGAAGGGCGGATGGGCTCGAACGAGTTCATTCTGCTGATCGCCGCCTTGATGAGCATGATTGCGCTTTCCGTTGATCTGATGCTGCCGGCTTTGCCGCGGATTGAGGCGGCGTTGCCGGGCGCAGCCGGCGCAGCTGGCGAAAGTCATGGCGAATATGTGATTTTCGCGTTGATCCTTGGGATGGCGATTACGCCGCTGCCCGTCGGGCTGGCGGCGGACGCCTATGGACGCCGCGCGCCGTTGCTGGCGGCCTTGGCGCTCTATGCGCTGGGAAGCGTGCTCTGCGCGGCGGCTTGGGATTTTGAGTCTTTGCTCTTCGGGCGGTTCTTGCAGGGCGCTGGCGTGGTTGGTCCGCGGATCGTTGCGCAGGCGGTGGTGCGGGACCGTTACTCAGGCAGTAAGATGGCCAAGGTCATGTCGATCGTCATGATGATCTTCATCGCCGTGCCTGCGATCGCGCCTGCGCTTGGGCTTGGCGTGGAGCTGCTGGCGGGCTGGCGAAGCCTGTTTGTGACGCTCGGCTGTTTGGCGGTGGCGCTGATCGCCTGGATTGTTCTGCGGCTGCCGGAGACGTTGGCGGAGGAGCATCGCCGGCCGATCAAGCCGCCTGTCG
Organism: Neomegalonema sp.; assembly: GCA_022760355.1. Classification (GTDB taxonomy): domain Bacteria; phylum Pseudomonadota; class Alphaproteobacteria; order Rhodobacterales; family Rhodobacteraceae; genus JALEGB01. Next base: position 18,680 of record JALEGB010000088.1, read on the forward strand.
TGCTCGCCGGCTTGCGGGCGATCCTGGCCCGGCGGCGGGCGATCGGCGCTATCCTGGCGTCCGGCCTGTTCTTCACGCCGTTCCTCGCCTTCATCGGCACGTCGCAGCATGTGTTGGGCGAAATCTACGGCTTCGGCGACGCGTTTGTTTTCGTATTTAGCTTCAATGCGTTATTCATCGGCGCATCCAGCTTTCTAAATTCACGCATCGTTGAGCGCGTTGGCGTGCGCGGCGTACTCGACTATGCGGTGCGCGCTATGATTTTCCTGTGCGCTGGCGCGGGGTTTGTGTTCTCGTTAATCGGGGGCGCGCCGCCTTTTGCGCTCTACGCCACCTGGTGCGCTCTGGTGGCCTTCGTTTTCGGCTTGGCGTTCGCCAACATCAACGCATTGGCGATGCACTATATGGGCGATTTGGCTGGTTTGGGCGCGGCGGCGTTGACGACAATGCAGAATTTGATCGCGGCTGTGGGGGCTGCGGTGATTTCCGGCATGATGACCGATGATCCGACGCCGATTGTGGTCTCCTTCTTTGTCTGCGGCTCGGCCTGCCTTGTGTTGCTCGTCGTTTCGAATTACGGCCCGCCCGAGGAGCATTCGCTTTGATGAAGTCATGGGCGGGGCCAATCTGATGCGAGCGCGGTTGAGCGTCGTGACGCCGACCCTGAACGCGGCCGGCGCCGTTGCGCCGTTGTTTGCGCAACTGGCGAAGGGCGCGGTAGAGGGGCTGGTGCGGGAGCTGGTGGTCTCGGATGGCGGCTCCACCGACGATATCTCCGAAATTGCTGAGCAGCTGGGCGCCCGGTTCGTGTCGGGCGATGCTGGGCGCGGCGGACAGCTGCGCCGGGGCGCCGCCGTCGCCACTGGTGAATGGCTGATGTTCATCCACGCCGATTCTGAATTGCCGGACGGGTGGATCCAGGCCGTCGAAGCGCATTTGGACTCTGAGCCGGATCGTGCGGCGGTGTTTCGTCTCGCCTTCGACCAAAACAGCTTCAGCGCTCGCTGGGTTGCGGGGTGGGCCAACCTGCGCACCAGGCTGTTCGCGTTGCCCTATGGCGATCAGGCGCTCCTTATTTCACGCCGGCTCTACGATGCGGTTGGCGGCTATCCGGACATCCCGATCATGGAGGATGTCGCCATTGTCCGCGCGCTTGGGCGCAAACGGCTGAAGGTGCTGCCTGCGACCCTGACGACCTCCGCCGCCAAGTATCGGCGAGATGGTTGGTTGCGCCGCGGGATGAAAAACTGGCGTTGCGTCGCGCTCTATTTCTGGGGGCGGGATCCCCGCAAGATCCTGGAGAAATATCAGTGAGCAGCGTCCTGAGCGCACAATGGCGTCGTCAGGTGGTGATCTTCGCGAAAGAGCCGTTTCCCGGCCGCGTAAAGACGCGCCTGGCGCGTCGGATTGGGACTGTCGGCGCAGCGCGATGGTTCCGGCGCGAAGCTCTGGCGTTGACGCGTCGGCTGGCGGCGGATCGTCGCTGGGACACGATCATCGCCGTCGCGCCGGATGAGGCGGGTATAAAGAGCCGTGTATGGCCGTCTCAGGCTGGCCGCTGGCCGCAAGGCGCGGGCAATCTGGGCGATCGGATGGGGCGCGCCTTGCGCGCCTTGCCGCCGGGGCCTGTGGTGATTGTCGGCGCGGATATTCCCGGCGTCGATCGGTCTCATGTCTGGTCGGCGTTTGAGGCGCTTGGGCGGGCGGACGCCGTCATCGGTCCGGCGACCGATGGCGGATTTTGGCTTGTGGGCCTTCGTCGATCACCGCGGCGCGCCCCGGCGACGCTGTTTGACGCGGTGCGTTGGTCGAGCGAGCATGCGCGAGCGGATACGCTCGCCAGCCTGCGGGGCCTGTCCGTTGCGGAAGTTGCGCCGCTGTCCGACGTTGATGAGTTTGAGGATTTGCCCGCGCGTGATCGGGCGCGTTGGGGGATTTAGGCCGCTGCGGCGTTCGTGGCGGCGAGGGAGCGAAAGCGATGGAACCTTCGAGCGACGAAACGATCTATTCCGCCGGCGATGTGCGCATTTCCAGTTCGGTCGCTCGATTTGGGCGCGCTGAATATCCAATCAGTCGGATTACGGGCGTCTCCGTCATTCGGAGCGCGCGCTACTATTCGCCGTTCTTAATATTGCTGGCGGCTTTGGTGGCGCCAATCGCGCTGGGGCTGGCGGCTGAGGCGGCGTTTCGCGGCGCGCCGCCCAAGGAGGGCGTAAAAGAGATCATCGTGGCCTTCGTCATCTTCTTCTTGTTCTCCGTTGGGATCGCGAGCCTCGCCGGCCATTGCGTGGCCGCAATCGCGCGGCGTCATTTGTTTGGCGAGACCTCGCCGCTGAAATACGCTGGGGCGTGGGCGTTCTTAGCAATCGTGGTGATCGGCTTGGTCGGCATGTTCGCGAGCGGGGCCTATAACAACGTCACGAAGTTGGCGACATGTGGCGAGGGCGCCTGCGGGCTTCACTGGCGCAATATGATCATGCTCGGGCTGATCGCCCTTTTGATGGCGCTGATCGCCGCCCATGGCGTGCGCGCGGCCTATCGCAAAAATAGTGAGCAGCATGTGTTGATGCTCGCCAATGAAGGCGGCGCGGAGCGTGCTTACGCCCATCAAGACGCGGCGCTTATCGAGGAAATTCGCACCACGCTCTCGAACCTGATCGGGCGCAAATAGAGCGTGGCGGGCGGTGTGCGGCGTGCGCCGCCCCGCTCAGATTTCGTCGAAGCGTTTGGCGAGTTGGACGTCTCGCGTGGTCAGGCCGCCTGCGTCATGGCTGGTCAGCGTGACGTCTACTTTGTTGTATGTGTTCGACCATTCCGGATGATGATTAGCCTTTTCCGCCTCCGCCGCGGCGCGGGTCATCCAGGCGAAGGCCTCAGCGAAATCCTTGAAATGATAGGATTTCATGATCGCATCGCGCCCATGCGCCTCGGCCCACCCCTGCCGGGCCAGGTCATTCAGCGCCTCGGCGCGCGCAGTTGAGCTGAGTTTGTCGCCGCTCATGCGCGCTCCTCCGTTTTGTCCGCCGGCCGCATGATCAGCGCGACCGCAAGGAAGGCGAGCCCCGCCTGCACCGCCGCGGAGATGAGCGAAAGGGCGCTGGCGGGGGTGAAGAGATGCTGCAGTTCTTTGCCCGGCGCGAAGGACCCGATGGCCGGCAGCGCGATCCAGAGGCCAACGAGAATGAGCAGCGCCGTCCAGATCCCGCGCCCATCTTTTGCGCGCAGGCCGGCCCAGCTGCAGATAAACATATCGCGCAGGCCGAACAGCAGCGCGGCGATCGGGGCGACGGTCGGCTCCGCCTCGCCAAGCCCAAATGTCTGCGCGGCGCTCAGCTCCGCGTTGATGGTGTTGAAATAGATCGCAAGCATGGCGGCGGCGGCCAGCCAAGCATAGATCCAGGCCGGACCGCTGACGATCGCGCGCAAGCGCCCGCCGCTGAGGTGGCGCAGCCAATTCCAGATATCGATCCGGCGATGCGGCTCCATCAGCACGGCGCAGTACGCTGCGCCGGCCAGGATCAGGATTGCGATGCGCGGGATGGCGGGGGCGCCCCAACCCAGCACGTAAAATGGAAGCGCGATCAGAAACAGGATCCACAGCAGCCCAGTGGTGTCGACGCCAAAGGCTTTGCGCATTTGGTTCCACGCGCCGAGGGTGGCCCAGAGGCCAAGATAGAGGAAGGTCAGCCCCAACGCGGCGCTGTCCGACATCTTCACGCCCCAAAATTCGCCGCCCGAAAGCCGACCGGCGACCGTCATCATGACCACGGTGACCATTGCGCCCCCGGCGACCGCGCCGAACTGGAAGAGCGACGTATCAAAGCCGCGCGGGCGGTCCTGGCCCGCCAGCGCTGTCATCGAGGTGAACAGCGCTGCTGCGAACATGGCGAACGCGCCGGCGATCTGGGCGCCGATGCTGGCCCAGCCAAGATCATGGCCAATCACCAGCAGCTTGGTCACCGCGTCGTCGGCCGGGACGGTGAGAAGGACTACGATTTGGGTCAGCAGCAGCAACGAGACCGCGTACCATGCGCCCAGAGGCGCGCCGAGCATCTTTCCCACCGTCATGGCCGCGGGGCCGAGACCGGAAAGCCGCTGCGTATCCCACGTGCGATCGCGCAGCTCGCTGGCGACGGCGTCGGCCGCGCGGCGGGCGCCCCACAGGGTCGCGATGGCGAACACCGCCCAGAAGGCGACCCGGCCGACCCCGTCCCACGCTTCCCAAGGTTTTTCACTGTTGTAGAAGCTCGCCGCCGCATAGAGCAGCAGCAGCATGACAATGATCGGCGCGCCGATCAGGCGCAAAGGTGAAAGCTCACGGCGCGCGAGGCGCAGAAGTTCAGGATTCACGCCGCATCCTCCGCCGTCTCCGTTTCGAAATAGGCGTCTTGCAAACGTCGCCGCCGTGGCGAAAACGCCGCGACCTTGAGGCCGGCGGCAATCAGCTGGGCGAGAATTTCCGCATGGATTTCAGGCGCGGCCGGCGCTTCGACCTCAGCGCGGTCCGGCGCCAGAACGCGCACTGTCCGACCGGGCAGCGCGGCGGCGAGGGCGGCGCTCAGATTGTCAGCGCCCACGAACGCCACTTCGATGCGCTGCGTCGTCTCCTCAGCCGTCAGGCTTGCATGACGCACGATGCGTCCGCCGCGGATCACGACGACATGGTCAGAATAATCGTCGAGTTCGGAGAGAATGTGTGAGGAGACAAGCAGGGTCGAGCCGCCGTCCTTCAGCGCGCGCAACAACTCCGAGAGGCCTTTGCGGGCTTCGGGGTCAAGCCCGGATGCGGGCTCGTCCAGAATCAGAACTTTCGGTTTCTTCATCAGCGCTTGCGCCAGGGCGACGCGCTGGCGCTGTCCGCGCGAGAGCGCCCCGGCGTCCGCATCCAGCTTTTCCGTCAGCCGAAGGGTTTCGGCAATTTTTTCGGCCCGCAACTTCGCCTCGGCGCCTGAGAGCCCAACGCAGCGGCCAGCATGCTCAAGGTGCCGAGCCACGGTCGTTCCGTCCCATAAGCCAATGAAGTCGGGCAGATAGCCGACCATCTGGTGGACCGCGCGCGGATCGTGGGCGACATCGACGCCGAGCACTTCGGCTCTGCCGCTCTGGGGCCGCATCAGCCCGGCCAGGATGCGCATCACGGTCGTTTTACCGGCGCCATTGGGACCGACAAGCGCGGTGATCTCGCCCTTTGGGGCCGTGAGGCTCGCCGCATGCAGCGCGCGGCCATTGTCATAGTCGAAGGTCAAACCTTCCGCGATCAGCGCGTCGCCGCCCATTTCGCACTCCCTCCACACAGCCGCGGCGCGGCTATTCTCCGGATTGCGCCCCTTTGCGATAGGGCCCCATCTCGGTCAGCGCTTCGATCTCCGCGTCAACCATTTCCCGCTCCTGCCGCAGAAACTGGGCGACGGCGTGGCGAAGGCCTGGATGGGCGATCCAATGTAGCGAGTAAGTGGGCGACGGCATGTAGCCGCGGGCGAGCTTGTGCGCCCCTTGCGCGCCGCCTTCCACTCGCGGGACGCCGAGCTCCAGCGCCGCGTCAATAGCTTGATAGTAGCAGGCCTCGAAATGCAGGTAGGGATGGTCTTCGACGCAGCCCCAATAGCGGCCAAACAGCGTCTCTCGACCAATGAAGTTCAGCGCGCCTGCGATCCATTCCCCGTCGCGGCGGCACATGACCAGCAGAATGTCCTGCCGCATATGATCGTGGAGCATTTCAAAGCACGGGCGCGTAAGGTAGGGCGATCCCCATTTGCGGGCGCCGGTGTCCTGGTAGAAGGTCCAGAACGCGTCCCAATGCTCCGGCTTGATATCGTCCCCCGTCAACCGAACGATCTCGACGCCCGCTTCCACGGCCTTCGCGCGTTCCTTCTTCAGCTGCTTACGTTTGCGCGACGCGAGGCTTTCGAGAAAGCCCTCGAAGTCGCCATATCCCTGGTCAACCCAGTGAAATTGCTGATCTTGACGCTGAAGCATGCCGACTGCGCCCATGCCTTCCCACTCGCTTTGGGTGCAGAAGGTGACGTGCAGCGACGATATCCCGCGCGTCTCGGCAAATTGGCTCGCGCCCTGCAGCAGGATTTCTGCGACATCCTGAGACGCCAGACCACACTCTGGATGGGCCAGGAAACGGCGTCCGGTGGCGGGGGTGAAGGGGACGCCGGCCTGGAGTTTGGGATAGTAGGCGCCGCCGGCGCGCTCGAACGCGTCCGCCCAGCCATAGTCGAAGACGAACTCGCCCCGGCTGTGCGACTTGAGATAGGCGGGAAGCAGGCCCAGCGGCGCGCCCTGTTCCGTCTCGGCGATGAAATGGCATGCGCCCCATCCCGTTGCGGGAACCGCCGATCCGCTCTCCTCCAGCGCCAGTAGAAAACGATGGGTCAGAAAGGGGTTGTCCGGCCGCCCGCCCTCTCGGGTTGCGATGGGACAGGCGCAATGATCCCACAGCGAGGCGTCGATGGCGGCGATCTGGTCGGCGACCCGAACCGTAACCTTTTCTGGTGAAGGCATTTAAATCCCAGACCCTTTGCCGCCGCTCGATTGCTAACAGGTAGGCGCGCGGCGGATTTCGCCAATGGGGTCGATCCTGAATTGATGCGATCTGCGCTTCGTTTGGGCGGCGCCGCTACGGCGAAAACCCCTCAAAGGTGATCTGGTCGGAGTGCTTGAGCGCCTGCCGAGCGTCCTCGGCGCTGCGCACCGTCCAACTTGCGACAGGAGCTCCCGCCGCGCGAATATGGGCGACATGCGGCTGCGGCAGGTCGGACCAACGGTAGGAGGCGAACTGCGCGCGCACCATCTCATAGAGGCCGAGATTCGCGTAGGCTTCGCGCCGATGCGGGTTTCGGATGTCGTCGAACGAGGAGCCCAGAAGGCCGCGCGGCGTTTCCGGCGCAGCCTTCGCCATCAGCGCGACGCTATGGGGATTAAAGGACATCACAGCGATCGGCGCCTTGCGGCCGCGCACCAGTTGCGCAACGCGCGCCTCCAGCCGTCCATCCGTCCGCGTGTAGTCCCCGGAGCGATCCTTGATTTCCACAAACAGCGGCGTTGGGCGCTCAATCAGCTCCAGCGCGTCCAGCATCATCGCCAGCGTCGGCGGGGCTTCGGGCGTCGCGGTTCCGACCAGTTCGATCGTTGCGATCTCCGCGGCCTGAACCGCCTCGACGGGGCCACTGGCGTTGGTGGTGCGGTCCAGGGTCGGATCATGTATGACAATCGCTTCGCCGTCCGCGCTCATTTGGACGTCGATTTCGACCGCATAGCCCGCTTCGGCCGCAGCTTTAACCGCGCTGAGCGAGTTTTCGACGACGCCGGCCGTAGCATTATGCAGGCCGCGATGCGCGATTGGCGCGGCGAACAGAGGCGCGAGCACGGAAGACATCAGACGAGTTTCGCCGTCATCTCAATTTCGACCATAACGCCGCGCGGCAGCGATGCGCAGCCGACCGCGGCGCGCGCATGGGCGCCGCGAGGGGCGAACAGCTCCGCAAGAAGATCGGAGGCGCCGTTGATCACTTCCGGGTGATCGGTGAAGCTCGGGGCCGCGTTCACGAAGCCGCCGACGCGCAGGATTTGGGCGACGCGGTTTAGATCGTTCCCCGTCGCGGCGCGGAGTTGGGCGATCAAGTTGAGGGCGCAGGCCTGCGCGGCCTCAATCCCGTCGGCAAGGCTGGCGTCCTTCCCGAGTGCGCCAATCCACTTGCGGTCGCCGAGGATGGAAACCTGGCCCGAGATGAACACCAGGTCGCCAGAGACGACATATGGAACGTAGTTTGCGGCCGGCGCGGGCGCTTCGGGCAGCTGCAGCCCCTTTTCCGCGAGCCGGCGTTCGATCAATCCCGCGAGGTTCTCGTTCGACATTCCCGCCTCCGATAACGTGAGGTTGATACTCGTTGATCTAACTGCCCTCGAAAACGCGCCGGGCAAGCGTTGCGTCGGCGCCCCGATTAGCGCTAAGCCAACCGCCGGCGGCGCGCTGGCTTGGCCCGTGTGCAAACAGGACGCAGAAATCTCTCTCTAGCAATCTTCACGATGTTTCTGCTTTGGCAACCGGGCATTGGCTATGCTACCGGCAGCGGAGGTAAGTTTAATGGGGCGGCGGGTATGAGCGTATCGCTAATCAACGGGCGCGTCTTGGGGCGGGTGGTCAAAGTCGCGGCGGCGGCGTTGGCGTCGGTCGTGCTGGCCGGTTGCGCGAGCAACAAATCGGTCGATTCGAGCGGATTGCGCATCAATGACCCGTTCGAGGACGTCAACCGCGACGTGCACGGCCTGAACAAAGGCGTGGACAAGTACTTCCTTCGCCCCGTGGCGATGGGATATGACGCCGCGACCCCCGGTCTGGTTCGCTTGCTGATCCGCAACGGCCTGAATCACCTTGAGCTGCCGCGCGATTTCGTATCGCACCTGCTGAGCGGCGAAGTCACCTCGGCTGGCCGTACGGTGTTGCGGTTTGGCGTGAACACCATCGTCGGCGCCGGCGGTTTGCTGGACCCGGCGACGGAGTTCGAGCTGCCAAAGGAAGACGCCGATATGGGCAAGGTCTTCGCAACGTGGGGCTTTGGCGAAGGTTTCTATTACGAGATCCCGGTGCTGGGCCCAACGACTGTGCGGCACACCGCCGGGCGGATCTTCGACATCGCGCTCGCGCCGACCACCTACATAGCGGCGCCGTTTGCGGGCGCTGGCGTGCGCGCGCTTGAGACGGTCGAGTTCCGCTCTACGAACCGCCGTCTGATTGACAGCGTCCTGTATGATAGCGCTGACAGCTACGCGACAACACGTGCGCTGTACTATCAAACACGTCGGAAATTTGTCACCGGCAAGCCGGATTTGGCCGACGCGCCAAAACTGGAAGCTGAATAGACGACTGATGAAAGGGGGCTTGGCCCCCTTTGCTTTTCTCCTCATTCCGTTGCGACGCCAGCGTGAACTCGCTTTGTGCGTGTCTGGCTGGTAACATTCCGGTCAACATCCGTCTTTTCGTCGATAACCGCGCGAGTTTCGCCCAAATAAAGCCGTGGCGCGCGCCGTTGGTTGCCGCGCTCTTTGACTTTGCGCCTTGTGAAAAGGAAATGCGATGATCTGCACCCGTCGGCACGCCCTTTCTATGTTTTCCGCCGCAGCAGCGGTCCTGGCCGCACCGCTCCGCGCCAATGCGTTGGACACGGCCGCGGCGCGCGAGCATGTGGCGATTTTCGCCCGCCGTTTGATCGAGATTGTCAGCGGCGATGACGACATCGCGGCGAAGCAGGCGGCCTTCAAAGCCCTGCTGACCGAGGGCGCGGCCGTGCGCCAGATCGCACGCACAGCTATTGGCCGTCCGTGGCGCGGCATGTCGCCGGAGCAGCGGGAGCGGTATCAAGCCGCTTTCGTCGGCTACATGACCGCGACCTACTCAAAGCGTTTCGATGATTTCCGCGGCGACACCATCTCGATCGGCCGCGCAGGGGACGTGGATGAGAGCGGCGTGATCGTTGACAGCCTGCTGGTTTCGGGCGGCGGCGCCAAGCCGATTGAGGTGCAGTGGCGCGTCGTTGAAATCAAAGGCGCTCCGAAAATCTTCGACGTGTATGTTGAGGGCGTATCGCTGCTGGTGACGCAGCGTAGCGAGTTTTCTTCGATTCTTCAGCGCAATGGCGATGATGTCGAAGCGCTGATCAAGCAGATCTCAAGCTGATTGGCGGCCGCAGTTGCGCCCGGTGTCCGGGCGCGGCGCGCGGCGGCGTTGCGTGTTCTCAGGCTCGTTAGAGCGTGCGCCGACCAAGTGGATACCGGTTGGCGGGAACAGCACGCGACAAAACAAAGAGGTCGCACCCTTGAGCGATTTGAAGTTAGAAGCCCCCATCTAACGGCTCGCAAATCGCGACCAAACTGAGACTTAGAGCTTGTTGATGGTTCCGTGAAACATCAACAAGCTCTAGAGCATTTTCGAAACAATTGCGGTCATGAAAATGCTCTATCTCTTTGAGTGGTCGCGATTTCCGAGCCATCGAATGCGCGCATTCGATTTGAAA